>JAGXHC010000134.1 GCA_024636405.1 Sulfitobacter sp. | reverse complement strand
TTATTCGCCGCGTAGATCTGCCACGAAATTCCGTGCCGCCGTGGCGGGGTCCAGCGCGCCCTCTGCCACACGGTCGCTCAGCGTGCGCAGTGCGGCGCGCGCCTTTGGTGTGGCAAGCTGCGCCAGCAATGTCTGGCGCACATCCTCTTCGAACCAATAGCGTGCCTGCGTGGCGCGAGTGCGGTCCCAGAAACCTTGTGCGCGCCGCCAGTCCACCAGTTCTACCAGCGTGTCCCAGACACCGTCCAACCCATCATTTTCCAGCGCCGACACTGTCATCGCTTTGGGAAACCCGTCCGGATCCTGTGGCCGTTTTCGCAGCAACCGCAGCGCGCCGGCGTAGTCCGCGCAGGTGCGTGTCGCGGTGGATTTGAGCGCGCCGTCGGCCTTGTTGACCACAATCAGGTCCGCCATTTCCATAATGCCACGCTTGACGCCCTGCAATTCGTCGCCGCCCGCGGGTGCCAGCAGCAGCACGAAGACGTCCGCCATTTGCGCGACCACGGTCTCGGATTGGCCTACACCCACGGTTTCGATCAGCACCACGTCATAGCCCGCCGCCTCGCACAGGCGCACGGCCTCGCGGGTGCGGCGCGCGACGCCGCCCAGATGCGTCTGACTGGGCGATGGTCGGATAAAGGCACCCGGATCGCGCGACAACAGGTCCATGCGCGTCTTGTCGCCCAGGATCGACCCGCCGGAGCGGGACGAGGACGGATCGACCGCCAGCACCGCGACGCGTTTGCCCTGTGCCGTCAGCATCAGACCGAAGCTCTCGATAAAGGTGGATTTGCCCACGCCCGGCGTGCCAGAGAGCCCGATGCGCAGGGCTTCGCGGCTCAAGGGCAGGGCTGCCAACAGCTTGGCTGCATGCGCGCGGTGATCGGCGCGGCCCGATTCCACCAGCGTGATGGCCCGCGCCAATGCGCGGCGGTCACCTGATATGATTGCGGTGGCAGTTGCGGTCGTATCCATGCCGCATCTTTTGCCCTGCCGCGCCGAAATGTCCATCCCCGCCCTTGGCGCGCCGCCGGCTTTGCCCGATAAGACGGGATGTCCTTTGCCCTGCCCATTGACGCCGTAATGCCCGAGGTCATCGCCGCCCTGCGCGACGCGGGCCGTGTGGTATTGCAGGCACCGCCCGGTGCGGGCAAGACGACGCGCGTGCCGCTGGCGATGCTGGATGCGGGCCTGACGCAGGGCCGTATCCTGATGCTGGAACCGCGCCGTCTGGCCGCGCGTGCGGCCGCCGAGCGGATGGCGGCGACGCTGGGCGAAAGCGTTGGCGCCACTGTCGGTTTTCGAGTGCGCGGCGCATCTTCTGTGTCCAGGAGCACACGGATCGAGGTGGTGACCGAAGGCATCCTGACGCGGATGATCCAGGACGCACCAGACCTGCCGGGTGTGGGCGCGGTGATCTTTGACGAATTCCACGAACGCTCGCTTAACGCGGATCTGGGGTTGGCGCTGTGTCTGGAGGTGGCGGGCGCGCTGCGGGATGATTTGTTGCTGGTGGCGATGTCCGCGACGCTTGACGCGGGCCCGGTGGCGAAGTTGATGGACGCGCCCATCGTGACATCACAGGGGCGCAGTTTTGAGGTGACGCCGCGCTGGTTGGACCGGACTGCGGGCAAGCAGCGGTTTGAAAACGCGGTGGCCGATCTGGTGCTGCAGGCGCTGACAGAGACCGAAGGTTCCGCGCTGGTGTTTCTGCCCGGTGAGGGCGAGATCCGGCGTGTCGAAGCGCTGTTGCGTGGACAGGTGCCGCGCGATGTGACGCTGGCACCGCTGTTCGGCGCGATGGAGTTTACTGCCCAGCGGGCGGCCATTGCGCCCACAAGTCAGGGGCGCAAGGTGGTGCTTGCCACGTCGATTGCTGAAACCTCCCTGACCATCGAAGGCATCCGCATTGTGGTGGACGGTGGGCGCGCGCGGCGTGCGCTGTTCGATCCGGCGTCCGGCATGTCGCGGCTGGTGACGCAGCGTGTGACCCGCGCCGAGGCCACACAGCGTGCGGGCCGGGCGGGACGTGTCAGCGACGGGGTCGCGTATAAGCTTTGGACGCGGGGTGAAGATGGCGCGTTGGCGGCCTACCCCCCGGCAGAGATCGAGGCGGGCGATCTGACTGGTTTCGCGCTGGAACTGGCGCTTTGGGGTGCTGCGGCAGAAACGCTTAGTTTTGTCACCCCGCCCCATGCGGGCCGTTTGGCCGAGGCGCAGAGCGTCCTGCGGATGCTTGGCGCGCTGGACGCACAGGGGCGCATCACCGATCATGGGCGCACATTGGCGCGGCTTCCGTTGCATCCCCGGCTGGCGCATATGGTGGCACGCGGCGGTGCGCGCGCTCCGATGCTGGCGGCTCTGCTGGCAGAGCGGGATCCAATGCGCGGCGCGCCGGTGGATATTGCGCTGCGCATGGACGCGGTTGAGGGCAAACGTGGCGGCGCGACTGCCCATGCGCCAACCCTCGCGCGCATCCAGACCGAGGCGAAACGGCTGGCGCGCGGCCAGCGTGGGGCGGGACCAAACGATATCGGCGCGCTTGCCGCACTTGCCTATCCCGACCGCGTCGGGCTGCGCCGCAAGGGCGATGCACC
Organism: Sulfitobacter sp.; assembly: GCA_024636405.1. The sequence goes on along the minus strand of JAGXHC010000134.1, from coordinate 19,015 downwards.
GCGCTTTGTGCTGTCTGGCGGCAAGGGCGCAATCCTGCAGGAAGCCGATCCGATGGCGGGGGCGCGGTTGATTGTGGCAACGGATCTGGACGGCGACCTGCGCGAGGCGCGCATCCGGCAGGCGGCGATGCTGACCGAAACTGCCTTGCGAGACCTCTTTGCGGACCAGATCGGTTGGCATGATGTCTGCACCTGGTCGCGCCGCGACGGGCGCGTGCTGACCCGGCAGCAGGAACGCTTTGGCGCGCTGGTGCTGGACGATCGCAACTGGCCGGATGCGCCAGACGATGCGGTGGCATTGGCGATGCTGGAGGGCGTGCGCCAGTTTGGCCTGCTGCCCGGCAAGGGCGCGCAGTTGTTTCTGGCCCGCGCGCGGCTGATGGGGTCGGATTTCCCGGATTTTAGCGATGCGTATCTGATGGAGACATTGGAGGACTGGCTGCTGCCGCATCTGGCAGGCACGCGGAGCACGGCGGATTGGAAACAGTTCGATCTGCTGCCTGCGCTGCGTGCGCGGTTGAACTGGGACCAGACACAGACGCTTGACCGTGCCGCGCCAGGGCATTTCGTGACGCCGTTGGGGCGCAGGGTGGCGATTGACTATGACGGCGCGCTACCTGCTATTGCGTTGCGGTTGCAGGAGGTTTTCGGCGTCACCCGCCACCCGATGATTGCGGGCCAGCCCTTGCAGGTCACGCTGCTGTCGCCGGGGCAAAAACCTGTGCAGGTTACGACGGACCTGCCCGGTTTCTGGGCCAGCTCCTATGCCGATGTGCGCAAGGACATGCGCGGGCGCTATCCGCGCCACCCCTGGCCGGAAGACCCCACACAGGCCGACCCCACCCTGCGTGCAAAGCCGCGCGGAACATAGCGCGCAGCGGCATTTCACGGATCAACAGGAACTGTCGATCAGGGCGGGATGCATCCGGACCAAAACGCCCGGACGCTCAGGCAGAGATCATGCGCTGCGCAGATCTATCGCGACTTTGGATAGATGAAACCGTTGATCGGATAGACACTGCCAAAAGCGTTTGGCTGGCTAGCGACGCGAACGGCCGACCAATCGTTGGATTTAGACACGTCAATCACCGCCATTTTCAGCGATACCTGATTGCGCAGCCAATTGGCGTGGTCAATCTTGATCTCACGTTCCGAGACGACCTCGGACACCACGGCGATATGGCCCATGGGCATGGAACGCGTCGAATCGAACGCCATCACGGCCCCGACCAACGGCTGCTGTCCCTGATTGTAGATGCCTTGGGCCTTGTGCCACCATGTTTCGGCGTTGCCGCGAATTTCGATGCCGCTGACGTTGCGCGCATAAGGGACACACCACACGCGTTTGCCCTCGGCGCGCAAATTCTTGGCTTCCTGAAATGCCATGACCTGTCGTTGCGGATCAATGCCTAAAAGGGTTGGGACTTCCTGCTGTCGGGGGGCAGTGGCGCAGGCGGTTGTGAGTAGCAGGACGGCGCAAAGGGCTGGGATGCCGCGCACTGAAAGTCTGGCGTGTTTGACGCTCATTATTCCCTCTGGATGTTGTTTCAATGGGCTGCGGTGTCCCACCGAAGCTCGGGGAACTTCCGCGATCTTCGTGAAAAAACATAGGGGGGTGTCGCCGGAGTGGCGACAATTCGCCTAAATTGTGAAAACTGTGCCTGAAAATCAGACTTTGCGGGCGCGTACTCCAGAGGCGAACAGCACCAGCAGCGCGCCCGCGACGGCCCAATTCTTGACGAAGATCGACATCTCCCAAATATCATCCGGAACGAAGTGGAAATAACTTGTAACCATGCAATAGCTTGCCAGCGTCAGGGCCGCCGGAGCCATCCAAAGTCCCGTCAAAAGGCAGGCCGCGCCGATCCCGTTCAGCACCATCGACGGATAGAAAAGCCACAGCGGCAAGTCCGCCGCTCCAAGCATGTCGCGAAGGTCCTGAGGGGCGAGCCAACAGTGCAGGAATGCCGCGATGAACAGCAGGGCAAGCAAAACCCGCCCCACTGTCATCGCAGAATCACCCCTCGGGCCCATCAGGCTGCTTGCGCTGCAAACTTCAGCGACAGACCGTTAAGACAATGCCGCTTGCCTGTCGGGGCTGGGCCGTCATCGAATATGTGGCCCAGATGGCTGCCGCAGCGGTCGCAGTGCACTTCTGTGCGGCGCGAGAACAAGCTGTTGTCCGCCATTGTTTCGACCGCATCGGGCAGCGGCGCAGTATAGCTCGGCCAGCCGGTGCCGCTGTCGTATTTGGCCTCGGAGCTGTACAGCGCCTGATCGCAGCCCTTGCACAGGTAAGTGCCCGCGCGCTTTTCATCGTTCAGAGGGCTGGAATGCGGATGTTCGGTATCACCTTCACGCATCACGGCATATTCCGCGCCGCTGAGCATTGCGCGCCATTCGGCGGTCGTGCGCGTGACTTCGAAGTTGCCTTCGACGTAAGCGGCCATGCCTTTACCGGGGATGGTTCCAATTCCGACACCCAACGCGGCCAGCGCGCCGGTGCCAAGAAAATATCTGCGTTTCATAGTATCGCCTTTCTCTTCCAGTGAGGTCCAGAAGGCCGGACGGGGCGCAATTGAGCACACATTTATCCGAACTTCCCGGCGACGTACGGCCCCTGAATTTCTCAGAATGTACCGATAATCATCGCCGTTACCGCGCACGGGACAGAATTGTTTGATCCGGGCGGCCTATACAGAAGTAACGGATGGGAACGGCGAAAGTTTCATGCTCGCGCAAACGTGGTCAGACTGTGCGAGGTCTTTTTGCCTTCTTGCAGATGTTCACAACTTTAAAGTTCGCCGACGGTCCCGGCCGCCATGATGTTGCCCGTCGGCGCGCCGCCGGGGGCACCGCCGGGGGGTTCTTCGGACACTGCCAGCGTGATCTCGCCCGCTTGCTGCAAAAGCTCAGCAGGCAGCGCCACGCGCGTGACAGCATCCTGCGGCAGAACACCCAGCGATATCGGCGCGCGGTCCGGCAGGATCGCCCAAAGCTCCAGCACCCGGCCTTCGGGGGGGCCGCCCGAAACCCGCCGCAAAGCGATGTCGCCGCGCCCGGTATCCAGAACGGCGAACATTTCCAGTGCGCCGGTTTCCCCGGTCATCTGGGCGGCATAGACGGCAGAAGGCACAGGCGGATAGGGCGTGCGGTCCTGCAACAATGCCAGACCCATTACAGCGGCCAGACCCGCCGCTGCAACGCTTAGCCCCTGCCAAAGCCATAGCCTGCGCAACAAAGGCACATGACCCCCGGCAAACAGATGCGCCATCAACGCCCGTTTTATTTGCGCACGCGGGGCGACGGCGGCGATGCTGTCGGTCATGGCGACAAATCGTTCCTGCCAGTCAGCGACCTTGCGCGCGAACCCCGGCTCATTGCGCAGACGCGTGCGGGCCGCTTGCAGCACCTCGCCCTCAGCCAGCCCAAGGGCATATTCAGCGGCAGTCAGATCGTCTTCGGGATGAAACTGGACGGTATCGCTCATAAGCTCAGACATTCGCGCAGCGCAATCAGCCCGCGCCGCAGCCAGGTTCGCATGGTGTTCAGCGGCACGTTGAACCGTTCAGCCAGATCAGCATAAGTATATCCGTCCAGATAGGCCCCCCGGATCGCAGCACTGCGGTCGGCATCGAGCGTTTCAAGGCAGCCCGTTAGTTTCGCGGTCTCGGACGCAGCGATCAAGGCTTGCTCAGGGTTCGGACCGGGGGCAATCAGCTCAAAACCCGGCGTGTCGATGTCCTGGTGGCCTTGGCGCCGCGCGCGCAGCCGGTCAATGGAGGTATTGCGCGCGATGGTGATCAGCCACGTCATTGGAGACAGACCATTCACCTGATAGCGGTCGGCATTGTTCCAGATTTTGACGAATGTGTCCTGCATGGCGTCCTCTGCGGCAGCGCGTTTGGTCAACACACGCAGGCATACACCAAAAAGTTTCGCACTTACACGGTCATAGAGCTCTTCAAAAGCCGCGCGGTCCTTCATTGCCACGCGGCCGATCAGACGCTCAATCTCGTTCTTGTCCATGTTTACATGCCCCCCCGATGGTCTGGCAATCACCGCAAAGCGCATTGTCTTTCGCAAGAAGTGGACCTGCCCAGACAGAAGTCAAACCGGCGACTGGGTGTATTTGCGCAATTCCGCGCGCGCCACTTGGCGGCGGTGCACCGCGTCCGGCCCGTCCGCCAGCCGCAGGGTGCGCACATGGGTCCAGGCATAGGCCAGCGGTGTGTCCTGGCTGATCCCTGCGCCGCCGTGCATCTGCACCGCCTCGTCAATGACCTTGAGTGCGACACGCGGGGCGACGACCTTGATCTGGCTGATCCAGGGTGCTGCGGCGCGTTTATCGCCTTGGTCCATATACCACGCGGCCTTGAGACACAGCAGGCGTGCCATCTCGATTTCCATCCGGCATTCGGCAATGATGTCATAGTTCGCGCCAAGGCTCGCCAGGGGTTTGCCAAAGGCTTCGCGCTCAAGACTGCGGCGGCACATCAGTTCCAGCGCTGCTTCTGCCTGCCCGATCGCGCGCATACAGTGGTGAACGCGCCCCGGTCCAAGCCGCCCTTGGGCAATCTCAAATCCGCGCCCCTCGCCCAGCAGCAGGTTTTCGGCAGGCACACGCACATCGGTAAATCGAATGTGCATGTGGCCGTGCGGCGCGTCATCGTGGCCATAGACCTGCATCGGGCGCAGAATTTCGATGCCCGGTGTGGCGGCGTCCACCACGATCATCGACTGTCGGCCATGTTTGGGCAGATCATCACCGCCGGTCTTGACCATCACGATATAAACCTTGCAGCGCGGATCGCCCGCCCCGCTGGCCCACCACTTTTCGCCATTCAGCACGTAATCATCGCCGTCACGCACGCAGGACATGCGGATGTTGGTGGCATCCGAGCTTGCCACGTCCGGCTCTGTCATCAGGTAGGCGGACCTGATCTCGCCTTCCAGCAGACGCGACAGCCATTTGTCCTTCATGGCTTGAGTGCCGTAGCGCTCAAACACCTCCATATTGCCGGTATCGGGGGCCGAGCAATTGAAAACCTCAGCGCCCAGCGGGGTTTTGCCCAATTCTTCGGCGAAATGCGCGTATTCGACGGTGGTGAGGCCAAAACCCTTGTCGCTGTCAGTCAGCCAGAAATTCCACAGCCCCGCCGCCTTTGCCTTGGCCTTCAGCCCATCAAGGATCTGAGACTGCCGCGCGGTGTAGGTCCATCGGTCTTCCTTGGCGATTTCCGCGTGGTATTCTTCTTCCAGCGGCATCACCTCGTCGCGGATCATCGTGGCAACGCGGGCCAGCAGCTCGCGGTATTCGGGGCGCATCTCAAAGTTCATCTGGTATTCCTCGGGTCTGTCGCTGCGCGGGGGCTTTCCCCGCCGTGCCAGACTTGCTTAGATTGGCGGGGCTGTCCATGGGCCGGATGAAGGGACGTTACGATGCACACCTATGACCACGACGCATTGCAGGGCTATCTGGCGGAAAACGTCGCAGGCTTCGGCACGCTCGACGGGATGGAGAAGTTCTCGGACGGGCAATCCAATCCGACCTACAAGCTGACCTCAGGTACGCGGCGTTACGTGTTGCGCGCCAAGCCGCCGGGCAAACTACTGAAATCCGCGCACGCCGTGGACCGCGAATACCGCGTGATGCGCGCACTGGCAGACACAGACGTGCCGGTGCCGCGCGTGCTACACCTGTCGGGTGATGACAGCCCGATGGGCACGCAGTTCTTTGTGATGGACATGGTGGAAGGGCGCATTTTCTGGGACCCTGCCCTGCCCGATCTGGACAGTGCGGCGCGGGGCCGCGTCTATGATGCGATTAACGCGACGCTGGCCGCCCTGCACAGCGTCGATCCTGCCAGCGTGGGCCTTGCCGATTATGGCAAACCCGGCAATTATTTTGCGCGTCAGGTCACCCGCTGGTCGCAGCAATACCGCGACGCAGAGACCGACAAGCTGGCCGATGCAGACTGGCTGATGGACTGGCTGGTGGCGAATATGGCGGCCGATGACGGGGCGTCGTCAATCGTGCACGGGGATTACCGCATCGACAATATGATCTTTGCCCCGGACCGCGAAGATGTGGCCGCGCTGCTGGATTGGGAGCTGTCCACGCTGGGTCATCCGCTGGCTGATCTGGCCTATCAGTGCATGCACTGGCGGTTGCCGCACGAAGGCCATTTTCGTGGCCTTGCCGGGGTGGACCGCGCGGCGGCAGGGCTGCCCTCGGAAGAGGAGTATGTCGCGCTTTATTGCGAACGGCGCGGGATCACCCGGCCTGACAACTGGCAGTTCTACGTGGTGTTTTCCTATTTCCGGCTGCTGGCGATCCTGCAAGGTGTGTTGAAACGCGGGCTGGACGGGAACGCGTCAAACCCGCGCAACCTTGATATGATGAAGGTGGTCATTGCACGCATGGCAAAAGACGCGCGGGAGCTGGCAAATGACTGAAGACCGGATCATCGAATACTTCTATTCCGCGCATTCCGCCTATGCCTACCTTGGCGCCTGGGAGTTGGCACGCATCGCGGCCAAAACCGGGTGGCAGGTGCAGCACCGGCCATTCGATTTCCTGCCCGTTATGGCAGCGGCCGGGGGTTTGCCGTTTCGGGCCCGCACACAGGCGCATGTCGATTATTTCTTTGGTCGGGACATGCAACGCTGGGCACAGTGGCGAGACCTGCCGATGATCGGCCATCGCCCGACATTCCACGACAATCCGCTGGCCCTGCCGAATGGCGTGATCATTGCGGCGGGCAAAGACGCCGATGCCATCAGTCGCGCGATCCTGCAGGCGCACTGGCGCGACGACGCGGACATCGCCGACCCCGACGTGCTGCACGCGCTGGCGCAGGGATGCGGGTTGAACGCAGAGGCCCTGCTGGCGGCGGCGCAAAGCGACACGGTACGCGATGTGCACCGCGCCAATACCGACGAGGCGATCGCGCGCTCTGTGTTCGGCTCGCCCACCTATTTTGTGCGTGGCGACATGTTCTATGGTCAGGATCGCCTGATGATGGTGGAACGCGCCATAGCGGAACCTTTTGCCACGTGACCCCCAGCCTCAAGCAAATTGATGCCTTCGTGCAGGTGGCCGATCTGGGCAGCTTTCGCCGCGCGGCGGTGCGGCTGAACACTACGCAGCCAAGTATATCGGCACGCATTGCAGCACTTGAGGCGCTGCTGGATGTGCGCCTGATGGAGCGCGACGCAGGCTCTGTTCGGCTGACCACACGCGGGCGCGATCTGTTGCCACATGCGCGTGCTGTCATGCGATCGGTGGCGGCGATGCTGGCCGCAACAGGCAATGCCGCGCTGCTGCAGGGTGTGCTCCGGCTGGGGGTGACGGAACTGGTCGTGCACACATGGCTGCCCGCATTTCTGGGCGCGCTAAAGGACGCCGCGCCGAACGTTCTGGTTGAGCTTACAGTGGATCTGTCGGCGCAACTGTCGCAGGCGCTGGGGGACCGGTCACTGGATCTGACATTCCAGACCGGACCGTTTCAACGGCGCACCTCCGGTCATGCTGAGCTGGGAGAATACCCTTTGATCTGGGTGGCGCGGCCTGATCTGGGGCTGGCGGCGGGGGCGGCTTTGTCGCTGGAGGATCTTGCGGCGCATCCGATCCTGACCCATGCGCGCGGCACCTTGCCCTACGACCAGCTGGCCGGCCATGTGGCGACACGCGCCGGGCGCGCCGTGCGGCTGGTTCCGTCAAGCAATCTGGCGGCCTGTCTGCAGATGACGCTGGATGGCTACGGCGTGGCGTGTCTGCCCCGCGCAATGGTCGGCGGCGCTTTGCACGATGGCAGGCTGGTGGCGCTCGATTATGACTGGGTGCCCGATCCGCTGCATTTCGCCGCGCGTTTTGACGCCGCCCGCGCGCCGGATTTCCTGCGGCTGGCGGTGCAACTGGCAAAGGATCAGAAAACCTGATCCTATGGATCGAAAACCACAATTTGACGTGATCCAAGGCTGCGCGTAGCAAGGCTGCGAAACACGGGAGTCCAAAAATATGGCGCGCGATGACTGGCGGTTGGGGGTCGATATCGGCGGCACCTTTACGGATGTGGTGCTGGAAGGCCCCGGAAAGATGTTTTCGTCCAAGGTGCTGACGACCTACGGCGCGCCGGAGGATGCGATACTGGACGGGCTGGCACAGGTCTGCGCCAAGGCGGGCATCGACGCGGGTGACATTGGCCAGATCATCCACGGCACCACCCTTGCCACCAATGCGCTGATCGAGCGGCGCGGCGCAAAGACGGCGCTGATCACCACCCAAGGTTTCCGCGACGTGGTCGAGATGCGCACAGAATCGCGGTTTGAACAATACGACCTGAACCTTGTGCTGCCCGAACCGCTGCTGCCGCGCCAGCGCCGCTATACCTTGTCTGAACGCATTGGCGCAGATGGCAAGGTGCTGATCGCGCTGGACCGCGCAGAGATCGAAACACTGGCCGACATGCTGGCAGAGGCGTCGTATGAGAGCATCGCGGTGGGCTTCCTGCACAGCTATCTCAACCCCGATCATGAACGGATGGTGCGCGACGTGCTGGCGGCGCGGTTGCCCGATGTGATGGTCTCGCTCAGTTCTGATGTCAGCCCCCAGATGCGCGAATATGAGCGGTTCAATACCACCGTCGCCAATGCCTATATCAAACCTCTGATGAAGTCCTATCTTGGCCGACTGGAGGGGCGCCTCAAGGACGCGGGCGCCGGTTGTCCCATTTTCCTGATGCATTCGGGCGGCGGCATCATCTCCATCGCATCGGCGGCGGAATTTCCCGTGCGGCTGGTCGAAAGCGGCCCGGCGGGGGGCGCTGTTTTTGCCGCGACGCTGGCGGCGCGCTATGGGCTGGACAAGGTTCTGAGCTTTGACATGGGCGGGACCACGGCGAAGATCTGTCTGATCAAGGACCAGACACCCAAGACGGCGCGTGTCTTCGAGGTGGCGCGCTCTTACCGCTTCAAGAAGGGCTCAGGTATGCCGATCTCGATTCCGGTGATCGACATGGTGGAGATCGGCGCAGGCGGTGGATCGCTTGCGCATGTGGACACGCTGAACCAGATCCGGGTCGGGCCGGAAAGTGCGGGGTCCGAACCGGGGCCGGCGTGTTACGGGCGCGGCGGGCAGCGCCCGGCCGTGACGGACGCCGATCTGGTGCTGGGCAAGCTGGATCCGGATCATTTCGCCGGCGGGTCGATCCCGCTCTATCCACAGAAATCGCAGGCCGCGCTGATGGCCGCGTTGGGTGATCAGTTGGACATGGACGCACAGACGGCGGCCTTTGGGCTGGCGGAAGTGGTGGATGAAAACATGGCCAATGCCGCGCGCGTTCATGCGGTGGAGAACGGCGAAGACCTGAGCGAATATACGATGATCGCGTTTGGCGGGGCGGCCCCCCTGCACGCCGCGCGGCTGTGCGAGAAGCTGGGCGTGTCGCGGTGCCTGGTGCCCAAGGGCGCCGGCGTGGGATCGGCCATCGGATTTTTACGCGCGCCGTTCAGCTTTGAGGCCAATCGCAGCGTTTATATGCGACTGTCGGATTTTGACGCAGACACCGTGCGCGCCCTGTTCACGGAGTTGCAGGACGAGGCGACGGGGTTTGTGCGCTCTTGCGATGCGGAGGCGCCGATCACGGCGGCGCACAAGATTTACATGCGCTATGCCGGTCAGGGCTGGGAAATCCCGGTCGGCCTGTCGCCCGGTCAGGCGGCACAGCCCGATGCGGCGACCTTTCTGCGGCTGTTTGAGGAAGACTACGCGCGCCTGTTCGGGCGGGTGGTCGAAGGCATGGACGTGGAAATCACCGTCTGGTCAGTTAACGCAACCACACCGGTGGACGCTGTGACGCGGGCGAAAGATCCGGTACAGGGGGATGCGGCCCCCGCTGATGGCACGCGCGCGCTTTTTGACCCGGCACTTGGCAAGGTAGCCCAGGCGCAGGTAGTTGCGCGCGCAGACATTGCGGCGGGCCAATGGGTGCAGGGTCCGGCGGTGATCACCGAGGATGAGACATCCATTATCGTCCCCGCCAGCCGCCGCGCACAGGCGCAGTCGGACGGCACAATCGACATGACGGAGACAAAGGCATGACCCCTTCAAATGTAGCGTTTCAGGTGATGTGGAATCGGCTCATTTCGGTTGTGGAGGAGCAGGCGCAGGCGCTGGTGCGCACCGCGTTTTCAACCTCCGTGCGCGAGGCGGGCGATTTGTCAGCGGGCGTTTACGATGCTGACGGGCAGATGCTGGCGCAGGCGGTGACGGGCACACCGGGGCATGTCAACGCGATGGCCGACGCCGTGGCGCACTTCATCCGGCGCATCGGACGCGACAATATACGTGAGGGTGACGTCTATATCACCAATGACCCCTGGGAGGGCACCGGGCATCTGCACGACATTACGGTGGTGTCGCCCGCGTTTCATGGCGGCAGTTTCGTCGGCTTCTTCGCCTGCACGGCGCATGTTGTGGACGTGGGCGGCCGCGGGTTCGGGGCGGATGCAAATTCCGTCTACGAAGAAGGCATCTACATCCCGATCATGAAATTCGCCGACCGTGGCACCGTGGACCGCACGCTGATCAACATGTTGCGCGGCAATGTGCGCGAACCGGACCAGTTGATCGGGGATCTCTATGCGCTGGCGAGTTGCAATGAGATTGGCCAGCGGCGCCTGTCTGAGATGATGACGGAATTCGGACTGGGCGATCTGGCCGGGGTTGCCACCTTCATCTTTGACAATTCCCGCCGTGCCACGCTGGAAGCCATCGCCAAGCTGCCCCGCGGCAGTGCAAGTGCGTCCATGCGGATCGACGGGTATTCCAAACCCATCGACCTGTGCTGCCGGGTCGAGATTGCCGCAGATCACATTGCCTGTGATTTCGCCGGCACCTCCGCGCCGGACGCCAAGGGCATCAACGTGCCGATGGTCTATACCAAAGCCTACGCCTGCTATGCGCTGAAATGCGCAGTGGCACCGGAAATCCCCAACAATGCAGCCTCGCTTGCACCGTTCCACATCACAGCACCTGCGAACACCATCGTCAACGCGCTGCACCCCGCGCCAGTCGCGCTGCGCCATGTCATCGGCCATATGATCCCTGACACGGTTTACGGCGCGTTGGACCAGTTGTTGCCGCATCTGGTGCCCGCAGAAGGTGCGGGGTGCCTGTGCAACTTTCAGGTCTCGCTGCGTCCGCGCAGCGATGCTGCTGCCCCGGCCCACGCACGGCGGTCCGAGGTGCTGGCCTTCAACTCCGGCGGGGCGGGTGCGCGGCCCGAGCATGACGGGCTGAACGCTACGGCGTTTCCGTCGGGTGTGATGACCATGCCGGTGGAGGCCACGGAACATGCGGGCCCGGTGATCATCTGGCGCAAGGAATTGCGGCCCGATTCCGGCGGCGCGGGCGCGCGGCGCGGCGGGCTGGGACAGTTCATGGAGGTGGGCGCGGTGGAAGGGCATGAGTTTGATTTTTCCGCCATGTTCGACCGGGTGGATCACCCCGCACGCGGGCGTCAGGGCGGCGGCGAAGGTGCGCCTACGACCATCGCACGCAGCGACGGGGGTGCCATGAAAGGCAAGGGCAAACAGTTCGTGCCCCACGGCGAACGGGTACTCTTGGCATTTCCGGGGGGTGCAGGCTACGGTCCGGCGTCCGAGCGGGACGCAGGCCTTGTCAGGCGGGATCTGGCGCGCGGCTATATCACGGCGGCGCAGGCGCGCGAGGTCTATGGGCTGGACGCGGCAGAGGTGGCCGACGTGATGCGCAAGGTAGCGGCAGGAGAGAACGAATGAACGCGCCCAAACACAAAAGCTATGACGTGGTGATCGTCGGCGGCGCGATCTATGGCTGCTCGGTCGCGTGGTGGCTGACGCAGATGCCCGGATTTGACGGTCGGGTATTGGTGGTGGAACGTGATCCGACCTATGAATTCGCCTCTACCAGCCACACCAATTCGTGCATTCGCCAGCAGTTCAGCAACGCGGCAAACATCCGCGTGTCGCAGTTCGGCGCGGAGTTCATCAAGAATTTCCGCACCTTCATGGGCGGTGACCCGGAGGTGCCGAAACTGGCGCTTCAGAGTTTTGGCTATATGTACATGGCCGATACCGCGGAATTTGCCGAGACGCTGAAGCGGGTTCAGGCGATCCAGAGCGCGCTGGGGGCCGGAACGCGCCACCTGAGCCGGGCAGAGATCGCGGCGGCCTATCCATTTTACAATCTTGATGACATTCTGGCGGCCAACCACAATATGGTGGACGAAGGATACTTTGACGGCGGCACAATGTTCGACTGGTTCAAGCGCATGGCCAAGCGCAACGGCGTCGAATTCATCCATGACGAAGTTGTGGCCATGACGCTTAACCCCGGCGGCACGGCTGTGGATCAGGTGACGCTGAAATCCGGCGCGCAGGTCGGCTGTGGCACGGTGGTGAACGCGTCGGGGCCGCGCGCGGTGGCGACGGCAGGGATGGCGGGAATTGATCTGCCGGTGGCACCGCGCAAACGCTATACCTTCATTTTCGACGCCGCACGGCCGCTGGACCGCGTGTTGCCGCTGACGATTGATCCGTCGGGCATTCACATGCGCAGCGACGGGCGCTATTATATGTGCGGCTGCCCACCCGATGAAGACCCCGATGTGGCATTTGATGATTTCGCATTTGATCATTCGATCTGGGAGAACAAGGTCTGGCCGGTACTGGCAACCCGCGTGCCTGCCTTTGAACAGGTCAAGGTAATCAATGCATGGGTGGGGCATTACGCCTTTAACAAACTGGATCAGAACGCGATACTGGGGCGACACACCAAGGTGGCAAACTTTGTCTTCGTGAACGGTTTTTCCGGGCACGGATTACAGCAATCCCCGGCATTGGGGCGCGGCACGGCAGAGCTGATTGCCTATGGCAATTATCGCAGCCTCGATTTGAGCGCGTTTGATTATGCGCGCATTGAACGGGGTGAGAATTTTCTGGAGAAGGCGATCATATGAAATATCCCGAAAACAAGTTTCTCAGCGCAATCCGCGCGGGGCAGCAGCAGATCGGCCTGTGGATCAGCCTGAGCCACGGGTATGCCGCCGAGGCAGTGGCGCCTGCGGGATACGACTGGGCGCTGCTGGATATGGAACATGCACCCAATGACATCACCACGTTGCTGGGACAGTTGCAGGCCTTTGCCGCCAGCGGCACCACCGCCATTGTGCGGCCCGACTGGAACGACGCGGTCAAGGTCAAGCGGTTGCTGGATCTTGGCGCACCGGGCCTGCTGTTCCCGATGGTCGAAACCGTGGCCGAAGCGCAGGCCGCCGTGGCCGCCTGCCGCTACCCGCCGCGCGGGATGCGCGGCGTGGCCGGCACGATGCGCGGCAACAGATTTGGCCGGGTGACGGATTATTACGAGCAGGTCGAAAAACACACCGCAATCCTGATCCAGCTTGAAACCGTGCAGGCGGTAGAGAACGCCGAAAGCTTTGCCGAAGTGGACGGTGTGGACGGTATCTTTTTTGGACCCGCCGACATTGGCGCGGACATGGGCCATGTGGGTCAGCCGATGCACCCCGACGTCTGGGATCTGGTGCGCCCCGCCGCGCGCAAGCTGATGGCGCGGGGGATGCCGGTGGGCACGCTGGTATCTGATCCGGCCTTTGCGGCAGAGCTGCTGAACGACGGCTTCAGCTTTGTCGCCTGTGGCTCTGACGCGGGGCTGCTGGCGCGGGGTGCGGACAACCTTTTGGCTGCGGTCAAAGGCAAATTGGTGTGATGAACACGAAAGGAATGATACGATGATGAAGAAACTGGTCCTGACGGGCGCTGCCGGGCGGCTTGGCTCCTATCTGCGCGAACCGCTGAGCAAGATGGCCGAAAAGCTGGTCAGCACGGACATCGCCGAAGACCTCGGGATGCTTTATGACAGCGAGACCTATGTGCAGGCGGATCTAGCGGAATATGACCAGATCGCACCGATCATGGAGGGTGCGGACATGGTGGTGCATTTCGGCGCCATCGTGGATGAAAAGCCGTTTCCGGAACTGCTGGGGCCGAACTTTGTCGGGTCCTACAACGTGTGGGAAGCCGCCTATCAGGCGGGTGCGCGGCGGGTGGTCTATGCGTCGTCGATCCATGCGGTAGGCATGCACAAGAAGGCCGATTTCATCGGCATCGATGCGCCGCACCGGCCCGATACATTCTACGGACTGGCCAAGTGTTTTACCGAAGACCTGGGGTCCATGTACTGGGACAAGCGGCAGTTGGAATCCGTGCATCTGCGCATCCTGAGCGCGGCACAGGTGAACAATTCGCGCGCGCTGGGGTCTTGGCTGTCTTATGACGATCTGATCCATCTGGTGACGCGCGCAATTGATACGCCGTCGGTCGGGTTTTCGATCATCTACGGTGTGTCGAACAATGACCGCGCGCCGGTGGACAACGCCAAGGCGGCCTTTCTGGGCTACCGCCCCAAGGACAACGCCGAACAGTTTGCGCAAAAACTGCTGGCCGATGAAGCCCCGGTGGATGTCACCGATCCCGGCCAGATGTGCCACGGCGGCCCCTTCGCCAAGGTTGATCTGGGCGAAAGCGGATTGGCGCAAATGACCATTGTAGACGACCGCAAGGAAACCTGAGCGGGCGAAGGACGCAACCTGTCCCACGACGCACGCACAAAGAAATGCGCACCGCGCCCGGTGTGTCCGGGGCGGTGTCGGCGACATCTGGCGATGGGGGCCGCGGAACTGCCGCAAAAGAGGCGGTGCCGCCTTGGGATAAATGGGAAAGGTGCCAGCCTGCGCCCTCTTCTGCATAATGTGTCGGGGAATGGCACCGCGCAGCGGATACTTTCAGGGCACATCCCCGATCAGCAGCGCGCGAAAGTCGTTGACGTTGGTGCCCGTCGGCCCGGTGGTAAAAAGCCCGCCCGTCGCGGCAAAGGCGCTGTAGGCATCGTTGGCTTGCAACCGCGCCTGTGGATCAACACCGGCGCTGCGCATCGCGGTGCAGGTCTGTCCGTCGGCAAAGGCACCGGCGTTGTCTTGCGTGCCGTCGATGCCATCGGTATCGGCGGCCAGCGCGCTGATGCCCGTGACGCCTTCCAACGCCAATGCCAACGACAGGGCAAATTCACTGTTGCGCCCCCCGCGCCCCTTGTGGCGCAGGGTGACTGTGGTTTCGCCCCCCGACAGCAACACCAGCGGCGCGGGACAGGGAAAGCCCGATGTCTGCGCCTGCCGCGCCAAAGCGGCATGCACAAGGGCCACATCGCGTGTCTCGCCTTCGATTGCATCCGACATAACCCAGGCGTTGACGCCCTGCGCACGTGCGGTGTCGGCGGCGGCCTGCAGGGAAAGTGTGCCCGAGGCGATGACATGGGTATCGCCCCGGTCGGTGGCTGCGGTGCCGGGATCGGTCGCGGTGCGCAAATGTTGCATCAACCGTGCAGGCAGGGTTATGCCGCGTGCCGTGATACGCTCCAGCACCTGCGCTGCGCTGCGCCGCCCGGTGACTGTCGGGCCCGAGGCTACGGCACCCGGAGCGTCGCCCGGTACGTCCGACACAATCAACGTCACAACGCGGGCGGGCGCCGCCAGTTCGGCCAGACGGCCACCATTGATGGTGCTGAACTGTTTGCGGATGTCGTTCATCAGCGAAATCGGCGCACCGCTGGCCAGTAGTGTGCTGTTCAGGTCCTGAATATCGCTCAGCGTCAACCCTTTCGGCGGCGCAGGCAACAAGGACGATCCGCCACCGCAAATCAGCGCAACCACCAGATCATCCGCATCTAATCCCGTCACCGCTTTCTTGAGCGCCCGCGCGGCATCGATGCCCGCCGCGTCAGGCACCGGGTGCGCCGCCTCAAGCACGCGTATCTGTCGGCAGGGTGCCGCGTAGCCATAGCGCGTCACGACGACCCCGCTGAGCGGTGCGTCCCAAAGCCCCTCAAAGGCCTGCGCCAGTTGCGCCGCCCCCTTGCCCGCACCGATAACCACGGTGCGCCCTTTGGGCTTGTCGGGCAACGCCGGGGCCAGAATCAATGCCGGATCGGCGGCGGCCACGGCAGCGTTGAAAAGCCCGATGAGAAATTGTCGGTTCATGTCCTGCATGCCTGCGGCCTTCCCTGTTTCGCGCGCACAAACGCTTGCGGCGATCCTCAAGCTGCGGCGCGCTTTGTCAATGCGTGCGCCAGATCACGCGCGCCCATTTCACTTCGGTTTTTTGGTTTCCTGTCACCAGCCCAAAGGCTTATACAAAGAAGAAACCTGTGCAGGAGAGATCATGACCCATCTAACTGAAGCCGCCAAGGGCGTCTTTGTCATCGCAGTTACGCCGTTTCACGCAGATGGGCGCATCGATTATGACAGCTGTGACCGCATGGTGGATTTCTATCTGGAAGCAGGCGCAACCGGGCTGACTGTGTTGGGCATCATGGGCGAAGCGCCCAAGTTGACGGTCGCGGAATCGCGCAGCGTTGTGCAGCACATATTGAAGCGTGTGAACGGGCGTGTTCCAGTTGTGGTCGGCGTCTCCGCGCCCGGCTTTGCGCAAATCCAGACGCTGGCGCAGATGGTGATGGACGATGGCGCCGCCGCCGTGATGGTGGCCCCACCCGGCGCGCTGCGCACGGACGATCAGATCGTGACCTATTTCACCCAGATTGCGGAGTTGATCGGCGACGCGCCCTGGGTCTTGCAGGATTTCCCGCTGGTCACGGGCGTGCAAATAGCACCGAAAGTGATTGCGCGGATCATGAACGACCTGCCGACCTGTGTGTGCCTCAAACACGAGGATTGGCCGGGCTTGGAAAAGATTTCCTATCTGCGCAATGACGGTGTGCTGACACGGCGGATTTCGATCCTGTGTGGCAATGGTGGTGTGTTCCTGCCCGAAGAAATGGCACGCGGTGCAGACGGGGCGATGACCGGCTTTGCCTATCCCGAGATGATGGTCAACGTCGTCGCGCACGCCGCCACGGGCCGCATGGACCGTGCGCAGGACATCTTTGACGCCTATCTGCCGCTGGCGCGGTTTGAACAGCAACCGGGGCTGGGTCTGGCCATTCGGAAATACACATTGGCAAAACGTGGGATCATCGCGGATGCAGCGCAACGCAAACCCGGTGCAGGGCTGTCAAAAGCAGGTCAGGCAGAAGTGGACCGCCTGATCGCGCGGCAGGAAAGACGGTTGGCGGAACTGGCGGTCTCAGACCGCTGACGCGATAGAAACCCGGCTGGGGCGCTGCCCCAGACCCCGAGATATTTTTTGCCAGAAGAATGCGGGCGTGGGTTGAGAGGCCAGGGCGCCCTTTCGCCTGGGGACATTTAGCGGCTTTTATGGCGTGCATAAAATTTGCGGTATGGGCCCAGATTGCTTTCATTCTTTGGCCATCAGGCCCAGCACCCGGCAGGCGTTTATGCCGTTTGAGATGTGGTGTATCGCGGCGGCTTGGGCGGCGTCGGCATCGCCGTTTGTAACGGCGCGGGCAATGTCAGCAAAACCCTGGGCGGCCAGCACGCGGTTTGCTTGCGCGGCCATCAGGCGCACACGCAACTGCGCCAGACGGTCATGATAAAGCAGCACGGAACGGACCATTGCCCCGTTGTCACACAGCGCGGTGAGGCTTTCGAAGAACTGGTAGGTCGCGGCGTTGAAGCGCGCGGCACTTTGCCCGCGCGCGGTTGCCTGAGCACGCGCCACGCATGCGACCATCTGGTCGACCCGCGGCCCCGGTGCGATGGCCGCCGCCTTGCGCGCGACCTGTGGTTCGAGCAGCAGACGCAGTTCAAACAGGTCTGCGACCTCTGACTGGCCCAACTGGCCCAGCCTGAAACCGCGCGTTGTGGTAACAAGCAGACCTTCATGCACCAGCAATTGCAGCGCTTCGCGCACAGGCGTGCGGGAAATGTTGAGATCTCGGGCCAGTGCGGCATCCACCAGCCGGTCTTCGGCTGAAATTTCGCCCTGCCGCAACCGGTCGCGCACGACGTTGTAGACCTGATCCTTTAGGGCCAAAGGTTTGGAAAGACCAACGTGCGGGATCATGAAACCAAAACCTTCATCATGGATTATTTCGACAGCATCGCGCAGATTGGGTTTGCACGGAAGCGCAAACTGCATACAGTATGCAGAAATGCGGATGCTTGAGCCGCGCGCACACCGATCTGCGCAATGAGATTGACAGGAACCATGACATGACCCCCACCTCCGACACGCTCGCCGAAGTGCTTTTGCCGACGCAGGAGCTGCGCGACGACCTGCCGTTCTTCACCAAGACGCTGGGGATGCGGTTGGAAAGTATCTTTCCCGCGGACGACCCTTCGGTGGCGAGCTTTTCCGGTCACGGACTTCGGCTGCGCATTGAAAAGGGCGCAGATGTGCCACCCGGTCGTCTGCGCATTCTGACGGATGATCCTGACGGTTTTGCGCAAGGTGCGCGCCATCTGACAGCACCAAATGGCACGCAGGTCGACATCGTGCCGCTGCATCCGCAGGTGGCGCAACCACCGACGCAGCACGAGTTCGCCGTGCGCCGTTTGCGCGACGAGGCGCCTTGGGTCATTGGCCGGGCAGGCATGCATTACCGTGATCTGATCCCGTCGCGTCTGGGCGGGTCGATCATCGCCAGCCACATCCGCATTCCCGATGGCGGGCCGGTACCGGACATGGTGCATTTTCACACGGTCGGGTTTCAGCTGATTTTCTGCTATCGGGGCTGGGTCGATGTGCTTTATGAGGATCAGGGCGATGTGATCAGACTTAATGCGGGCGATTGCGTGACGCAGCCTCCGGGCATACGGCACCGTGTAGTGGAGGCGTCTGCCAATATCGAGGTGATCGAGATCGGCGTGCCGGCCGAACATGTCACCACCATTGATCATGTGATGGTTCTGGCCAATGGCAAGGGCGATCCGGCGCGTGAATGGGACGGACAGACCTTTGTGCATCACATAAAGGATAGCGCGAACTGGGCAGATTTCCGCATCCCAGGTTTTGTTGCGCGTGACACCGGGAT
>JAGXHC010000017.1 GCA_024636405.1 Sulfitobacter sp. | reverse complement strand
TTGGTGGTCTCGGTCAGCTTGCGGGCCCGCAGGGTACTGTCCTCAAGCTCTCCGATGCGCACGGCCATGTCGAAACCTTCGGAGATCAGTTCGACATATCGGTTGTTCAAGACCATGTTCACGGTGATGTCCGGGAAATCGCTGAGGAATTCCGACAGCGCCGGCGACAAATGATTGACACCAAAGTCCGTGGCCACGGAAATGCGCAGCAGTCCCGAAGGCGCGGATTGCATTGATGTGACCAGCGCATCCGCTTCGCCTGCGTCGTTCAAAACGCGGCGGGCGCGGTCATAGTAGGCAAGGCCGATTTCAGTGGGTGACACCCGGCGTGTGGTGCGGTTCAGCAAGCGCGCTCCGAGGCGCGCTTCAAGTGACGAGACGTGCTTGGATACCGCCGACTTGGAGATCCCCATTTTCTTGGCGGCGTCGGTAAAGCCCCCTTGATCCACCACGGTGGCGAATGCTTCCATTTCTGTGAGGCGGTCCATTGACAGATCCTTCGCAATACTTGTTTCAAGGCACAGGTATCGCGGTCAATTCTGTCAGGATCGGGGCAGGGGTGGGACAGTAGCAAGGTAATTGCAAGGATCGTTCATCGCCTGGAAACAGGAGAACGCTGTGTTTCCGTGTCTTTTTGTCAGATCCAGCGGATCAGTTTTATCACAAGCAAAAGCATCAGTGCGAGGCCCGCCATCGACAGGCAGAGTATGGCGAAAGCCCATGGGTGGTCGATCCCCGGCATGCCGCCGATGTTCACACCGAACAGACCGGTCAAAAAGCCAAGTGGCAGGAAAACGGCAGCGGCGATAGAAAGAACGTACCCGTGGCGTGCCTGTCTGCGGGCAACGTGCAGGTCATGTTCGTCCTGCACAGTGATCAGGCGCTCCTGAAGCGCGTTCAGTTCCTCAACAGCGATGGTCGTACGGTTGGCCAGTTCACGCAACTTGAGGCTGTCAGGTTCTGGCATGATCGGCAGGTTGATCTCTGCCAATTTGATCACCGCATTTTCCTGGGGTTCCAGATAACGGCGCAGCCTGATAACGCGGCGGCGGATTTCGGGCAAATCCGCAGGAACCGGGGTGGAGTCGTCCTCAAGATCGTCCTCGTAATATTCAGTAAGGGAGGAAATTTTGGCGATTTCTTCCTGCACACGGTGTGTCAGCCGCGAGATCAGCGCTTCGAGAAAGGCGGCAGTCGTTGCCGGGGCGGTGCCCGCAATAGCCAGCTGCCGTATCTCTTCGATTGCGAATACCTTGCGCATGCGCACAGTGATGATCACATCGTCGTCCACCCACATGCGGACCGATACCATGTGATCGGCGTTCTGCCCGACGTTCATATTGATCCCGCGCAGGTTCAGGATCAGCCCGTCTTCAAACCTGTCGCACCGGGGCCGGGTTTCAGGTTGCAACAGGGCGCCAGCAGGAATTTCCGGCAGGTTGGCGCGGGTCCAGTCAGGTAGATCGGGATCGTTCAGTTCATAATGCCACCAGCGGTAGGTGCCCGGCCCGGTCAGCGCAGCGTCAGTCGGGATTGTCGCGCTGCCGTCGGCGAAGATGTCGAAAACACAGATGGCCATGATCACGCCCTTGGAATGCTGGAACTGAACCTACACGCCCTAAAGCGCGGCGGCGAGCCTTGTACCTTGATTGATTGCGCGTTTGGCGTCCAGTTCGACGGCGACATCGGCACCGCCAATAACATGGCATTTCTTGCCCAATGCCTCCAGCGAGTCTGCAAGCGAGCGATCCGAAAGCTGACCCGCACACAACACAATTGTATCTGCTTCGATGACGGTCGGCTTTTCGCGGGCTTCGCCAAAGCTGATGTGCAGTCCGGCGTCGTCGATCTTTTCGTAGTTGACCCCGGCGACCATTTGGACAGCCTTCATGGTCAACGAGGCGCGGTGGATCCAGCCCGTTGTCTTGCCCAACCCTTTGCCGACTTTGGTGGATTTGCGTTGTAGCATGGTGACCTGTCGTGCGGGCTTGTGCGGTTGCGGACCTTCGGGCGCCAGACCGCTGCGATGTTCGTCAGGATCGGTCACGCCCCATTCGCGCATCCATTCCGGCAGATTCAGCGTCGTGCTGTCCCCATCATGGACAAGATGTTCAGATACGTCGAAACCGATACCTCCCGCGCCAATCACAGCGACGCGCGGCCCGGCGGTGACCGTGCCCCGTAGAATGTCGATGTAGCTGACCACGTTGTCGCGGTCCTGACCGGGAATTTGCGGATCACGAGGCACGACGCCGGTGGCGATCACAACGTCATCGAAATTCGTCAGATCATTGGCAGACACTTCGGTATTAAGCTTTACGGTAATGCCAAGTTCCGCAACCATAGTGCGGTACCATTCGACAAAACCCCAGAATTCCTCTTTGCCTGCAACTTGCTTGGCCAGGTTAAGCTGGCCGCCGATCTCTGAGGCGCGGTCAAACAGTGTTACGTCATGGCCGCGCTCTGCGGCGGTGATTGCGGCGGAAAGACCTGCGGGACCGGCACCGACGATGGCGATGGATTTTGGCGACTGTGTCTTTTCAATGCGCAATTCGGTCTCATAGCAGGCGCGCGGGTTGACCAGGCATGTCGATATCTTGCCGCCGAAGGTATGATCCAGACAGGCCTGGTTGCACGCAATGCAGGGGGCGATCTGATCCGCCTTGCCTGCCTTCGCCTTTGCGACGAAATCCGCATCGGCCAGCATCGGGCGGGCAAGTGACACCATATCGGCACAGCCATCTGCCAGCAGGTCTTCGGCGACCTGAGGGGTATTGATGCGGTTGGAGGTGATCAGCGGAATGCCAACCTTGCCCATCAGCTTTTTCGTAACCCATGCAAAGGCGGCGCGGGGCACAGATGTGGCGATGGTGGGTATCCGCGCCTCGTGCCAGCCGATGCCGGTGTTGATAATTGTTGCCCCGGCCGTTTCGATTTCCTGGGCCAGTTGTACGACTTCGGCGTGGGTCGATCCATTGGGGATCAGATCGATCATCGACAGACGGTAGATCAGAATGAAATCATCACCCACAGTCTCGCGCACACGGCGCACGACCTCAATTGGCAGACGCATACGGTTCTCATAGGTGCCGCCCCAGCGGTCAGTGCGCTTGTTGGTGTGGGTGACCAGAAACTGATTCAGAAAGTAGCCCTCTGACCCCATGATCTCTACCCCATCATAGCCTGCCTGACGGGCCCGCAGAGCACAGGCCGCGATGTCAGCGATCTGCTTTTCGATGCCTTCTTCGTCCAGTTCCTTGGGGGCGAACATTGAAATGGGTGATTTGATTGCACTTGGCGCCACACAATCAGGGCTAAAAGCATAGCGGCCCGCGTGCAAAATCTGCATCGCGATCTTGCCATCGGCCTCATGCACGCGCTGGGTTACGATGGCATGGTTGTCGACGTCCTGCTGGCTGATCATCATCGCGGCCCCGTGTGCGACGGAGCCTTCGGGGTTTGGCCCGATACCCCCTGTGACCATCAGCCCCACATCGCCGCGTGCGCGGGTGGCATAGAATTCAGCAACGCGGTTCCAGTCCTTGGTTTCTTCCAGACCCGTGTGCATCGACCCCATCAGCACCCGGTTTTTCAACGTGGTAAAGCCAAGGTCTAGGGGGGCAAGTAGGTGCGGAAAGCTGGACATCAAGGATACCTTTCGGGCGGAGAAATCTAAGCGTGACCTCACCCTAAGCGGTTTGATATGTCACGTGCAACGCGGCGTCATTTTGCCTTTGCGGCCGCTTTCACAAGATGTGGAAGTCGTGCTATCGCCGTGGAAGCCACCGACATCGGGAGAGATCGCACCATGACACCGGATGAAATCGCCATGCTGCCTTATCGTGCCTGCGTGGGTGTGATGCTGACGAACGCCGAGGGTTTGGTTTTTGTCGGCCAGCGGCGGGACCGGGATCAGGACGCCTGGCAGATGCCGCAAGGCGGGGTTGAGAAAAACGAAGCCCCCCGCGACGCCGCGTTGCGCGAGTTGGAAGAGGAAACCGGCGTATCGCGTGATCTGGTGCAGATAGTGGCGGAAACTGCCGGCTGGCTTGCGTATGACCTGCCGCACGATCTGGTGCCAAAAATCTGGAAGGGACGGTATCGCGGGCAGGAGCAAAAGTGGTTTCTGATGCGATTTACCGGGGAAGATTCTCAAATCAATATCGTGACCGAACATCCTGAATTTTCAAGTTGGCGCTGGTTGCCTGTCGCGGACCTTGTGAGCGGGATCGTGCCGTTCAAGCGCAAGGTTTATGAGGCGGTCTTGGCCGAATTCAGAGATCATCTGTGATGCGCTTAATCCTAGCCTGCCTGCTGGCGCTGGCACCACTTCCTGCGATGGCGCTGACCTGCATGCCCCATTCGCTGGAGACGACCTTTCAGCGGGCGGCACAGGCGGACGAGCCCTATGTCGTGGTGCATGGCACGCTGCAGTTCGACAAACGACTTTTGCCCAGCACCGACCCTGTGGCTTCGCACAAGACACCGCCGCTGACCCAAATCCCCGCGCGACTGGAAGGCAGGTCGCTGTCGAAAGAAGGATTTACTTTGCCGTTTGACCGGGACGTCACGCTTGAAGTCGCCTGCTACGGCCCTTGGTGTGCTTCTGCGCAGAGCGGACAGAAAGTGCTCGCTTTTGTGCGGCGCGGGGCCGAAGGCTATGTCGTGGAAACGGACCCCTGCGGCGGCGGTGATCTGTTTCGCGCGCCGAAACCGGCCATGATTCGCAAGGTCAAAAGCTGCTACAAGGGCGCGGAATGCGCCCCTAAACTACAGTAGTTGGACCCAAGCGGCGCAAATTCCGCCGCCTGGATTTTCATAGCAGTGCTTGCGCCTTGAAAAGCGCGATGATGTCAGTTGCCGGGCGCGGCCCGACGTGGCTGATCACTTCGGCGGCACAGATGTTGCCCATACGCCCGCAGGTTTCCAGATCACGACCCGTGGCCAAGCCAAAAAGAAACCCTGCGGCAAACTGGTCCCCTGCGCCAGTGGCATCCACCGGAACGACCTTGTTTACCGGCACCTCGACGCGTTCGTTACCACGGATCAGGATCACACCTTCACCAGAGCGGGTACAGACGACAAGCGGACACAGGGCTGCGGTACGCGACAGCGCGTCCTCCAGATCGTCAGTTTCAAACAGTGACCTGATTTCCGCCTCGTTGCCGATGACGTAATCCAGTTCATGTTCGATCATCCTCAGGAAATCCGCGCGGTGGCGGTTGACGCAGAAAGGATCGGAAATGGCGATACCGGCCATGCCGCCGGCTTCTCTCGTCAGGCGGGACGCCTCAAGAAACGCCTGTTTGCCCTGATCCTTGTCAAAGAGATATCCTTCGAGAAACATGATCTTCGCGGCCGAAGCGACATCGTCGGGCACGTCATCGGGGCCAAGATCGGTGGAAATCCCCAAATAGGTGTTCATTGACCGCTCACCATCAGGCGATACGAAGATCATCGAACGTGACGTCGGCAAATTGCCCCCCTGCACCGGATCGTTAACGAAGGCTGTGCCGCCATCCACCATCGAACTGGCATAGAATTTGCCCAAAGCGTCGTCATGCACCCGACCAATGAACGCCGTCGGCAACCCCAGGGCGCCAATGCCCGCGATGGTGTTGGCCACGGACCCACCGGGGGTCTGGATGCGGTCTTTCATCGCGGCATAGAGCACTTCGGCGCGGTCCCGCTCGATCAATTGCATGATGCCTTTTTCGATTCCCATGTGATCAAGAAAGGTATCGTCGGCGTGGGAAATCACATCGACAACGGCGTTGCCGATGCCAACTACTTCGTAATGGGTCATTCTGTTTTATCCTCATAGGGGCAGAGATCGCGGATGATGCAGGTCCGGCAAAGCGGCTTGCGCGCCTTGCAGGTATAGCGCCCGTGCAGGATCAGCCAGTGATGTGCATGATGCTGAAAATCGGCGGGCGTGTTGTCTTCGATGGCGCGTTCAACCGCGTCAACGGATTTGCCGGGCGCGATGCCGGTGCGGTTGCCGACGCGAAAGATGTGGGTGTCCACAGCCTGCGCAGGCTGGTGCCACCACATGTTCAGCACAACGTTGGCGGTCTTGCGCCCGACACCGGGCAACGATTGCAGGGCGGCGCGGGAATTGGGCACGTCACCGCCGTAGTCATCCACAAGGATCTGGCTCATCTTCATCACATTCTTCGCCTTCTGGCGGAACAACCCGATGGTTTTGATGTGTTCGGTCAGCCCTTCGATGCCAAGATCAAGCATCTTTTGCGGCGTGTCGGCGATTTGAAACAAGGCGCGCGTGGCCTTGTTCACCCCCGCATCTGTGGCCTGCGCACTGAGGGCGACGGCAACGACAAGGGTATATACGTTGACATGCTCAAGCTCGCCTTTTGGCTCCGGCTCCATCTCGTGAAAGCGGGTAAAAATCTGGCGGATGGTGTGGTAGTCAAGCTGTTTTGCCATGGTTTTTGTATGGTCGGGTTGCCTTCGGAGGGCAAGGCAAGCTGACCAAAATCGTAAAATTTACGCATGGTTGGCGTTGTGGGACGGTTGGATCTGGCCACGCATGTTCGGACAAGCGCGCCGTTGCGGGGCAAAAACGGGTTCGCACCCACCGGCCTGACCGCGAAACGCACGGGCCTCACCGCGAAATGGGTACATCTGATGCGCAGTGTGTGGCACCAGAGCGTTCAAATCTTTAGGGCCACGCCCCCAAGGGAATACCAGCGTGACAAAGCGCAAGTTTCGGGTCGCAAAAACACTGCGCGCGCCTTAATTCTTCTGCTATGACAAAACACATTCATACCGCCGATCGTGACCCCGCCATAACCGATGATGGGTATCATTTTCAGGTTATGCGCCGCGCCATCGATGTGATCGACCGGGCAGAAGACCCCTTGCGGCTGGATCAGATTGCGGGGGAAATGGGCATGTCATCGGCGCATTTCCAACGGTTGTTCTCGCGCTGGGTCGGGGTTTCACCAAAGCGCTATCAGCAATATCTCACGCTTGGCCACGCAAAGACACTACTGCGCGAAAGGTTTACAACGCTCGATGCGGCGCACGAACTGGGTTTGTCGGGAACCGGCCGTTTGCATGATCTTTTTCTACGTTGGGAGTCGATGAGCCCCGGCGATTTCGCCCGTAAAGGGGCAGGGCTTACAATTTCATGGGGCTGGTTCGACAGCCCTTTTGGCAAGGCATTGGTGATGGGCACATCCAAAGGCATCTGCGGATTGGCACTTTCGTGCGAAACTGGCGATGCAGCGGCGATGCAGGATCTGACATCGCGGTGGGGACTGGCCGAATTTGTCGAGAACCCTGAAGTTTTACGGCCTTGGGTGCAAACTGCATTCGGCGCACGCGCAACGACAATGGCCAAGGCGCCACTTTATCTGATTGGGGCGCCGTTTCAGATCAAGGTCTGGGAGGCGCTGTTGCAGGTGCCTTCGGGTCAGGTCACGACGTATTCATCCATCGCGGCATCCATTGGAACCCCAAAGGCCGTTCGTGCGGTTGGCACGGCGGTGGGGCGCAATCCTGTCAGCTGGCTGATCCCCTGTCATAGGGCGTTGCGAAAATCGGGCGAACTGGGGGGATACCATTGGGGGTTGCCGGTGAAACGCGCGATGCTTGCATATGAAGCTGCGCGCGCTGAGGCGTAATTGCCAGCCCCGTGATGCGCGATCTTTCGCCGACTGGCCGGAAGCTTCGATTTCGCGGGGACCTTTGCCATTGTATAGAGCGTTCACACAGAGATGCCTCGCCCGAACGAGGCCCGAAACATGAAGGCAGTATTAAAATGATTTCTTCAAAGATGACCCTTGCCGCGGCTTTGTCTGGCATTCTAGTGATCAGCGCATGTACGCCACAGGGCGGTATCGGCGCACAGCCGGGCGACCCGAACCAGAAAACCAAGAATGGCGCACTGATCGGTGCAGGCGTCGGTGCATTGGCCGGAGCATTGTCCAAGGGCGACGGTAACCGTGGCGATGCCGCGCTAAAGGGCGCGCTGATCGGTGGCGCGCTTGGTGCCGGTGTCGGCTATTCACTGGACAAGCAAGAGGCCGAGTTGCGCCGCGTGATGGACAGCCGGGTCGTGATCACGAACACGGGCGACCGCTTGATTGTGACGCTGCCGCAGGACATTCTCTTTGCTACCGACAGCACTGCGGTTCAGCCTGCATTGCAGGGCGATCTGGCGGCTTTGGCCAGTAACGTAAAAATCTACGCGAATTCCACGCTTCAGATCATCGGCCATACCGACAGCGACGGCGAAGCCGCTTATAACCAGCAGCTGTCCGAAGGTCGCGCCCGCGCGGTGGCCAATGTGTTGATTGGCAATGGTGTCCCGCAAACACGGGTTCAGACCTATGGCCGCGGCGAAAGCCAACCCATCGCGAGCAACCTGAACGCAGCGGGCAAAGCACAAAACCGCCGTGTTGAGATCGTGATCCTGCCCAACGCGTGATTTCTTTCTCTTGATAAACTACCTAGAAGCCCCGGCATTTGTTCGGGGCTTCTTGACTCGCAGCGGGCGCATTGGCCTGACTTCGCCGCGCTATGCCGTGTATCAGGACGGTCATTTGCGCGTTAGCGAATACTAAGAGCTGGTTTGCCGCGATTAACTGGTTCTCGGCGTGAACGGGAGTCAGGCCACGGATGGTGTGGTTTAAACATTGTCGCTGACGCGGAAACCTTTTGGGATGGTGTCGCGTCCCTCCAACACAAGGTCGGCCATAACCTGTGCAACTTTGGGCGCCATACCGAAACCGATCTTGAATCCGCCGTTGGCTACAAACACACCCGGACGCTCTGGCCATGGCCCCAGCATCGGGGCACGGCTGCGCGCGCGCGGGCGCACTCCGGCCCAGCGTTCCAAGATTGGGGCGTCCATCAACGCAGGCACAGCGGCACACGCGGCGGCGATTACGGCGTCGAGTTGTGCATCCGTGCCATCAGGCGTGTCAAAGTCACGCTCGGACGTAGAGCCGATTGCGACTGTTCCGTCCCCGTGGGGAACGATGTGCACACCCCCTGCGAAAAGCTGCGGCAGGCCGCGCGCATCGTATCCGAGCAAAGCCGCCTGACCTTTCACACCCGCACCCATGGAGCGGTG
>JAGXHC010000002.1 GCA_024636405.1 Sulfitobacter sp. | reverse complement strand
TGCCGCATGGGTCGAAAAACTGCCTGCAAAGGACGACATGGAAGAAGACATGCTCGACTTCGCGTATGAGCCAGACCCGGCACGGTCACGCCTGACGTGTCAGCTCAAAGTCACCGATGCGCTGGACGGTCTGCGCGTGCAGATGCCGGAAAAGCAGATCTGATGCGCGGCGTGGCGCTGGCATTGCTGGCGTGCCTCGCCGCCCTGCCTGCCCGTGCGGCAGAAATCACCGCCGCGCAATACGCTGAACCGACAACACGCTACGCGCACGGCATTCTTGGGGATGCCGTCGAATGGGGCGCATTGCAACTGACCACCCTGGCCTGTGCCACATGTGCGCCGCAAAACACCGTGATCCGGCTGCCCGAAACCCGCGTCTTCGAGGACACGGCCCCCCGCCTTGTGACGTTTGAAAACGGCGGGCCGACACTGGTGATGGTGGTGGAAAGCGACCTGAAACTGGGCGCGCGGCTTGCGCTTTATGATGACACCGGCCCGGTCGCTGCCACCCCCTTTATCGGACAGCCCAACCGTTGGCTTGCGCCCATCGGTGCGGCGGACCTCGACGGTGACGGGTATGTTGAAATCGGCTATATCGACCGTCCGCATCTGGCGAAAACCCTCCGCCTCTGGCGCTTTCGCGATGGCAAGCTGACCGACATCGGATCGCTCGACGGCCTGACCAATCACCGCATCGGCGAAGACACAATCGCAGGCGGCATCCGCACCTGCGCGGGCCGCCCGGAAATGATCGTCGCGTCCGCCGATTGGCGCCGCCTGATCGCCGTAACATTCGATAGCGGCACACTTGCGCCGCGCGACATCGGCCCACACCGCAACCGCGCCAGCTTTGCCCGCGCGCTCGCCTGTTCCTGAATCTTCTGGCTACAAATATCCCGGGGGAGCCGCCCATAGGGCGGTGGGGGCAGCGCCCCCGCCTGTCGGATCGCGTCAGCGATTCGAAACCGCGCGCGTGCCTGCAAAACGCATAGGTTAATCCAGCGCACGCCACCCGATGTCGCGCCGACAGAACCCCTCGGGCCACTCGATCTGATCGACCATCGCGTAGGCCCGCGCCCGCGCCAGCGCCAGTGTCTCTCCACGCGCCGTCACGTTCAGCACCCGACCGCCGCTTGCCACGATGACATCATCCTGGCGGGCGGTCCCCGCGTGAAAGACCATGTTGCTGCTGTCCTCTGGCAATGCGGCCAGCCCGGCGATCTTTGATCCCTTGGCGTAGTCACCGGGATACCCTTCGGCCGCCATCACCACACACAGGGCGTGATCGTGTGCCCAGTTCACCCGCGCCAGCGCCAGCTCTCCGCGTGCGGTGGCTTGCAACAGGTCCAGCACCTGCGCACCCAGCCGCATCATCAGCACCTGACACTCAGGATCGCCAAAGCGGACATTGTACTCCACCAGCCGTGGCGCGCCGTCTTTGATCATCAACCCGGCATAAAGCACCCCCTGATAGGGCATGCCACGGTTCGCCATCTCCGCCATGCAGGGCGCGATGATCTCGGCCAATGCGCGCTGCGCGACCTCTTCGCTCAGCACCGGCGCCGGGGAATAGGCCCCCATGCCGCCGGTGTTCGGGCCGGTATCGCCGTCCCCGACACGCTTGTGGTCTTGGGCGGTGCCGATGGGCAGCACCGTATCGCCGTCGCAGAGCACAAAGAATGACGCTTCTTCGCCCTCCATGAACTCTTCAATCACCACCTCGGCACCGGCTGCGCCAAAGCCGCCGTCAAACATCATATCTACGGCGGCCAGCGCTTCGTCGTCGGTCATGGCGATGATCACGCCCTTGCCCGCCGCCAGCCCGTCGGCCTTGATCACGATCGGCGCAGGATGGTCCGCCAGATATGCCTTGGCAGATCCGGCATCGGTAAAATGCCCGTACGCCGCCGTCGGCGCGCCGCAGGCGTCGCAGATCTCCTTGGTGAATGCCTTGGACGCTTCCAGCGCCGCGGCCGCCTTGGACGGGCCAAAAACCAGCAGCCCGGCATTGCGCAATTCATCCGCCACACCGGCGGCCAGCGGCGCCTCGGGGCCGATGATCACGAAATCGATGTTTTCGGTGTCGGCAAAGGCCACCACCGCGCTGCCGTCATTGATATCAAGCGCCGCACAGGTGGCAATCGCCGCAATGCCGGCATTGCCCGGCGCCACAATCAGTTTGTCGCATTTCGGGTTCTGCATGACCGCCCAGGCCAGACTGTGTTCGCGTCCACCGCCGCCCAGAATAAGGATGTTCATTGGCGCACTCCCTTGGCCTTCGTCGCCCCGCGTTCTAAGCTGCCGACACTACAGACACAAGGACACCGGGCATGGACCTGATCGACGATCCCCAGCCGGGGCAGAACAACCCTGAATACACCGTCACCGAACTTTCCGGCGCGATCAAGCGGGTGATCGAGGGTGAATTTGGCCATGTCCGTATTCGCGGCGAGGTCGGGCGCGTCAGCCGTCCGCGTTCGGGGCACATTTACCTTGATCTAAAGGACGACACTTCGGTCATCTCGGGCGTGATCTGGAAAGGCGTCTCTGCCCGGCTCGACACCCAACCGGAGGAGGGGATGGAAGTGATTGCCACCGGGCGCATCACCACTTTCGGCGGGCAATCGAAATACCAGATCGTGATCGAGGATATTAAACCGGCCGGCATGGGCGCGCTGATGGCGCTGCTTGAAAAGCGCAAGACGGCGCTGGCGGCAGAAGGGCTGTTCGCGGCGGAGCGCAAACGCGCGCTGCCTTATCTGCCAGAGGTGATCGGGGTGGTCACATCGCCGTCCGGTGCCGTCATCCGCGACATTCTGCACCGGCTGCGCGACCGGTTTCCGCGCAAGGTGCTGATCTGGCCCGTGGCAGTACAGGGTCCGAAATGCGCCCCCGAAGTGGCCCGCGCCATTGCCGGTTTCAACGCGATGACGCGCGGCGGCGCGCTGCCGCGCCCTGATTTGATCATCGTGGCGCGCGGCGGTGGTTCGGTGGAGGATCTGTGGGGCTTCAACGAGGAAATCGTCGCCCGCGCCGCGGCGGCGTCCGACATTCCGCTGATCTCTGCCGTGGGCCATGAGACCGACACAACGCTGATCGATTTCGTCTCGGACCGGCGCGCGCCCACGCCCACGGCGGCGGCGGAACTGGCAGTGCCGGTGCGTCATGAACTGGTGGCACTGATCGACGCGCTGGAGGCGCGGATGACCCGCGCGCTAAGCCAAGGCTTGTCGCGGCGCGGTGAACGATTGCGCGATATGGCGCGGGCGTTGCCGCGGCTTGAGACGTTGCTCGATGGACCACGCCAGCGGCTTGATATGGTGGGCGGTCGTCTGGGCCCGGCGCTGACAACGGGCGTGCAGCGTCGGCGGGTGCGGCTGTCGGATGTGTCTGGATCGCTGCGGCCCGCCACTTTGCGTCGGCTTCTGGACAACGACACGCGGCGGTTGGCGGGGTTGGCGGCACGCCTCAACCCGGCGCTGGACCGCGCGGTCACCCTGCGGCGCGACCGCTTTGATGTGCGGGTGCAAAGGTTTCGGCCGGACGTGCTGACGCAGGAAATTGCGCGGCAGCGGACCCGGTTGGCGGATGTTGTCCAGCGGCTGAAGGCGGCACAACAGCGCAGCACTGAGGCGCGCAAACAGCGGCTGGCGGCGACGGCGCGCACCTTGGGCACACTGGGCTACCGCGAAACGCTGGCGCGCGGCTTTGCCGTGGTGCGCGGGGACGGCGCGGTGATCACGACGGCAAAAGCAGCAGGCAAGGCCGGTGCACTGGAGATCGAGTTTGCAGATGGTCGCATTGATGTTGGCCCGGCAGCGGGCAGGTCTGCGGCACCGCGCAAACCCGCGCCCAAGCCGCCGGGGCAGGGATCTTTGTTCTGATAAATGTTTCGCGCGCGAAACATTTGCATTAACAAAGGGTTAACAGGAATTTCGCGTCACACGCCAAGCTTTGGGCCAAGGCAGACAGGCGCCGGGCCAGTGGCGGGAATTTCGCTCAGCACGGTCTGGTCTGCTTCGTTTTCCAGCCGGGCCATGATGCCGTTTGCCGTCAACCGCACGCTCCAGCACAGTTCGGCCGGGTTGTTGTCATATAGAAAGCAGATCAGCCCCGCCTGCTCGAACCAGCGGCCTTCAACACAGTCGCCATCCAGAGGTGCCCACCGGACGCGGCGATTTTCAAGATAGGTTTCCGTCGCATATGCGCGGCCATCATCGCGGTCCAGAAACAACGTCTTGCCGCGTGTGTATTGTTCAAATTCTGCGGCGCTCATCAAATCCTGCGCGGTCGCAGGCAGCGCCGACATCACAAGAGCCACCCCCAGAAAAGCCACCCTCACATTGGCCGCAATCAGCCTCGCCGCGCTGACCAAGGCCCGGATCATACGCCGATCTTCGGCCCAAGGCAGAGCATTTCCTGCCCGACATCTTCGGCCTCATAAAGTTCAGTTGTCGTCGGGTCGTTTTCAAATCGCGCGATCAGACCCCGCGCGCCTTCAAGAAAGCTCCAGCATTGCGGATCAGGGGCGCCTTCGTAGACGAAACAGATCAGCCCAGCGTCCTCGTACCACTCGCCTTCCTTGCAATCGCCATCAAGAAACGACCACTGAACGCGCCGGTCTTCATGATAGATTTCGGCGCCGTAGGCGGCACCATCGCGGCCATAAAACAGGGTCTTGCCCTGCGTATATGCATCAAATTCTGCCGCTGACATCGCAGGTTCAGCGGCGGCGGGCAGGGCGGCAAGCGCCAACAGGATCAGGGCATATTTCATCATCTGCCCAGAGTGCCAGAAACCGCGCGCCCGTACCAGTGGGGCAATGCGGATCAGGCTCGTTCCTGCCAGCG
This sequence comes from Sulfitobacter sp., assembly GCA_024636405.1. The sequence goes on along the minus strand of JAGXHC010000002.1, from coordinate 418 downwards.
CGCCACACGGGCATCCATCACCCGCCGCCAGATTGGTGGCACCAATGCGATAACCCCCATCACCGGCAGCGACCGGGGCAGCATCGGCATGGTATCGGGTGCGATCTCAAGCGCGGGAAAGGCGCGGGCGGGGCGCAGATGGTGATCAGAATGGCGCGGCGCGTTCAGCATCATGGCGGCGGAATACCACGCACCGGTGTTCCAGCTGTGCCTGGGCCCTATCGGTTCGGTTTTGCCGTCAGGCAGTTTGTGGCGGCGCAACCCGTAGTGCTGCACATAGGACATCCGCATTAATAACTGCTACGCTTTAGGGTATCGCGGCTTGATCGTGTAGTTCCACTCAGGATGGAACGGATCGCCAGTGATGTCGAGGTTTGCCATTTCGATGTTGGAGACCTTGACGCCCTTCTCGTAGTTG
>JAGXHC010000133.1 GCA_024636405.1 Sulfitobacter sp. | reverse complement strand
TCGATTACCGCGCTCAGCGTGGCCGAACCGGAAGAGTTCAGCAAAAACGTCAGCCGAAGCGCCTCGCCTTGTGCGTTGCGCCGCTTGCCATCGCTGCCGACGGCCCAGCCTGCATCGTCCAGCAACTTCATCGCGCGCCGCGCATTGCGCCGGTCCAACAGACGGCTAGCGTCAGAGATGTGCGGCAAACGCACCTCTTGGGTCAACAACTCCGGCGGCACAATGTCGCCCAGCGATTTCAGAAATTCCAGTTCAGCGCCTTCGGGCACGCCGGTCGCCATCAGCGGGGTATCTTGGGTGAATGATGCGCGTGGCTTGAACAATCCGTATTGCAGCGACTCGTTGGTCCATTCGAAATTGAACGCCAACGCGACCGCCTCGCGCACGCGCTTGTCCTTCAAAACTTCCCGGCCAAGGTTGAAGACAATGCCCGACGGCGACGGTGGCGATCCGTCCGGCAACTCCGCTTTGACCACATAGCCATCTGCGACCTTGGGAAAGTCATATGCGCTGGCCCATTGTTTGGAACTGCCTTCGGCGCGGAACGTGTATTCCCCGGCCTTGAACGCCTCGAACGCAGAATTCTCGTCGCCGAAATATTCCACCCTGATACGGTCAAAGTTGTTGCGGCCCACGTTGAACGGCAGGTCCTTGCCCCAGTAATCGGGGTTGCGCTTGTAAACGATGCGACGGTTCACATCGACGGTCTCAACCATATACGGTCCAGACCCCGGCGAAGCCTCAAGCCGCGATTCATCCAGCCGCGCGCCGGTTTCTTCGTACCATTTCTTTGACCATGCAGGCACACCGCCCACCTGATCAATCAAACTGCGCCGCGAGATGCCTTCGGTGAAGTAGAACTTGATCGTATAATCATCGATCACCTCCACTTTCGGAATGCGCTTGCGCACGGCATCAGCGTAGGATTGCAGCCCCTGATCCAGCAGCAGGTTGTGCGAAAACGCGATGTCATGGGCGGTTACCGGATCACCGGTAGAGAACGTCGCATCCTTGCGCATATGAAAGATGACCCAGTCTTTGCTTTCGGGGTATTCAAGGCTTTCGCACAACAGGCAGTAGCCTTCGCCATAAACATCCGACGGCGCGGATTCGCCGCCCACGCCCTCGCCCAGCAGGCTTTCGTACATCACCGTGCTCAGCGCGCCACCCCGGCCCTTGCGGCTGTAGGGGTTCATCGAATCAAAGGTGCCCAAAGCGGAAAACGATATCTCGCCACCCTTGGGCGCATCGGGGTTCACATAATCGAAATGGGCGTAATCTGCCGGATATTTCAGATCGCCGTAGAACGAATATCCGTGGCTTTTGATCATCTTTTCGTCCTGGGCAAACGCGGCGCTGGCCAGCCCGGACACCACCCCGAATGCCAGCAACCCATTCCAAAGCATTCTGCGCGGGCGCGTCAAAGCCTGCATAACGGTAAGGGGTCTGGCATCGGGCATCAGGCACATCCTCAAGTAAAAAAGAAGGCGGTTTGTTATGTCGGTCAAGCTAACGGGGCCACGGGCCAAGATACAAGTTGCGAATATGTTATCTAGCTGAAATCGGGCGGTCATACGCAAAAGGCCGCCCGATGGGGGCGGCCTTTGGTCAGCGGCAGGGCGCGCTGATCAATTTCCGATGGATTCAAGATAGGCGATGACATCAGCGCGGTCTTCGATCTTCTTCAGGCCGGCAAAGCCCATGATCGTTCCGGGCGCATACCCCTTGGGATTGGCGAGAAAACCATCCAGGTTCTCAGGCGACCAGACATCGGCCACCTGCTCCAGCGCACCAGAGTAATTGAAGCCGGCCACAGAATCGACAGGGCGTCCCACGACGCCGAAAAGATGCGGACCAACGGCATTTGCGCCATCCTCAAGCTTGTGACAGGCTCCGCATTTCTTGAACACCTTGGCGCCCTTGTCAGCGTCCGCAGCGGCCAGCACAGTTGCAAAATCAACAGTTTCGCCGCCTTCATCACCACCGGCATCCGCCACTTCGATGACATAGGACGGATCCCCATGCGCTTCTGCGTGGTAAAGTTCCTCGGCCGCCCATTTGCCCAGAAGCAGGACAAGCCATGCCCCGAACAGGCCAGCGGCAACTTTTGTAACTGTCATCGTATCGAACATGCGTCAGGTCCATCACTTTGATATTGGGCGTCTTGATTGCGTCATCGTCTTGGCGGGGTATCTATTGCTTTCCCTTGTTGCAGGCAAGGTGTAGTTACCGCGACCAATCGACCTGCTTGATCTGTCTAGCACCAAGGACCGCGCCGATGAATGCCAAATATACGCCGCGCATCGCCTTTCAGGGCGCTTTGGGTGCCTATAGTCACGAAGCCTGTATTCAGGCGCGGCCTGAAATGACACCGGTGCCCTGCACCACCTTCGAAGGCGTGATCCGTGCCGTGCGCGATGGCCGCGCAGATCTGGCGATGTTGCCGGTTGAAAACACGACCTATGGAAGGGTCGCCGACATCCACCGCCTGCTGCCCGAAAGTGGACTGCATATCATTGCCGAAGCCTTCGTGCGTGTGCGGATCTGCCTCATGGCACGCCCCGGTGTTGCGCTGAGCGATATCACCCACGTCCGCGCCCATATGGTTCTGCTGCCCCAGGCGCGCAGTTTTCTTGATGCCCACGGAATCACATCCGAGGCCGCAGCCGACAGTGCCGGGGCCGCCGCAGATCTGGCCGAAGGTGGCCCGATGACCGAAGGCGTGCTGGCCAGCGAGGTTGCCGCCGATATCCACGGCTTGCAGGTGCTGGCCCGCGATATTGAAGATCAGGACCACAATACGACGCGGTTTCTGCTGATGGCGCCCGAAATTGATCTGACGCGCCGGGGTGAAAACATGCTGACCACCTTCGTTTTCGAGGTCCGCAATATTCCTGCCGCGCTTTACAAGGCGATGGGCGGGTTTGCGACCAATGGTGTCAACATGACCAAACTGGAAAGCTACATGGTCGGCGGATCGTTTACCGCGACGCAATTTTACGCCGATATCGAAGGCCACCCCGAAGATCCATCCGTGCAACGCGCGCTGGAAGAGCTTGGATATTTTACCAACATGCTTGATGTGTTGGGCGTTTATCCGGCGCATCCGGGACGCGGTGACAGATAGGCGGCGAAAATTCCGGGCGCCGTCACAAAACGCGCTTCGGTGCCGTGAACGCCGCGTTCAAACCGTCCGCTGATAGCGTTCTTCCATACCCTTGGCATATTCAGCCACGCGCAGCTTGAACTTCTTGGTCAATGATGTTTTCGCAAGCTTCAGCGACTGCACCAAAAGCCTTGCGGACAGGTTCAGCGGTTTGATCTCAAGCGCAACATTCACCCGTGTGCGGCTGCGCGACAGCGGCATCAATTCAAACGTCATCAGGCCATCCAGCCCGGTTGACGTGCTATTGAGCACCATCTCGTTCGGGCGATCAAATGTCACCATTTCAACCGCAATCTCACGCCGCTTGCCGCGCAAATCAAACGCCGCATTCCACAACATGCCAACGCCGGGCGTCGACATTTGGTCTGCGCGTTGGACCTCCGCACCGCGCCGCATGGCGGACCGTTCAAACCCTTCGAAATCACAGAGCATCTCAAATACCGCATCAATTGGCGCTTCGATATCTTCTTTGGTTGAATACTTCATTATGTCTGTCTGCCCTGTAGATGCTAAGCCGTCCGAAGTTTCCGTATCTGCGGAAATTCGGATATAACAGCCGTTTTAGCGGATTACTGATTAATCGTTAACAGAATATTTGGCTGTTTGCCTTACCGAAGCCTGTCTGCAAGCCAGTTCTCTATTAAAAACCGTGCAATGGCGCCTTTGCGGGCTGGCAGAATGGTCGGATGTGTTCCGGCAAACACATCCATCATCTCTTCCCGGCTGACCCACATCGCGTCCTCGATCTCCACCGGATCAACGGTGATTTGCGTGTCCAGCGCCACCCCCGCGCAACCAATCATAAGCGATGCGGGAAATGGCCATGGCTGGCTGGCAAGGTAACTCACCCCTCCCACACGCACGCCCACTTCTTCATACACCTCCCGCCGCACCGCTGCTTCGACCGTTTCTCCCGGTTCAACGAATCCCGCAAGCAAGGAATACATGCCCGCAGGCCACCCCGGAGACCGGCCCATCAGAACCGCATTGTCATGGGTGATCAGCATGATCACGACCGGATCGGTGCGTGGGAAATGCTTGGCCCCGCAGGCGGCACAATCGCGCTGCCATCCGCCCTGCGTGACTGCTGATTTCTGACCACAACGGGCGCAGAAGCCGTGGATGTCATGCCAACTCAGGATTGCCTTGCCCGTCGCTGCCAGTTCGGCATCGCGCGCATTGAGCCACGTCATCACGCGGCGTGGTTCAAAAAAAGCAACGTCGTCGTCCAACAACGGATGCCGCTGTTCGCTGGTATCCATAAACGCCCCAAGCGATGTTGCATCAAGGCTCTCGGGCTCCCACTCAGACAGATCAAACGCGAAAACAGCAGCACCGTTTTCCCGACCCAACAGGATCGACGGTGACATCGCATCCCGCAGCACCGCATGATCCAGCGGCATCCGCACCAGTGCAGCGGGGCGCGCCGACGAAATCAGCACCTTTCCGCGCCAGAACAAGACCGCCCGCGCACCGGGATCGGCACGTGCTTTTTGCAGCGCCTCCGCATTGCCCCGAATTTCGCCCGCGCGATCCAGTGACGATCCGCCGAAGGTAACTGTTTCTGCATGTTTCATTCGATTGCCGCCCGGTTACTGAGCCGCAATGAGCCCGGTTTGTATCGATTTGCCATGAAGTCCGGCGATTGTGCAATCCCGAAGCCCCTTGCGCGACCGGGCATGTTCTGGTCGTATAAAACAATCTTTAGTTGATTGATGAATTCAAGGCGAAACCACAGCGTGAACATTGGCGTTCCCGACTCAACTCTTTCCGGTTCCCATCCACCACCCCTGCAAACCGCAAGGCTTCGCGTGCTTGCGACCACCGACATTCACGCCCAACTTGTCAGCTTTGACTATGTCAACGACTGCGCCCGCGATACCGGCGGGCTGGCCGGTGTCGCTACCTTGATCAACGCCGCGCGGCACGAAGCCGCGCGTGAAGGCCAAGGTTGTATTCTGCTGGACAATGGTGATCTGCTTCAAGGCAATGCACTGGGCGATTGGCTGGCTGATCAGCCCGTCACCGCCGATCACGCGATTGTCGCCAGCTTTAACCACCTGCGCTATGACGCTGTCGGTCTGGGCAATCACGACTTTGATCACGGCATGACATATCTGAACGATATCGTTGGTCTGCTCCACATGCCTGTGATCTGCTCCAACCTGCGCGTGCCATCGCAGCAGGGAATTCACCGATCCGCACTCATTGACTGCGCCCTGCCCGTTCCGGATGGTGGCAATCCCGCAAACCTGAGGGTCGGTGTCCTGTCCGTTCTGCCCCGGCAGACCGCAATCTGGAATCGCCATGTCATGGAGGACACAACAGCCATCGAGCCGGCACGCGACTGCCTTGAACGGGCGGTGCCTGCGCTGCGTGCAGCAGGCGCCGAGATTGTCATCCTTCTGGCGCATATGGGGATCGGCGGCAGCGACCGCGCCAGCAAACCCGATCACAGCGAAACCGCGTTGGGCCTTGCGGATATTCCGGGCATCGACGCCATGATCACCGGCCACACACACCGCCGTTTTCCGGGGCGCGATCATGTGGGGCGCAGCGGCGTTGACAGCACAACGGGAACACTGCGCCAGTGCCCCGCGATCATGCCCGGCTTTGGCGGGTCTGACCTTGCTGTGCTGGACCTTGCCTTGTGCCGCTCAGAAAACGCCGGGTGGCAGGTCAACGCCCATGCCGCCACGCTGCGCAGCAATAATGGCCCTGTGGTCTCCGACCCTGCCATTGTCGCGGCCAGTGCATCAGCGCATGCACGCACCCGAAGCCATCTGTCGCAGCCCGTGGGCCAAACCGATCGCGTACTGCACAACTACTTTTCCCTCGCGATGCCCACGACAACGGCGGATCTGTCGGCCCGAGCGATGGGGCGCATCGTCCGTGATGCGCTTGTCGGCACACCTGATGCGGCGTGGCCGGTCCTGGCATCCATTGCCGCACATACTGCGGGCGGGCGCGGCGGACCGGATCACTTTCTCCACATTCCGGCAGGGCCAATCCTGCGCCGGCATCTGGCCGGTCTCAGCCCCTATGCCGATCAGATATGGGCCTTGCGTGTCACCGGCGCGCAATTGCGGCAGCGACTGGAAACCTCAGCCCTGGTCTTTTCGCGGCTACAGGAAGATACCGTCGGCCAGATGCTCGCGGACGCGGATGTTCCCGCGTATAATTTTGACACAGTTCACGGCATTACCTACCGCATTGATCCCACCCGCGCCCCGATGAGCCGGATCACATCGTTGCTCCATCGCGGCCGCCCGATCGCGGATGACGACACTTTTATCCTCGCGACGAATCAATTTCGCGCGGCTGGCGGGGGCGGCTTTAACAGCGTTGAAGACCCACAGATTGCGCTGCGTACCACCGTCACAATAGAAGCCGCGCTGGTCGCGGCACTTGGCCATCCTGACAACCACCTTTGGGTTCAGACGCCGCCGTGGTCATTCCAGTGCACAGGCAACGTGCAGGCGATCCTTGAAACTGCGCCCGCAGGTTTGCAGTTCCTTGACGATATCGCACCACTTTCCCCCCGTCTGATCGGCACAACCCATCAGGGTTTTGCCAAAATCGCCGTGACCCTCTGACGCTTGCGCTTTGCAAAGCTTACCCCTATATGGGCCGTGAGAGGTTGGTGCGGGCAAGCACCTCGCCAACCCGGTCAGATCCGGAAGGAAGCAGCCGTAACGGGCCCCGCTTGGGTCGTTATCAGCCTCTCACCCAAGCGCGTTTTGCCCTGCAAAATGTGCGCGCCCCGACAATCATTTGAGCCGACCAATCAACGGGGCAAAAGCGCCGCACCGCCACCACTGTTACGCAGTAGCGGTGCCCGTCGCCGATCAATCCTTATAAACTATTCGCGGCAAACGTATCGCAGGTCTCAACTTGCCCACTGTCATAACCACGCCCGAACCAGCGCGCGCGCTGCTCAGAGGTGCCGTGGGTAAAGGTATGCGGTTGCGGCACTTTACCCGCACGCCGCTGCAGTTCATCATCACCAATCTTGCGCGCTGCGTTCAACGCCTCCTCCAGATCGCCCTTTTCCATCAATCCCTGCACATTCGACGCCCAGATCCCGGAAAAGCAATCCGCCATCAGCTCAAGTTTTACAGTCAGCGCATTCGCCTCGGTTTGCGACGCCTGCTGCCGTGCGGCGTTGACCTTTGGCAGCACGCCCAGCTGATTCTGCACATGATGTGCGACCTCATGCGCAATGACATAGGCCGCAGCAAAATCGCCGCCCGCGCCAAGCTGTTGCTGCATCATCGCAAAGAATTCGGTGTCCAGATAAGCTTTTTCATCCAGCGGGCAGTAAAACGGACCCGTCGCGCCGGATGCACCCCCACAGGGGCTTTGTGTCACGCCGGAAAATACGATCAGCCGGGGTGGCACATACTCCGTCCCCACCTGTTCCTCGAAAACCCGGCTCCAGACATCTTCTGTGGTGGCCAGAACCTGCGCGGTAAACTGCGTTTCGCTGCTGTCGCCTTCGCTGACCGGGGTGCCTTGCTCTACCGGTGCGCCGCCACCGCCGCCTGTCAGCAGGGGCGTCACATCAATCCCCGTAAAGTACCCGATCGCCAGCACGGCCAACACCCCGACCAGCCCGATGCCACCCGCGCGTCCACCGCCGCCGCCGCCGCGTCGCACTTCGACATTCCTGCTTCGCCTGATCCCCTTTAGCCGCATGAACTTTCCCCCGCTATGTCAGAAGTTATTGTCATGCCAACGCACCCGACGCACAATGGTTCAATGAGCAGCAACAATGATCTGGCCGAAGACCGAACCGACTGGGCCGAAGACCGCACCATTCTGGCAAATGAACGCACATTTGCAGGCTGGATGCGCACCGGTATGGCATCGCTTGCCGTGGCCATCGGCCTGCGCGCCGTCTTTGGCGAATTTGAACCAACATGGGCGGCAAAGGCAGTCGCCACTGCCTTTGTTGTTGCCGCCGTCTATATTTTCTGGGCTGCGCATAGTTCCGCGACAAAAACGCTGAGCCGGCTCAAGGATCATCACGCCCATGCCCAACCCAACAGGCGCATGCGCATCATGGCCCTGATTTTCAGCGCTTCATCTGTGGCAGTGGGCGGTATTTTGTGGATGCTCTAGGTTGGGGCTCAATAATCCCGGCCCCTGGTGGACGCGCGCATCACGAACCCCTAGTTTAACACTTTGACCGAATCCGCCGCAGGACCCCCATGACCGATCAAGCTGCCTACCGCGTACTGGCCCGTAAATACCGGCCCGAAACCTTCGTTGATCTTGTCGGTCAGGACGCCATGGTGCGCACCCTGAAAAACGCGTTCGAAGCGGACCGCATCGCGCAGGCCTTCATCATGACCGGCATCCGCGGCACCGGCAAAACAACCACTGCGCGCATCATCGCCAAGGGCATGAACTGTATCGGCCCCGACGGCACCGGCAAGCCAACAACCGAGCCCTGTGGCCAGTGCGAACATTGCGTGGCGATCATGGAAGGCCGTCATGTCGATGTGATGGAAATGGACGCCGCCTCTAATACCGGCGTCGCCAACATCCGCGAGATCATCGACAGCGTCCACTACCGCGCAGCGTCCGCACGCTACAAGGTCTACATCATCGACGAAGTGCACATGCTCTCCACCGGGGCCTTCAACGCGCTGCTGAAAACGCTCGAAGAGCCGCCCGAGCACGTCAAATTCATCTTCGCGACCACGGAAATCCGCAAGGTCCCGGTCACTGTTCTGTCACGGTGTCAGCGCTTCGATCTGCGCCGGATCGAACCGGAGGTGATGATCGCCATGCTGCAAAAAATTGCCGCCGGGGAAAACGCGCAGATTGCCGATGACGCGCTGGCGCTGATCACCCGCGCGGCCGAAGGTTCAGCGCGCGACGCCACTTCACTGCTGGATCAGGCAATCAGCCACGGTGCCGGGGAAACAACGGCCACTCAGGTCCGCGCGATGCTGGGGCTGGCCGACCGGGGTCGTGTGCTTGATCTGTTTGACATGATCCTGCGCGGCGACGCGGCAGGTGCGCTGACCGAACTCAGCGGCCAATACGCCGATGGCGCGGACCCAATGGCGGTGCTGCGCGATCTGGCTGAAATCACCCATTGGGTATCCGTCGTAAAGATCACGCCGGATGCCGCCGAAGATCCGACCGTTTCTCCCGAAGAACGCAATCGCGGCTTGCAGATGGCCGAAACCTTGCCGATGCGTGTGCTGACCCGGCTATGGCAGATGTTGCTCAAAGCACTGGATGAGGTTGCAAGCGCGCCCAACGCCATGATGGCCGCCGAAATGGCGATCATCCGCCTGACCCATGTCGCCGATCTGCCCTCACCCGAAGAATTGGTGCGCAAGTTGCAAAATGCCACGCCGCCGCCCGCCGCCGCCCCGCCCCGCAGCAACGGAAACTCAGATGCCGCAACCAACGGCGCACAGGCCGTCGGCCACGCCCGGTCCCGCATGGCCGCTGCCGCCGTTGGCAACGGCCAGACGGTAGCCCTCGCGCAAGACATCGATGCCGCCCTCGCGCGCTTCCCCACCTTTGAATACGTTGTTGACCTCATCCGCGCCAACCGCGACGTTAAACTGCTGGTAGAGGTTGAAACCGGCCTGCGGCTTGCCGCGTACCAGCCCGGACGCATCGAATTCACGCCCACCGAAAATGCACCGCGCGACCTGGCTCAACGGCTTGGCGGACGGCTGCAACAATGGACCGGCAACCGCTGGGCTGTGACAATCGTGAACCACGGCGACGCCGAAACCATCGCCGAAGTGCGCGATGCCAAGGACAATGCCCTGCGCGACCGCGCCCAGGCACACCCCCTGATGCAGGCCGTCCTGGCCCAGTTTCCCGATGCGCGCATCACCCGCATCCGCACCGCCGAAGACATTGCGGCCGCTGCGGTGACAGAGGCGCTGCCAGAGGTCGAAGATGAATGGGACCCGTTCGAGGATGGTTGATCCTCACCCCATCACGCCACATATAAGCATTCGAACACAGGTGCAGGAGACGAAAATGCTCAAAGGATTAGGCGGACTTGGCGACATGGCCGGGATGATGAAAAAGGCGCAGGAAATGCAGGGCAAGATGGCCCAGCTTCAGGAAGAAATGCACAACATCACTGTGACCGGCGAATCTGGCGCGGGACTGGTCAAAGCCACCTGCTCTGCCAAAGGCGAGTTGAAATCACTCGACATTGATCCGTCGATCTTCAACGGCGACGACAAGGAAGTGGTCGAAGACCTGATCCTCGCCGCGATCAAGGACGCACAAGGCAAAGCCAGCGACCGTGCCCAGGAGGAAATGAGCAAACTTACCGAAGGTCTCGGTCTGCCAGCCGGAATGAACCTGCCTTTCTGATCTTCCAAATGGTAAGAAATCCCCGCCGGAGGCACATAATCTCTTCGGCGCAACCCCTGACCAAGGATCAAACTTGAGCAGCACCCGTGACATTGATGCCCTGATCGACCTGATGGCGCGGCTGCCCGGACTTGGCCCACGCTCGGCACGGCGTGCGGTCCTGCACCTGATCCGCAAGCGCGCGCTATTGCTCACGCCGCTTGCGGACATGATGCAGACCGTCGCAGCGACAGCGCGCGAATGTCTCAATTGCGGCAATGTCGGCACCGCAGACGTCTGTGACATCTGCACGTCGGAAAAACGTGCCAATGGCGAACTTTGCGTGGTCGAAGACATCGCCGATCTCTGGGCGATGGAACGCTCCGGCGTGTTCAAGGGGCGCTACCACGTGCTGGGCGGCACGTTGTCAGCCCTCGATGCCATCGGCCCGCAGGAATTGCGCATCCCCCGCCTGATCGACCGTGTCGCCAGCGAAGGCATATCCGAAGTTATCCTCGCCCTTAATGCCACCATCGACGGCCAGACCACGGCGCATTACATCGCGGATCGCCTCGACGGTCAGGTCCGATTGACCTCGCTGGCCCAAGGTGTGCCCATAGGGGGTGAACTCGACTACTTGGACGATGGCACCATCACTGCCGCCATGCGCGCCCGCAAAACGCTGTAACCACTTATTTTGCACAAGAATTGAACCGGATTTTTGCAAAATTCCGATCCACCCCGTAAACAGGCCGCCCACCCCTCCCAAAGCGGACGGCCCTTTTTTCCGGCGACGCAAATCGTCCTGATTACAGGACGACCACATCCAGCGGCGGAAACCCGTTGAACCCGACCGAGCTATACGAACTGGTATAGGCCCCGCAATTGCGGATCATGATCCGGTCGCCATCGCGCAGCGCCAACGGCAGGTCAATCGGGTTCTTTTCGTACAGAATGTCGGCAGAATCGCACGACGGACCAGCCAGGACACAAGGCCCCACCGGACCGCCATCATGCTCGGTCTGGAACTCGTACCGGATCGCCTCGCCCTCTGTTTCGGCCAGGCCCGAAAACCGTCCGATATCAAGGTAAACCCAGCGCCGCGCCGCGTCCTTCGACTTCTTCGAGACAAGCAGCACTTCGGCGGCAATATGCCCGGCCTCAGCCACCAATCCCCGCCCCGGTTCCGCCATCACCTGCGGCACATCTCCAAACCGTGTTTCGACCGCCTTCATCACCGCCGCGGCATAGCCCCGTGGCGCGTCGATTGTTTCGCCGTGAAACGCAGGAAATCCGCCCCCGATGTTAAGCAGTTGCAAGTCGTGCCCGGCTGCTTTCGCGGCATGCCACAGCGGGGCCACCTGATCCAGCACCGGGTTCCAGAACTCCGCTTTGCGGGTCTGCGATCCGACATGAAACGACAAACCATAAGGAACCAACCCAACGGCCTTTGCATGATCCAGCAGGCTGGGCAGCAACTCGTCCGAGCATCCGAACTTGCGTGTCAGCGGCCAGTCAGCCAGTGAATTTTCCACGATCACACGGATATAAACCCGTGCGCCGGGCGCATGTGCGGCAATCTTGTCCAACTCGCTTTCGCAATCCGCAGCAAACAGCGTCACCCCCACAGAATGGGCAAAAGCAATGTCGACGCCGCGCTTGATGGTGTTGCCGAACGACACGCGCGCGGTATCTACACCCTGCGATAGACAAAGTTCAATTTCCTGCCGTGACGCCGCGTCGAAACCGCTGCCCTTCTCGACAAGCATGCGGATGATTTCCGGTGCCGGGTTGGCCTTCACCGCATAGTGGATGTGCGCACGTCCCAATCCGTCGCGCAGCGCATCGAACTGTGCTGCGATGCGGTCCCGGCTGACCACCAACGTGGGCCGGTCAAAGGTATTCTGTGCGATATATTCAGCGACTTCGTCGTAGTTGGTGGACGTATTGGCGCGGGCCGCGCCGTGAGCAGTTGCATTCATGGTCATCTCCAAAGAGCAGGTGGGACGGGAGTACCCCAAGAGTCGTTTCAAGAGACGTTACCGTCGCTGCTTGAGCGTGGGTCAGTCAAGTGCTGGACTGGACCCCCCAGTGGCGCGTGCGTTGGCGTCTGTGACTGCGCATGTAGCCACTTTTTGCGATCAGGCAAGAAAGAACTGCGCATGTTGCTGAATTCCATTCGGCTGTCGGCTTTTGTTGTCAAAATGAAACGCAGCGTGCCGCCCGCCCTGCCGCGCCAATTTCGCGAAATTGCCGCCCACAATTGTCCAATCAAGGGTCTATGCAGCCACAGATTGCAAATATTGTGCACAGCCACACGGCCCGGTCTATGCAAAGCGATGTAATTTGCGCAAAGATTGCGCTGGACGGCGCACGGATGGCACCTTCCCAAAGCAGACGTGGCAGTGCATGACCATGTCCTGACGACAAGAGGGCACGACTTGAGCAATTCTAAAAGAATAGCAAGGCAATCAAAGATTGCCTACCGCGTCCGTGTTGCGTTGATCCTCGCACTGACCGGGTCAATCATCGTTGGCTTTGGCTATCGGATCGAACAGCTTTCGTACCGGGCCTTCCTGCGCGACATTGAAATAAGCGCCACGATGGAACTGATCGAAGTGCGCGAAGCCATCCAGAATGAAGTTTTCGACCACATCCTTCAAATGCAGGAAATCGCGACGAACATCGGCAGCAATCCCAACCTCTCACAGCAGACTTTCGCGACACTGGCCCAAAGCCTTTTGGCCAGAAATCCAGATATCATCAGCGTGGGCGCAGCGCCCGATCTGATTGTCACGCTGGTGCACCCGATGGCAGGCAACGAAAGCACCCTGGGCCTCGACTATCGCAACAACACCGCGCAACTCCCCAAGGTGCAGGAGGCGATGCGCACCGGCGAAGGGGTGATGACAGGCCCGGTCGATCTGGTGCAGGGCGGACGCGGGATGATCTTGCGGCAACCGGTTTTCGTCTCTCCCACCATCAGCGCAAGCGGCACCCCGGAGCCATGGGGGATCCTGTCTGTTGTAATCGACTATGACCAGTTCATCACCAATCTGGGTATCGCCGAAGTTCAACAGGCCTATGATATCGTAATCCGCGAACCCGACAGTGACACCGCATTGGGCCAAATCCTCGTCGGGAACTCTGAGATTTTAGACCGCGATCCGATCAAACTGCCTTTCAGCTTTTCCTTCGGCAACTGGGAATTGGCCGCAACCACCGATGGTGGCTGGCCACAGCGGCGGCCCAACTACATGCAGCGCTGGCTTCTGCGTATCATGGCGGTGGGGCTGTTACTCAGCATGCTGTGGTATGTCATGCGCCTGTCGCAGACCCGCCGCCTTGCCGAAGCACGGCTGTATAATGGCATCGAGGCGCTGGATCATGGATTCGTCATGTTTGACGCTGACGGCACGCTGGTACTGCACAACCAACGTTACAAACAGATGCAGGGCGACGACGACACCGCAAAGCCCGGCGCAAGCTATGAGGATCTGTTGCGCGAAAGCATCTATCGCGGCCGTGTCCCCGAAGCGATCGGCAATGAAGACGCCTGGATCGCCGCGTGGATGCGCAAACACGTCGAAAACGGGTCCGACACAGAACAGCATCTGCCTGACGGCAAAACGATTAAAACCTCTGACAGGCGGATGGCTGACGGCAGTATCGTGGGCCTGCGCATCGACGTGACCGACCTAAAGCGGGCCCAGACCGCAGCGGAAAGCGCCAATAAGGCAAAGACGGATTTCATGGGCGTGCTGAGCCATGAATTGCGCACGCCCCTTACTGTCATTCTGGGTCACGTCCGTCTGGCAAAGCATTTCTACCGCGCGCCGCCCGCTGTTGCCCTGATCGACGCGGTAAACAGCCACCCGGAGGCAAGCGCCGACATCATGCCAAAGCTGGACGCGACATTTGCTCAGATCGGCAAGACGATGGAAACGCTTGAACGCTCCGGCAATCATCTACTGACATTGATCAATGAAATTCTGGATTTTGCCAAGATCGATTCAGGCAGCTTGTCGGTCGTGCCCGTCGCTACCGACACCGATGTCATCGTCGGTGCGACCGTCGACCAGATGCAGGCAATGGTCGAACAAAAGGGGCTGACGTTCAACGTGGACGCCGCAACTTGCGCGGTTGTCGCCGATACAAAACGCATTCAGCAGGTCCTGATCAACCTGATCAGCAATGCGACCAAATTCACCGACGAAGGGGCCATTACCCTGACCGTGACCGCAAAGGCCGATACCGTCGAATTCCGCGTCAGCGATACCGGCATCGGTATCCCCGAAAACGAAGTCGCCCGCGTGTTTGAGGCCTTCCACCAAGTCGATTCCAGCGCCACACGCCGCCACGGCGGCACCGGACTGGGGCTGGCAATATCGCGCGACATTGCGGTTGCTCATGGTGGCACGCTGACCGCCACCAGCGTTGAAGGAAAGGGCAGCGTCTTTGTTCTGTGCCTTCCGCGCGATGGTCAGACTGGCGCAGAACCCGGCAATTCAATCGCCGCGCAGTGACGCAACCATCGCCGCGCCAAAGCGGTTACGATGTTTCGTCTTCCCAATGACTACCGATCGCCTCGCGGTCGCGCCCGCGCTCTTTGCGGATCATCTCGGTCACTTCTTCTTTTTCCTCTGCGTCTGATTCACCGGGGTCTTCATCGGTGGCCTCGGTTCTGGCCAGCGCCAGCGTAAACCACATGGGGAAATGATCTGATCCGATCTTTTCCAGTCGCGCCATCTCTATCAGTCTGAACTTTGGATCATGGAACAGATGATCCAGCGGCCAGCGCATCCACGGCATCGTCGCGCTGAACGTATTGTAAAATCCGCGCCCAACACGCGGGTCCAGCAACCCCGACAACCGCTGAAACCGCCGCGTTGTCGTGGACCAGGCCACATCATTCAGATCGCCTGTCACGATTGCGGGCAAGGGATCGTCCTTTGCCTCCATGCCAATCTTCGCAATCTCGCCATCGCGCCCCTTGGTATCGTGGTTGATAACTGGCGGTTCGGGATGCACCACATAAAGCTTGAAAGGCTCCCCGGCGCGCGGATGCACAATTGTGCGTATGGAGGGCACGCCTTCGGTGATCACCTCGCGAACCTCACTGTCAGACAGCCGCAGCCGCGACATCACACACAGCCCGTAACCGTTGGTTCTGGGCACGTCGATCCAGTGTTGATAATCGCGGCCCAACCCATTTTTCAGCGCGGAAATCCAATCGTCATCCACTTCTATCGTCAGCGCAATATCGGGCATCTTCTTGCGGATCAGCGCAATCAATCGCCCATAATCGCGGTTTGACAGTTTGACGTTGGATGCCAGCACACTGATGTGACGATCCTTTTCCGCCCGCAGGGCTTCAGACGCATCGACCGACTGCCGCGACCAAAGCGGCGTGAATTTGACGATGTAGATCAACTGCACGACTGCCACAATTCCCAGCAGCCCAAGACCGACCCATCGCCACATCCCGTCGTGCGCCCAGACCATCCCCACCGCCAACACGATCGCCACCGCAAAAATCTGAAGACGCGGAAACGCCATGCCCTGCACCACACCATGGGCAATTTTGGTCAGTGGCAAAAAGCTGGCGACGAAGAACAACGCCGTCAGCGCCCAGATGATCAATATCACAATGCCGCTGCCCAATCTGTCGCTCCCCGCGCGCCGCGCCCTGCGCGGTCAGAATACAAAAAAGGGCGGGCGGCCGATGCCGCTCACCCTTCTTTCTAACCCGGCATCACGCCCAAGGGTTCCGCAATCAGCCCGAACAGGCTTACTTGCTCTTCTTGCGGCTTTCGTCTTCGTCCTCATCGTCGTCGTCGCCTTCAGGCAACGAAAAGAAACTGTCCGCATCCGAGTAATCACCCTTGCCGCGGGCATCCTCATCCTCATCCGCATCCGGCGCATTGCCGGACAGCGTGAATGTCTCGAGCCCTTCGATCGCGGTGGGCATCTTTGGTTCCGTCTCCATGCCAAGGCTCTGCTCGGTGCTGACCAGCTTGCGGCGCTCGTCGTCGCTCATGACTTCACCAGCAGCCAGCTTCTTCGCGGCGGCCTTCTGCACGGAGGCGTCCAGCTCGGACTGCTTGCACAAACCCAACGCCACTGGGTCAATCGGTTGAATATTGGAGATGTTCCAATGCGTGCGCTCGCGAATCGCCTGGATGGTGGGCTTGGTGGTCCCGACAAGCTTGCTGATCTGGCCATCGCTCAGTTCAGGGTGAAACTTGACCAGCCACAAGATCGAAGCCGGACGGTCCTGCCGCTTGCTCAATGGTGTATACCGAGGGCCGCGCCGCTTTTCCTCACCCTGCGCCGCTGCGTTGAATTTCAACTTCAGTGCATGTTTGGGGTCGGCCTGCGCCGCGTCAATCTCTTGCTGCGTCAACTGGTTGTTGGTGACGGGATCAAACCCCTTTACGCCTTGGGCTACATCGCCATCGGCAATGCCCTGCACCTCAAGCTCATGCATACCGACGAATTCGGCAATCTGCTTGAAATTGAGGGTGGTGTTATCGACCAGCCAGACGGCGGTGGCCTTTGCCATGATCGGTTTGGACATTTCGGTCACTCCTTTAAACGCAACTTCCCCGTCGCCTGAAAGGCTGTCCCGGCTGGCCGGAACGGTTTCCATTGTGGGGGAACTTCGCGCCTCTATAGTGACGTTGAACCAGTAAGGAAAGACAAAATGCGTTGGATCGTCCTGTGGCTTATGACCGCCCTGCCGCTTCATGCGAAGAACGAAGTCGCAGGTGATTTCGAATATTATGTCCTCTCGCTAAGCTGGTCGCCCAATTGGTGCGCGCTGGAAGGTGACGCGCGCCGTTCAACGCAATGCGACGAAAACAGCGGCCACGGCTGGGTTCTGCACGGGCTTTGGCCGCAATACCACACCGGCTACCCGTCGTACTGCCGTACCATCGCGGCACCGCCGACACATGCTATGACCCGAGATATGGCAGACATCATGGGCACCGGCGGGCTGGCCTGGCATCAATGGAAAAAACACGGATCCTGCGCTGGTCTCAGCGCGACTGACTACTTTGCCTTGTCACGCCGCGCCTATGGCATCGTGGTCCGCCCGCAGGTGTTTCGAAAGCTTGAGCAACCAGTCAAACTGCCCGCCGCCGTGGTGGAAGAAGCATTCCTGAAGGCCAATCCGGAAATGACGGCCGCAGGCATTACCATCACCTGCAAAAAGTCCCACATCCAAGAGGCACGTATCTGCATGTCCCGCGATCTTGCGCCAATCCCCTGCGGCCGTGACGTCGCGCGCGACTGCACGCTGAATGACGCTCTTTTCGCGCCGTTACGCTGAAGTGCCTGATGGCACCGC
>JAGXHC010000132.1 GCA_024636405.1 Sulfitobacter sp. | reverse complement strand
GTTTTGCTGTCCACCCCTGCGGTTTGGCGCGGCACCGAAGTGGTGGCCGCACCGCTCGCGAACTGGTCGCAAAACTGGCAGGCGCATGTCGACGGCGGGCCAGATGCATTTTTTGCCGCACTATTATCGCATTGAACCTGCGCGTATGATCCTTATCTTAGCACGGTGGCCGGATCATGTTGATGCGTCCCCCATGAATTAGGAGATTTGCCTTGGGCAATGTTCGCAACCTGGCCTTTTGGGTCGTCCTGCTGCTGTTGATCCTCGCGCTGTTCAATCTGTTCAGCGGATCCGGCGGCGGTATGCAGAGCCGCGAGATAAGCTATTCTGAATTTGTATCGGCAGTGACAGGCGGCGATGTGCGCAATGTCACGCTGGATGGCGAGCAGGTGCGATTTACCCGCAGCGATGGCACCGATTATGTCACGATCAAGCCTGAAGATGCTGAAATCACGGGGCTTTTGATCGATAACAAGATCCCGGTGCGCGCCGAACAACAGCAGCAATCTGGGTTTCAGACCTTCTTGATGTCGTTGCTGCCGATCATCCTTCTGATCGGTGTGTGGATCTATTTCATGAACCGGATGCAGGGCGGCGGCAAAGGCGGCGCGATGGGCTTTGGCAAATCCAAGGCAAAGATGCTGACAGAAAAGCATGGCCGCGTGACCTTTGACGACGTCGCGGGCATTGATGAGGCCAAAGAAGAGCTTGAGGAGATTGTGGAATTCCTGCGCAACCCGCAGAAATTCAGCCGTCTTGGCGGTAAAATTCCGAAAGGTGCGCTTTTGGTGGGCCCTCCGGGTACGGGTAAGACGCTGCTGGCACGCGCCATTGCCGGCGAGGCGGGCGTGCCCTTTTTCACCATCTCCGGGTCTGACTTTGTGGAAATGTTCGTGGGCGTGGGTGCATCGCGCGTCCGCGACATGTTTGAACAGGCCAAGAAGAACGCGCCCTGTATCGTTTTCATCGATGAAATTGACGCCGTGGGCCGTCATCGGGGGGCCGGTTACGGCGGCGGCAATGATGAGCGTGAGCAGACCCTGAACCAGTTGCTGGTCGAAATGGACGGCTTTGAGGCCAACGAGGGCGTGATTATTCTTGCCGCGACCAACCGCCGTGATGTGCTGGACCCTGCTTTGCTGCGTCCGGGCCGTTTCGACCGTCAGGTCACCGTCCCGAACCCCGATATCAAGGGCCGTGAAAAGATCCTGCATGTCCACGCCCGCAAGACGCCGCTGGGCCCTGATGTGGATCTGCGCATCATCGCGCGAGGCACGCCTGGATTTTCGGGTGCGGACCTTGCCAATCTGGTGAACGAAGCAGCACTGACTGCGGCCCGTATTGGTCGGCGGTTTGTGACCATGCTCGACTTTGAGCAGGCCAAGGACAAGGTTATGATGGGGCCTGAGCGTCGGTCGATGGTGATGACCGCCGAGCAAAAGGAAATGACAGCTTACCATGAGGCGGGTCATGCGCTGGTCGGGATAAACCTGCCAAAGTGCGACCCCGTTTACAAGGCAACGATCATTCCGCGCGGTGGGGCATTGGGCATGGTGATGAGCCTGCCCGAGATGGACCGCCTGAACATGTTCAAGGACGAATGTCACCAGCGTCTGGCCATGACAATGGCGGGCAAGGCAGCCGAGATCCACAAATACGGTGCTGAATCCGTGTCCAACGGTCCGGCTGGCGACATCCAGCAGGCCAGCGCGCTGGCGCGTGCAATGGTCCTGCGCTGGGGGATGTCCGACAAGATCGGTAACATCGATTATTCCGAAGCGGCCGAAGGCTATCAGGGCAATACGGCAGGTTTCTCGGTGTCGGCCAATACCAAGGAAACGGTTGAGAACGAGGTGCGCAAGTTCATCCAGGACGGCTATGATTGGGCGCTGAAGATCATCAAGGAAAAGGAAGTCGAATTTGAGCGTCTGGCCCAAGGTCTGCTGGAATATGAAACCCTGACAGGCGATGAGATCAAGCGCGTGATGAACGGTCTGCCGCCGGCAGAGGATCCGGGCGAAGAGGACAAATCCGACACCGGCAGCGCACCCAGCGTCACCGCGATTCCGAAAGCCAAGGGCAAGAAGACGCCCCCGAGCGGCGGCATGGAACCGGAACCGTCCGTCTGATCAGTATTCCTGCTGGGATGATATCGAAATATGATGGGCTCCGCGGCGGCGGGGCCCTTTTCTTTTGCTGCAGCGCTGCGCAATCTGCACCCGTATTGTCAAAGGACCGTGCCTGATGCCTGCACTGAAACCCACAGATTACACCGCTACGATTACATGGCTTGGCATGGTGCCGCAGGCGGACAGTCTTCGGGCTGTGCCGCTCGAATCGGTCTTTGCAAGCTATGAAGGCTTTGCAGGGGATGTGCACGCGGGGCTGGTGCGGGCGTCTTGTGTGCGGGTAACGTCGCAATATGCCAGAGGCACCCAGATCCGCAATGTGCGGCAATTGTCGATCCTGTCAGCCGAGGAAATGGCACAGATCGCGACCGCGATCGGGTTGGAAGCACTTGATCCGGCCCATCTGGGGGCGTCGATGGTGCTGGCGGGCCTGCCCGACCTGACCCATATCCCCCCGAACAGCCGATTGCAGGCCACAAGCGGCGCCACGTTCACCATCGATATGGAAAACCGCCCCTGTGTTTTACCCGGCCGTGAGATTGAAAAGGACGCTCCGGGTCATGGACCGGCGTTCAAGGCGGCAGCGAAGAACCGTCGCGGTGTGACCGCATGGGTGGAGCGGGAGGGGCAAGTGAGCCTTGGCGATGTGTTGCGACTGCATGTGCCGGATCAACGCGGGTGGAGGCCAGATGGTCAGACCGAGATGATGATCTGAGCCGGGCTGCATTTTCGCGCGGAGTGGTCCGGCGGAGCCGCTTGCGTGACCCAACAACGACCTTAATCGTCACCGTTGTTTCGCAAACGAAACCGATTAGGGACCGTTCGCCGCAAGATCGTGCGGACATGTCGGAAATGCGACCTCTTGCAGAGGGCTATTTTCTGTATGGAGAGGCAAGCATCATACAAAAGCACGACAGGGGATTCTCATGGCTTTCAAGACCGACATTCAAATCGCACGCGAAGCGTCCAAGCTCCCGATCCAACAGATCGGTGAAAAGCTTGGCATCAGCAGCGATGATCTGCTGCCTTATGGCCATGACAAGGCCAAGATCAGCCAGCGGTTCATCGATTCTGTGCAGGACCGCCCGAACGGCAAGTTGATCCTTGTCACGGCGATCAACCCGACGCCGGCAGGCGAAGGCAAGACCACAACGACCGTGGGTCTGGGCGACGGGCTGAACCGGATCGGCAAGAAGGCAGCGGTTTGCATCCGCGAAGCATCGCTTGGACCGAATTTCGGTATGAAGGGTGGTGCCGCTGGCGGTGGCTATGCCCAGATCGTGCCAATGGAAGAGATGAACCTGCACTTCACCGGTGATTTTCACGCCATCACGTCGGCGCACAATCTGCTGTCGGCGATGATCGACAATCATATCTATTGGGGCAACGAGCTTGATATCGACACCCGCCGCGTTGTCTGGCGCAGGGTGCTGGACATGAACGACCGCGCGCTGCGCCAGATCACGGCAAGCCTTGGTGGCGTGTCAAACGGTTTCCCGCGCGAAGCAGGTTTTGACATCACCGTGGCCTCTGAGGTTATGGCGATTCTGTGTTTGTCCAAGAACCTGACGGACCTGCAAGAGCGGTTGGGCAGCATGATCGTGGCCCACCGGCGCGATCGGTCCCCCGTGTATTGCCGCGACATCAAGCCTGACGGCGCAATGACCGTGCTTTTGAAGGACGCGATGCAACCGAACCTGGTTCAAACGCTGGAGAACAATCCGGCATTTGTGCACGGCGGCCCGTTTGCCAATATCGCGCATGGTTGCAACTCCGTCATCGCGACGACCACGGCGCTGAAGCTGGTTGATTACGTCGTGACCGAAGCAGGATTCGGTGCTGATCTGGGCGCGGAAAAGTTCATGAACATCAAATGCCGCAAGGCAGGGCTTGCGCCATCTTGCGTGGTTGTCGTGGCGACGGTGCGCGCGATGAAAATGAACGGTGGCGTGGCCAAGGCCGATCTGGGAACAGAGAATGTGGACGCCGTCAAGAAAGGCTGCGCCAATCTGGGTCGGCATGTGGAGAACGTGAAATCCTTTGGCGTGCCTGTCGTTGTGGCGATCAACCATTTTGTGACCGATACGGATGCAGAAGTGCAGGCGATCAAGGATTACGTTTCGGCACAAGGATCAGAGGCGATCCTGTCGCGGCATTGGGAGCTTGGCTCAGAAGGATCGGCAGATCTGGCAACGCGGGTGGCCGAGATTGCAGATGGCGACAGCGCCAATTTTGCACCGATCTATCCCGATGAAATGCCGTTGTTTCAGAAGATCGAAACCATCGCCAAGCGCATTTACCGCGCCGACGAGGTGCTGGCCGACAGCAAGATCCGCAACCAGTTGAAAGATTGGGAAGAGCAGGGCTATGGCAACTTGCCTGTGTGTATGGCCAAAACCCAATACAGCTTTACCACCGATCCCGAACGCCGCGGCGCGCCGACCGGGTTCAGCGTGCCGGTTCGTGAAGTGCGGCTGAGCGCGGGCGCGGGTTTTGTCGTGGTGATCTGCGGGGAGATCATGACGATGCCGGGCCTGCCGCGTGTGCCGTCGGCAGAGACGATCAAGTTGAACGCGGACGGCGACGTAGAAGGGTTGTTCTGAACGAGCGGGCGGGACGACGCGCGGCTGCGCCGACGCCCCGCCCACCCTCCCGCCGGCCTCCGGCGGGGATATTTTTGGCCAAAAGAAAACAAGGCGGTGCATCATGGCGGCGACAGTGATTGACGGGAAAGCTTTTGCGGCAACGGTGCGCGGCCAAGTGGCGACGCATGTCACAAGGTTGAAGCAGGATCACGGCATTACGCCAGGGTTGGCCGTTGTGCTGGTGGGTGAAGATCCGGCGTCTGAGGTTTATGTGCGGTCGAAGGGCAAGATGACCGTCGAAGTTGGCATGAAGTCGGTCGAGCACAAACTGGATGCGGAAATGTCAGAAGCGGACCTGTTGGCGCTAATTGATCAGCTGAACAATGATCGCGAAATTCATGGCATTCTGGTGCAGTTGCCTCTGCCGAAACATCTGGATGAGGATCTGGTGATCAACGCCATTGATCCAGCCAAGGATGTGGACGGGTTCCACATTTCCAACGTCGGTCTGTTGGGCACCGGGCAAAAATCAATGGTCCCCTGCACACCGCTGGGCTGTCTGATGATGTTGCGTGAACACCACGGATCGCTGTCTGGCATGAATGCGGTGGTGATCGGGCGGTCGAACATTGTGGGCAAACCGATGGCGCAATTGCTGTTGGGTGACAGCTGTACCGTGACCATCGCGCATTCGCGGACCAAGGATTTACCGGAGGTGGTGCGGCGTGCCGATATCGTGGTGGCCGCTGTGGGGCGTGCTGAAATGGTGCCGGGAGACTGGATCAAGGCGGGGGCGACGGTAATTGACGTTGGCATCAACCGTCTGGACGCGCCGGAAAAGGGCGCGGGCAAGACCCGTCTTGTGGGGGACGTCGATTATGACAGTTGTGCTGCCGTGGCCGGGGCGATCACGCCGGTGCCGGGTGGCGTCGGTCCGATGACCATTGCCTGTCTGCTGGCCAATACCGTCACCGCGTGCTGTCGCGCCAACGGGCTGCCAGAGCCTGATGGGCTGACTGCCTGACCTGATGGTGTTTCAGGCGGGCACGGGCACCATTGTGCCTTGCAAGATCGCTATCAACGTTCGGGTATCCGCGGTCTGCGCGTGCACTTCAGCCGTAACCACGCAGAGGCGCCGACCCGGTTTTACAACGCGTCCCGTCGCAATCAGCAGATCGCCGCGGGCGGGTGCAAGCAGATTGATCTTGATCTCCGATGTGACGACTTCCATTTCCGGCGGTAACATCGTCAGGGCCGCATAGCCGGCGGCGGAATCGCCGATGGCAAAGGTAAGCGCGGCATGGCCAAACCCCTGCTGCTGTAGCGATCCCGGCAGCAGCGGCGCGGTGATGCAGATATGGCCTTCGGACACTTCAGTCATTTCAGCGCCGAGGGTTTGCATCATGCCTTGCGCGGCAAAGCTGCGGCGGATCCGGTCGGTGGCGGTCTGGTCCATGAAATGTCCTATCGCGGCATGGGAATGGCAATGGGTATCGGGCCGGTCAATACGGCGCAGGCATCTTCATGCATGAGCTGCCTCAGGGTGTCCGATGTGCTGCGCAGCCCACCGGTATAGGTGCCGTATGCGGGCATTATCACACGGTCGGTGTCAAACAGAAAGGCCGGGCGCGACAGGGATCGACCACGGGCGTGCAGCGTTGCCTTGGGATGGTAGTGGCCGGATATTTCATTGCGCGCCGCAGGGTCCGCGATGTGGCGAAATGTCAGCGGCCCCAGCGGCAGCAGCGCCAGATGGGTGCCGCCCAGATCGACGGGACCGGGATCGTGGTTGCCTTCGATCCAGATCCAGCGGCGTCCGGCCTGAAGGCGCGCGATCCAAAGCCGGTCTTCTTCGCTCAGCGCCTGTGCCGCGCCAACATCGTCAAAACTGTCGCCAAGACACACGACGGTGCGGGGGGCCAGCCGGTCCAGATCGGCGGCAAGCCGGGTCAGCGTGTCGCGGGTTTCATAGGGTGGCAGGGCCGCGCCACCCCTGCGGGCGATACGCTCTGACTTGCCCATGTGCAGATCAGACACGCACAAGAGCGCTTGATCCAGCCACCAGAGCGCGCCGGAACCAAGTGCAGTAAGGCGCGCACCGCCGAAGTTGAAATCGTATCCGTTCATGGTTCGTTCATTGTGGAATTCGCGATGATTGGCAAGGGGAGCTTTAGAAGCCGACGCGCCAGCGGGGTTTATCCGAAGGCCGCGGTGTGATTTGTGCCAGTCCCGAGGTTTCCATCAGCCGCGCGGCCTCTTCGGCGATAAGGCGGGCTTCGGCTTCGCCCTTGATCGGGACGCGGCCCATTTCAAGCAACAAAGGTGCAGCAAGCGGTGTCACGCGCGACAGACGGCGGTGGTCTATGCGGCCTTGCACACGTCCGATCATTTCTTCGATCCGGCCAAAGTCGACCAGGCCGCGCAAGGCTTCTTCGCGGGTGATTTGCAGCATCAGATGATCGGGATCATACCGCAGCAGCGTGTCATAGAGGATGTCAGAACTGAAAGTTGCCTGCCGTCCGGATTTGCGCGCGGAGGGTGTGTTGCGTTCAATCAGCCCGGCGATGGTGGCCGAGGCGCGAAAGGTGCGTTTCATCACCGCGTTTCCAGCAAGCCATGTGTCCAGCCCATCGCGCAGCGCGTCGATCTCAAACAGCGGCGCAGGATCTTCGACCGCGTCCAGCCCCCAGATCAGCGTTGCATAATCCGTTGCAACAAAACCGAGCGGGTGCAGGCCAAGATCCTCCATGCGTTTGGTTAGTAGCAGCCCCAGCGTTTGCATCCCGTTGCGGCCGGCAAAGCCATAGATCACCGTCTGGGCGTGGCCGTCATGCGGAAAGCTCTCGATCAGCAGGCGGCCCGGTTGGGGCAGTTGGCTGACCTCGCGCTGGAGATGCAGCCATTGTGCGGTATGGCCGGGCAGATCGGGCCAGCCGTCTTGGGTGAACATCTGTTGGATGCGCGCGGAAAGCTGGGTTGAGGTGGCGAATTTTGTGCCCATGAAGGTGGCGATACGTGGCTTTTTGGCAGCATCGCGGGACACTTCGACTGTCATTTCGCGCAGGCCTTCGTATTTCACGATTTGGCCCCCGATCAGAAATGTATCTCCCTTGGAGAGGGTCGCGGCAAAGCCTTCTTCGATCTCGCCCAGCGGTTTGCCGCCGCGGTTGCGGCGCATGCGCACCTTGAGAGTGTCGGTATCTTGAATGGTGCCGATGTTCATGCGGATACGTTGGGCGCTGCGCGGATCGCGCAATTGCCAGCGCCCATCGGGCAGTTGGATCAGGCGCTGCCATCGGTCGTAAGCGCGCAGGGCGTAGCCCCCGGTGGCGCAAAATTCCATGCAGGCGTCAAACGCAGGGCGCGTCAGTGCGGCGTAGGCCCCGGCGCTGGTGAATTCGGCAAAAAGATCATCCGCGTCAAACGGACCAGCGCAGGCGGCGATCAGGATATGCTGACACAGCACGTCACGGGGGCCGGGGCCGCGCGGATCACCGTCAAGCTCGCCCGCCAAGGCGGCCTCGATGGCGGCAACACATTCGACAACCTCAAATCGATTGGCGGGCACCAGCAGCGCCTTGGAGGGAGCGTTGTAGCGGTGATTGGCGCGGCCAATGCGCTGTATCAGGCGTTTCACATTTTTGGGTGCTCCGATCTGGATCACCAGATCCACATCGCCCCAATCAATGCCCAGATCCAGCGAGCCGGTACAGACAATGGCGCGCAGTTCACCGCGCACCATTGCGGCCTCGACGCGTGCGCGCTGGGTACGGTCAAGACTGCCGTGATGGATGCTGATGGGCAATCCGTCGTCATTGGCCAGCCACAGATTGTGAAAAAAAATCTCGGCTTGTGCGCGGGTGTTGTGAAAGATCAGCGTGGTGTTGTGCTGACGGACCTGTTCGAGAACCGCCGGGATGGCATAGGCCGCACCGCCGCCGGACCAGGGCGGGGCCTCTTGGGTTGTCAGCATTGCGATATCCGGCGGCGGGCCGGGATCGGCCAGCAGTACCTCGCAGGGGTCGGGGTGGCGTGCCATTAGATGGGCAATGGCGGCGGGATCTTCGACCGTTGCGGAAAGGCCCACGCGTTTGAGGTTTGGACAAATCATCTGCAACCGGGCCAGTGCAAGCATCATCTGGTCCCCACGTTTGGAGTCGGCCAGCGCGTGGATTTCATCAATCACAACACGCTTGAGACCGCGAAACATGCGCGGCGCATCATCATAGCTGATCAGCAGGGCGAGGCTTTCGGGTGTGGTCAGAAAGATGTTCGGCGGGTCTGCGCGCTGCCGCTTGCGGCGGCTTTGAGGGGTGTCACCGGTGCGCTCATCTATGGTGATCGGAAGGTTCATTTCCTCAACCGGGGTGGTCAGGTTGCGTTTGATGTCCGCCGCCAGCGCCTTGAGCGGTGAGATATACAGGGTGTGCATGCCCTCGTGTTGGCCATCGGCAAGGTCAATGAGCGTTGGCAAAAACCCCGACAACGTCTTGCCACCGCCGGTGGGGGCGATCAGCAGAAGTGCAGGCGCATCGGCACGGTCCAGCATTTCGCGCTGGTGCGGATGGATGGACCAGCCCTTGTCGGCAAACCAGTCCTGAAATTTTGCGGGCAGTTCTTGCATGATCTGCTATCTAGCATGCCACGCCATCCCCGCCAGCAGTGATCGGCCAATAGCGTGCGCCCGTGTCGGGGACCGTCAATGCACCATTCAGTGCCCCTATCTGACGATCACCTCTTCCTTGACGAACATGTTTGCCCAGGCGCGGTCCACCAGATCAGGATTCATTTGATAGGGGATGCCCTCAAAATCGCAGATCGACATCATCTGGTCGATCAGGAAGATCGGCTGGTAGTTGGCATAGACATTGTCAATTTCAGGGTATTTCACCTGTAGCAAATGCACCAGTGTCGCCTCGTCCAGCGGCATGCCGCGCTTGCGTGCGACCATGGCAAAGATCTTGAGAAAGTTTTCCTGGCTCGGGCCGTCAATCTTGATCTTGAAGAAGATACGGCGCAGGGCGGCCTGGTCGAAGA
The DNA here is from genome assembly GCA_024636405.1 of Sulfitobacter sp. The sequence continues at coordinate 15,805 of JAGXHC010000132.1, read as the reverse complement.
TTTCATTGGGATGGAAGTTGGTGGAGAAGATCACCAGCGTGTCAAACGGCACTTCGAACTTTTCACCCGATTGCAGCGCGAGAATATCCTTGGATTCTTCCAGCGGGACGATCCAGCGGTTGACGATGCTTTGTGGTGGTTCTTTCTGGCGGCCAAGGTCGTCCACAATAAAGATGCCGCCGGTGGATTTCAGCTGCAAAGGCGCCTGATAGGTGCGCGCAGTGGGGTTGTAGACCAGATCGAGCATTGAGAGCGACAATTCACCGCCGGTGACAACGGTGGGCCGTTCGCAGCATACATAGCGGCTGTCGTAACGGGTGACGCGGCGCAATGATGTGGGGTCCTGGGCCTCCGCTTCGGCGGCGGAGTGGACGATGGGATCATAGACCGTGATAACCTGCGACGCATATTCAATGGCACGCGGGACATAGACGCGATCGCCAAGCGCGTCGCGTATCCCGTTGGAAATACTGGATTTGCCGTTACCGGGAGGGCCGTACATAAGGATTGAGCGTCCGGCGGAAACGGCGGGCCCAAGGTGATCAAGCAGGCTGTCGGGGAGTATAAGGTGGCCCATGGCCTTGGTCAGTTGGCCGCGGGTGATTTGCAGGTTGCGCACCGACTGACGCTTGACCTGTTCGCGGTAAACATCGAGCGGAACCGGCATGGCACCGAAATATTCCGACTGCGCCAGCGCATCAAGCGCCCGCGCCTTGCCCGCATCGGTCAGTTGATATCCCATCTCGTTGCCGTTGTTGGCATTGAGCGTACCGGTCGCTTCCAAAAGGCGCTGGGTTCGGGCCATATCGACCAGTTCCTGCGTCACCGGGATCGGCAGGCAGATCGCCTTGGCCAATTCGCTGACCAGATCCACGTTCTTGCGGAATATGGTTTTCAAAAGGATGTCGCGCATCATGACCAGCGGCAATTGCATGTCTTCAAGACGACGCGGCGGCGGCGGTGCCATGACGGCATTGGGTTGCATGTTCATCGTGCTGTTCCTTGAACGGGCGGCAAATCGGCTATGTGCAGTTTGAACAATAACTGCTGAATATGGCGTAAATCAGGCCCCATAAAGCGCACCCAGTATCAAATACGCGGCCAGTGTGGTGCCAAGTGCAAGCCCCATGGGAAACTTCTTGCCCTGTTCCCAACTGGCCCAGTGGGGGGCCAATCGGCGCAGAGGCGAGTGTTTGGCCGTGCGGTGGGTTGCCGCCGCAGCCAGCAGTATTGCCGCAAAGAGCACAATCACCAGTCGCATGTCGCCCAGTGCAATAAAGGGGGCGGCGACGGCGGCAAATTTTGCATCACCTGCACCCACGACCCCGGCTGCATTCAGCATGATGCCCAACACCAGCACGATCACAAGCCCCAGAAGACGCCAAAGATAGACATCAAACGGCAGCGCGATCAGCCCGACCAGCACAAATATCAGCCCAAGCACGATCACCGCCTGATTGGTGATTTTCATCTGCGCCATGTCGGTAAAACAGACATAGATACAAATCGGCAGCACAAATGGCAGGAACCACAGGGCGGAGACGGCAGTAATGGCCATGCCCGTCAGCCGTTGCTGTTTTCGAGCGCGCGCAGCGATCTTACGGCAGCCTCGAAATGCTGCGGGTGGGTTTCGATGGCGTCGCTCAACAGGCTTTTTCCGGTTTCGACGTCACCATGCTTGATCGCCGCCAATGCCATCGTGTGCAGCAGTTGTGCGCGCTCTGTCTGGTCCATCGGGATCACCGGCAGCGTATAGTCGCGTTGCGCGGACCGTGCGAGAACCAGATTGTTCTTGGCTGTGAACAGCGTGCTGTCCTGGCGGATCGCGTCTGAGAATTTGCGCTCTGCATCGGCGTAATCACCGCGCGTCAGCTTGGAATAGCCCCAGTTGTTCAGCACCGACGCAGGCGTTGTGGTCAGGCCGATTGCAATCTCGTAAAAGCTGTCGGCCTTCTTCCATTCCTGTTTGCTGTCGGCGACCAGCGCCTCAAGACGGTAGCGTTTGAATGTTTCATGGGTGGGCGGCACACCGTCCAGAACCGTCTCTGCCTTGGCCCAGTCGCCGCCGCGGATCAGCGCATCAGCATATTCGATGCTGTCGTCAGGCGTCGCACCCTCCATGGTCGGCACCTTGGCCCATTCGATCACGGCTTCGTTGTTCCGTTTGGCCCGGATCAGCGATGACGCAAGGCCGCGTTGATGGTCGATGCGTTTCGGGTCCTGCTTGATCGAACGGGCAAAATAGGTGACCGCCTCATTTGGATCGGCCACGGTCAGCATGACATCACTGAGATTGGATTCGTCCACCACATTCACGTCCTTGAAGGCCCGTTCAACGGTGGCGTTTGCGTTCTTTTCACCGCAGCCTGCAACAGCGGTGACGCCTGCAATGCAGGCGGCCAGAATATAGGGGTGGCGCATTTTGTGCGTCCTTTTTACTGCTCTGCCTCGATCATGATGCTGACCGGATCAGGTAATCCCCCGTCCCGCGCCGCACCAATTTATAATTGTCGTCCTCGCTATCTGTAATAGCAGGATTTTCCGTTTTTGCGAGTGCCAAGCGCAAATTGTCCCGGATTGCGTCACTTTCGCCATTATCGAGCGCGTAAGCCTTGCGAAAAACCTGTTCCGCTTCAGCAGTTTTGCCCCGCTCCATCAGCACAACACCGAGATTATTCCAGATTTCGGGCTGGCTGCCATCTTGTTTTACCGCACGGCGCAACAATTGTTCGGCCTGTCCCAGACGTCCCAACCCAAGGCTTGCACTGCCCAGCCCGGACAGGATCTCGGAATCAACGCCTTGCTCAAGCGCGGCACGGTTGAACGATTTGATTGCCAATTCATACTGACCCGCCGCCATCAGACGATGGCCAACTTCCAACCCGTCTTCAGCTTGTTTGTTGCGGTTCACACCGGGGGCGTAAGGGCTTTCCTCCGACGCGGAAAAAACGCCCGGTGAACAGGCGGTTAATCCGAATGCAGTTGTCATTGCCAAGACGCGCACCATGCCGCGCCCAAGTGGTGTCGTCATTACTGTCCTGGTCCGGCCATTTTGCCAAGTTGCGTGATGCCATGCACCGAAGGTCCGACCAGAATGATCAGCAGCGGCGGTACGGTTAACATCATAGTGGCAAGGGTCATCTTTGTTGGCAACTTGTTTGCGGCCTCTTCGGCACGCATCACGCGCTTGTCGCGCATTTCTGCCGCATAGACCCGCAACGCATCGGATATCGACGTACCAAAAGCGGCTGATTGCACCAACACAGTCACGAAAGACGAGACATCCTGCACGCCGCAACGTTCGCCCATGTCGTTCAACACGGTAATCTTGTCCTTGCCGGCCTTCATTTCATAGGCGACGACTTCGAATTCGTCGGACAACGCCTTGTAAGAGGCGCGCAATTCACGGGCGACACGCACAATACACTGGTCCATTGATTGTCCTGCCTCGACGCACACCAGCATCATATCCAGCGCATCGGGAAAGCCGCGCGTGATTTCTTCTTTGCGGGCGCCAATGCGGCGGGTAACCCAATATTTCGGAAGATAATATCCAATAGCGCCCGGTCCAATTGTCCACATCATTGTTTTCTGGGTCGACAGCCCTTCGCCGCCGCCAAGGAAGTTGATATAAACCACACCGCCAATCAACCCCAGAATGCCCAGCAGGAATTGCGCAAAATAGAATATCCGCACGGAGTCTTTTGACTGGTATCCAGCCTGCCGCAACATCAGCTCTTTCGCACTCAACTCGGCCACGCTCTCTGGCTCAAGAAACTTCGCGAATTTCTGCAACTGTTCGTTGCGGTCGCTTTGGCGCAGCTTTTGACGGCGGTCGACTCCGGTTGGGCTGGCGCTTGCGCGCTTGAGCTTGCTAAGCGGGTCTTCAGGCTGGCGCAGCATCGCGACGATCGTGAACGCCACAAGGATAAAGCCAAGCGCGCCGACGATGATGATCAGGCCCATCGGGCCTAGAACCTCAGTTATCTGTGCGTTAAGTTGCGTGAGATATGCCATTGGAATGCTCCTTACACCTTAATGTTGGTCAGGACGCGCATCACAAAGAGATTCACGGCCAGGAATGTACCAACAAGAAAGCAGGCAGGGATAAAGTAGGGGTGTTCGCGTACCTCATCGTAATAATGCGGGTCGGCGACATTGATCACGATAAGGGCAACGACGGGGAAGGCGGACAGGAACTTGCCGGACCATTTCGCCTCGGCTGTGATCGCCTTGACGCGGCGGAACAGGCGGAAACGGGCGCGGATGACCTTTGCCAGACCAGCAAGGATTTCCGCAAGGTTACCCCCTGATTGCTGCTGGATGGTGACAGCGACGGCAAGGAAGCGCAAATCCTGCATGTCCAGTCGTTCGGCCATATCCTTGAGCGCTTCGCCAATGTCGCGGCCATATGCGGATTCGTCCGCGATCACACCAAATTCAGAAGCCAGCGGGTCCTGGATTTCCTTGGACACGATCGATATCGCGTTCGTAAAGGGATGGCCCACCCGCAAAGAGCGCACCATCAGTTCAACCGCATCGGGCAGCTGTTCCTCGATCATGCCCATACGCTTGCCGGCCTTCATCGAGACCCAAAGATACACACCGCCAATACCGATGCCTGCTGACAAAAGGGCGCGCACGGGCGGGTCTGTCTCAGTTCCCACAGTCAGGGCCATGAACGCGACGGCGGCAAGACCCGCCATGATCATCAGCAATTGCTTCGGGGAGAATGCGATGGCGGCCTTCTGCGCTTTTTCCGACAACAGCGAATAAAGCGGGATCGTGCGGGCATTCATGTGTTGCTGCATTTCCTTGCGCAACTTGTCCAGCACCTCCTCGCGGCGGGCGCCTTTTTCAAGCATCTCAAGACGCCGGTTTACACGGCTGTTGAGGCTGATGGATTTCCCGAAGGCCACCAGATAAAGCCCTTCGACCAGCACCAGCACACCGATGAAGATCAGGCCATAGATAATTGGTTCGGCACTCATGACTGAGATTCCTTACTGGGCTGCTATGGGTTCGTAGATGGAGGCCGGCAAATCATAGCCCCACATGCGGAAGCGTTCTGCAAAGTGGCTGCGCACGCCGGTCGCTGTGAAATGGCCGATGATCTTGTTCTCTGGCGTCAGACCGACGCGCTGGTAGCGAAAGATTTCCTGCATGGAGATTACGTCGCCTTCCATGCCGGTGATTTCGGTGATCGACGTCATACGCCGTGATCCGTCCTGTAGGCGCGAAGCCTGCACAATCAGGTTCACAGCCGACGAAATCTGCGACCGCACGGCCTTGAGCGGCATTTCGATTCCGGCCATGGCGATCATGTTTTCCAACCGCGACACGCCATCGCGAGCGGAGTTCGCGTGGATCGTGGTCATGGACCCGTCATGGCCGGTGTTCATGGCCTGCAACATGTCGATGACTTCCTCACCGCGGGTTTCACCGACGATGATCCGATCAGGGCGCATCCGCAGCGCGTTTTTCAGACAGTCGCGCGGGGATACTTCGCCTTTGCCTTCCACGTTGGGTGGGCGGCTTTCCATCCGGCCAACATGGGTTTGTTGAAGCTGAAGTTCCGCCGTATCCTCGATGGTCAGAATACGCTCGGCGTTGTCGATAAAGGACGAAAGCGCATTCAGCGTTGTGGTCTTACCTGAACCTGTACCACCCGACACGATGATATTCAGGCGTGTCGCGACCGCAGCCTGAAGATAGGCCGCCATTTCTTCGGTGAAGGCGCCAAAGGAAACCAGATCGTCGATCCCAAGTTTGTCCTTTTTGAACTTTCGAATGGAGACCAACGATCCGTCCACGGCCACTGGCGGCACCATCGCGTTGAAACGCGATCCGTCCTTGAGGCGGGCGTCAACATAGGGGTTGCTTTCGTCGACACGCCGCCCAACCGCCGAAACGATCTTGTCGATGATGCGCAGCAGGTGCTTTTCGTCCTTGAACGTGACGTCGGTCAGTTCCAATTTACCGTCGCGTTCCACAAATATCTGCTGTGGCCCGTTGACCAGAATGTCGTTGACCGTTTCATCCTTGAGCAATGTCTCAAGCGGACCCAGACCTGTAACCTCGTCATAAAGCTCTGAGTTGAGCGTCATGCGGTCCTCACGGTTAAGCACGATGCTCTTTTCTTCGAGGACTTCGGCGGAGATTGAATTGATCTCTTGGCGCAGGTCCTGTTCCGAGGCGTGTTCAAGTGCGGCAAGGTTCAGGTTGTCCAGCAGCGATCGGTGCAACTCCAACTTGATCTCACTCATGCGCTGCTTGCGCTTGAGTTCCTTGTCCAGCGGCGCGACTGCGGCGGGCTTTGACGCGCGGCGCATGGATACGGCGGCGGCCGGATCGACAGTCTTGGCAGGTACGATCGGCGTCACAACAGCCGTTTTGACGGGCTTTTCAGCAGCGGCACCGGCGGATTTTTTGTACTTGGAAAACATCTGAACGCTCTTTCGGTTTGAGGTCAGGCCGCTTTGGCCTGGTCCCTCTTGAGGTCATGAATGGAGGCCGCCAGTTTGGCGATTTCGCGGCGTAGCGGGCTTTTGGGGGCGGAACTGGCCAGCGGCGTGCCGTGGTCATTCGCCTGCGTGACGGGTTTTCCGCCATCCGGCAAGCTGACGTCGATGGAGATGCCCAGCGATTCTGCCATACGCTTGACGCGGCTCTTGCCGTTAAGATCGGTGAACTTTGGCGCGCGATTCATCACATAGCGCAGCTTCTCCACCGGCAGTTCTTCTGATTGCGAGGCGCGCTTGAAACGCAGCGTGTTCTGTGCCGACCGCATATCCAGTTCCAGCATCGCAAAATAGACATGTGCGCTGTTGAGCACTGCCTCGCTCCATTGAACCAGTGTTGAGGGCATATCGACGATCACATAATCGAACTGATTGCGTGCCATTTCGAGAATGCGGTTCACGTCTTCGGACGAGATCAGATCAAGCGGCAACATATCCACCGGAGCAGTCAGCACATGAAGCCGGTCCTCGAACGTCAATAGCGCCTGGCCGAAGATTTCTTCGTCCATGGTCTCTGTGTCGGACAGCATTTCATAGACAACCTCGCGGCGCGGCAGATCAAGGAACGTGCCCACGGCACCAAATTGCAGATCAAGATCCAGCAAACAGACCGATGGTGGGTTCTTTTTGTCCACATTCGCCAATTCCCAGGCCAGATTGACAGCCATCGTCGTCGCACCTGTGCCGCCCGCCAGACCGTGCACAACAATCAACGCGCCATCCTTCTGCGCACCGGCCTTAAGCTGTGGGGCCGCTGGCGCCGGTGCCGGGGCTTCGTCTATCGCGCGAACACGGTCGATGGCCTGTGCCAGCTCCCCTTCGGGAAGCGGGTAGGGGACGAATTCGTCCGCGCCCTGACGCAAAAGCGAATGAAGCGCTGCTGGTGTCACGTCTTCGGCGATCAGGATCACCTTGATATCACGCACCTTGGCCTGGGCGATTATCTCGCCCATGAGCACCAGATTATCTTCGTCGGTTTCATCTATCGCGAGAGCAATGAATTCCATCGCCTCCGCCTCCGGCTGCCCGAAAAACGCCAACGCTTCGGCAAAACCCAGGTCGCCCCAGCTTTCACCCAGCGCGCTTTCCATGTCCTCGATCAGCAAATCGAAATTCTGGACGTCACGGCTTACCGTGCAGGCCACGATGGGCGCAGTTTCAGGTTGTGGCATGCTGCTTGTCATTGCCTTAATCCTCTAATAACAAGGGATTGCGCAAATTGTGGGCTGCGCCTTTTGCGCGCAGTCCCATCGCCTGCGGTCACCCACATTCGGCGCATTGCCGAACGTAATTGTCCTATTGCAGCCAATATCGCACCCAATATGGGCAGGATTGGGGCCAAAAAGCTTCGATTGTTGGGTATTGTGAAACGATCACGTCAATCGGCAATGATTGGTCAAGTGATCCGAAGTCGCGAAAAATCCGGCAGCGCGTTCAGCGTGCCGGATTTTTGCGTTGGTTTATTCTACCGAAGAAGTTGTACCGACAGTTGTCGTGGTCAACTGGGTAGGAGGTACGGCGCTGGCAATATAATCCCGGTAGATGATCTGGGCGTATTTGCCGTCCAGAACGCTGGGGTGACTTTTCACAAAACCGCTGACTTCCGTTACTGTGCGGCGGTTTTTGCGTTCGCGACCCTGGGTGACAACAAGCGGCTGCGTTTCGCCGAAGGAAACCACGGCCTCAAGCCGACTGCGGCTTATGCCAAGTGTCGAAAGATAGCTCACAACCGCATTGGCGCGCCGCAAACCCAGCGCCTTGTTAAAGCCGTTCGACCCGACTGCATCGGTATGCCCGTAAACGCGGAATCTGATTTCCGGGAATTGCCTGATCCAAGTTGCCTGCGTTTGCAGAACCGCTTGGGCCGTTCCGTCCAATTGGGCTGAATTGAATGCAAAAGTGACGACAGATGTCACTTCGGACGCAAATCTGTTCGCCAGATCAAAAGTATAGGCTTTCTCGCCGGTCATCACCAATCGGTTATTCAGCGTCGCATTTCCGAAACTGCCGGTGTCGACGATCGCCCCGGCTTCGCGATGAAACTGCGTATATACCGGATCGGAGCTTGGGGCGCAGGCGGCGAGCGCGGCAAAGCCCGCGATGGTGCCTGCAATGCTGAGTTTTTTGGCCATCACACGTTCCATTGTTCAGTCCAGTACATAACCGTAGGAGCCACCAAAGTCTTGTTTGGCAACCTCGCCTGCCGCGCCCTTTCTGGGGGTCTGCGTGCCTTCGGAGGTACGACCGAACAGGAAAAGATCCTTTTCAGTCGGCGGTTTGATGCGATCTGTGGGCAGGGCCAACGCCTCACCCCGTGTGGGCGTGACAAGATGCGCCGTGATGATGATTACCAGTTCAGTTTGGCTACGCTGGTAATCGGCGGATCTGAAAAGCGCACCCAGAACCGGCACGTCACCGATCCAGGGCAGTTGGCTGGAATTGTCAGTGAAATCGTCGGTCAGAAGACCCGCGATGGCAAAGCTTTCGCCGTCGCGCATTTCCACTGTGGTGGAGGTCTCGCGCCGCGTAAATGCAGAGATCTCGATCCCGTTACCCAACGAAAGGCTGTTTGTCGGATCTATCGCAGATACCGCAGCTTTCAATTCAAGGTTAATCAGGTCCTTGTCCACCACACGGGGGATAAAGGCGAGTTCAACACCAAAAGGTTTGAATTCCACGGTGATCCGGTCGCCGGACTGGGCCACGGGCACCGGGTATTCGCCACCGGCGAGAAATTTTGCTTCCTGACCGGATAGCGCAACCAGGTTCGGTTCCGCCAAGAACCGCACGACGCCCTTTTTCTCAAGTGCTTCCAGCAAGATACCGACTTGGGTCGATCCCGCATTGAAGCCGAAAAGAATGGCCCCCGCGTTGGAATTTGTCGCAGGAACATTGCCGCCGAGAGACGTGCTGACCGCGCCGGCGCTAACCGAAGAACCGGTGCCGCCGTTGATGCCCGTGCCGCCAATTGCGCCATTCAGGGCCAATGAAGAACTGAGCGACTTTGACACATTGCGCTGCATTTCTGCAAAACGGACCTTCAGCATGACCTGCTGAATACCGCCAACGCTCATCAGGTTCGATACACGCTCAGGTGCATACCGTTCTGCCAGATCCAGTGCGCGCTGCAATCGCTGGGTAGAAGATACGATGCCGGATAGCACGATGCCGTCATTTGCCGTGCGCACTTCGATATTTTCGCCTGGAAGGATTTGCCGCAAACGTTCCTTGAACTCCGACACGTCCGACGCGACACGCACATCCACGTTCGTGATCAACTGGCCGCTGGCGTCCAGAAGGGTAAGCGTGGTCAGTCCCGGTGATTTGCCCAAGACGTAAATGGTGCGGTCCGACAAAGATGAAATATCCGCGATGCCAGGATTGGCAATGCTGAGTTCCGCAAAGGGGATGTCACTTTCGACAACCACCGCACGGTTCATCGGCACATTCAGTGTCGAATTTGTTCCTCTATTAACAATGCGCAATGTATCGGCCGCAGCCGACCCCGAAAGCGTCAATGCAATCGGCGTTGCGCTTAAGGTCAGCCCGACGAGGGCTGCTTTAATAAATCTGTCGATTTTCATGTGACCTGCCCTTTTGATCACGCCTCAGGATTGGGTCTTTTTGCCCGTTACTCGCGTCACTCTGCGTCACTTTCAAATTTTTTGCAAGAATCAAGGTGTCCGCAGGCAATGGCTATGTGGGTAAATGGCAACATAATACAAACCGAAAGGGCGCCGCAGCTACTGCGACGCCCTTGCAAGCTGTTGGTATTAGATCAGTTTGTGCAGGGGATCGGAAGTTCGACAACCTCTGCGCCGCGGCGTGTGCGGATGGTGCAGACACGTTCTTGTGCCACCTCGGCCTTAATTTCTTGGGTTGCGATGCCCAGCAACGAACGCTGATCGACCTCGATAGCTTCGGCAACGGTATCATCTTCTGCTCCCACCAGCGACAGCGACAGATTGCCTGTCGATTGCGCCTGTGCCAATGCGGCAACTTGCTGTGGGCTGATGGCGACAGTCACGGTGCGGGCGATTGTTGCCTCACCCATCTGGCCACCGGCGCTTTGGTCAATGGCGATCAACTTGACGCCGGCCTCGATCAGCTTGGTCACTTCGCCGTTGTCACTGCTACGGTCGATATTGACCCGTCCTGTCCAATAGATGTCGACACGATCACCCGGACGCAAAAAGCCGGAAACGCCGCTTGATACATCCACCTTGATGGTGAACGCACGCTTGCCACGTTCCAGCCGCGAGGTCAGACCGGTGTCTTCGCCGGGTTCAGTGACCTTCACCAGCATGATTGCTTCGTCTTTTTCGATGGCGCGCAGGACGACGCGCAGCTCATCTGTATTTTCAGGGAAGAGGGCGGCTTCTTCGACAAATGCACCTTCAGGGATCGCATTCTCCGGCCAGTTGACCTGGCGGACGTCTTCACGCTTGAGCTCCTGACCGTATTTCAGCGGCCCTTCGGCCACGAAGACCTTGACGGTTGGCACGACCTGGGCCAGTGCCTCCTGGGCGCGCGCATTCGCCACCTGATACTGCGCGATCTGATCCTTGGCCAGATATACGGCACCACCAGCAAGCGCGATGCCCACCAGAAGAACCAGTCCAAATACCATACGCATGTTTTTACCTCTTTTTAGTTGCTTCGCCGGATACATGCCCGGCTGCATATCTTTTCTTTTTGCAGTTTATAAATTGTATGTGGCAAATCTTGGCCTGCGTAGCGACAACATCGTGGCAGGTGATTGTGACGCCCGGCATCCATGGGCTGGCGCGCAAATCCGGGGTGCGTCCGCATGCGGAGCACCCCGAAACCTGGCGAGCAGTAACGTCATGCCCGATCCGGGAGCTTCCGACCGAAAAGATCTACTCTCCGACGACGCGTTCAGAAACATAGGTTGACGTTCTGCCAGCCAGTGAATCGGAATTTGTTTTCAGCGCGGTATATGCGCCGGCGGCCAATGCCACGACAGCAGCGGTCAGCACGACCCAGTCGACTGTTACAGCGCCATCTTCGCAGCCGATGAATTTCTTAAGATTGCTCCACATGACAGGGCTTTCTTTTACAGAAGTTGGGGTTGAACCGGTTGGTGTTTAACGAATAGGGGCCACATCCTGTCGTTCAGAATGCGGCCCCCGTTAGTCAGGTCAGACCTGATGGATATCAGTCGATACCAGGCTGACGAGCGCCCAGGTATGTGTTTGTGTCGGCGGTCAGCTGTGTCGCACCGGTTTTGATCGAGCTGTAAGCGGCGACGGCCAGGCCAACAACGGCGGCGGTCAGCACAACCCAGTCAACAGTCACGGCGCCAGCTTCGGATTTACGGAAGTTTTTGATAAAATTCATCATGGTATGTCCCTCCAAGGATCATAAGGTTTTTAAGTTTCAACCCCGTCGTCCGTCTGGCATCTGTTTCTCTCAGCCGATGCCTGTTCGACTTGGTATGACCCTATATAGCCGTGTGATTGGGGCATGAATTTGGCGCCAATTGTGACATTTGCACCTTTGGCCATCCAATTTCACAACTTTTTAACAAGTACCTGAATTTGCAACGTAAATAGTGTGATTTTCCTCTGAGGGTCCCGCAAACGGGTGGCGCAGCGAGCCAATTATGTCATTTTCGCCATTATTCATGCCCTGATTTGCTGGTTTGAAAGCCGGATTCGTGAGATATTCCCGCGTATCGAGCCTATAAACATAAAAAAAGCAGGCAGGCATGACCCGTATCATACAACTTTCGCTTCTGGCGGCTGCGCTGGCCATTATGCCGGCCTATGCGGATACGCCCAAACCGTTTGCCGAATTCAGCGCCAAACGGGTGAAGCCACCCAAGCCCGGCGAAAAGCGCATTACAATCCAGATTGACCCCGCAGCGCAGGTCAGGGCCGTGCCTGCCGCCATCGCCACACCGTCAGGTGCGATCGCGCCCAAAGCGCCCGGCAGGTTCGACTGGTTCTGGGAGAAGGTATCGCCGGAGGCCGCGCAATCGGGGCCCGGACGGCTGGAACTGGCGATGAATACACTGGCCGGCGCCGCGGACAGGGTCGGGGCACCCCGCTTGCAGCAGATGCAGGACATCGCCAAGATCAACGGCATCGACATTCTGCGCCTGACCATCGGCACAAAGGTGTCGCCTGCGCTGGTGCTGGCGGTGATCACGGTGGAATCCAACGGCCGGTCTGATGCTGTCAGCGGTGCCGGTGCGCAAGGATTGATGCAACTGATGCCAGACACCGCCGCGCGCTTTGGCGTCACTGACAGCATGGCGTCGTCTCAGAACATCGCGGGCGGGGTGAAATACCTGAACTGGCTGATGGGCGAATTTGACAGCGATCCAATCCTTGTACTGGCTGGGTACAACGCGGGCGAAGGATCTGTGCGCAAACACGCGGGCGTGCCGCCGTTTGCGGAAACCCGCGATTATGTGCCCAAGGTGTTGGCCGCGTTTCAGGTCGCAAAAGGATTGTGCCAGACGCCGCCGGAACTTATCAGCGACGGCTGCGTCTTTGTCGCGATGAATTGAACGCGGCGTTGTTCAGGTGGTAAAGACGTCTGCCCATTCGGGGTGCCTGCGCCGCATCTCTTCGACGAAAGGGCACAGCGGTACGATCTGAAACCCTTTCGTGCGGGCATCTGCCACAAGCTGCGTCACCAGATCCAAGCCCGCATCTTTTCCGCGCAAACCGTCCGGCACCCCGGTATGATCCGCAATAACCTTTGCATCACTCACCGGGGAATAGGTCAATTCCGCTTCGTGCCCGCCGTCGCGCAACACATAGCGGCCCTTGCCGTGCTCCATCGCAAACGTGATGGTGCGGTCAGACAATGGTGGCTTCCGTCGCGGCGCGCAGTTCTTCTTCGGTCACGCCGTCGGCGCATTCAACGATCCGCAAACCACCATCGACAACGTCGAGCACGCCCAGATTGGTGATGATGCGGTCAACCACGGCCTTGCCGGTCAGCGGCAGGGAACAAGCCTTCAACACCTTGCTGTCGCCGTGCTTGCTGGTGTGGTCCATGACCACGATCACACGGCCCACACCCGCAACCAGATCCATCGCACCGCCCATGCCTTTGACCAGCTTGCCCGGAATCATCCAGTTTGCCAGATCGCCGTTTTCGGCCACTTCCATTGCGCCCAGGATCGCCGCCGCAATCTTGCCGCCGCGGATCATACCGAATGACATCGCGCTGTCGAAATAGGCGGTGCGGTTCAGCTCTGTGATGGTCTGCTTGCCTGCATTGATAAGATCCGGGTCCTCGTCACCCTCAAAAGGAAAGGGGCCCATACCCAGCATACCGTTTTCGGATTGCAGGGTGATATCCTTGTCGCCGACGTAATTGGCCACCAGCGTCGGAATGCCGATGCCCAGGTTGACGTACATGCCGTCTTCCAACTCTTGCGCCGCACGCGCGGCCATCTGATTGCGATCCCAGGGCATTATGCTTCCTCCCGCTTGCGTGTCGTACGCTGTTCAATCCGCTTCTCATGTTTGCCCTGAATGATCCGGTGCACATAGATGCCCGGCAGGTGGATCATGTCACCGTCCAGTTCGCCGCGCGGAACGATCTCTTCGACCTCGGCAACACAGATCTTGCCGCACATCGCGGCAGGAGGGTTGAAATTGCGCGCAGTCTTGCGGAACACCAGATTGCCGGTGTCATCCGCTTTCCATGCCTTGACGATAGCCAGATCCGCGAAAATGCCTTCTTCAAGGATATATTCCTCGCCCTTGAACATCTTCACTTCTTTGCCTTCAGCAATCTGGGTGCCGACGCCGGTCTTGGTGTAAAAGCCGGGAATGCCGCAGCCGCCGGCCCGCATACGTTCTGCCAGCGTCCCCTGGGGGGTGAATTCCAGCTCCAGTTCTCCGCTGAGATACTGGCGCATAAATTCTGCGTTTTCGCCCACATATGAACTGATCATCTTTTTGACCTGCCGCGTCTGCAACAGGATGCCAATGCCAAAATCGTCAACGCCTGCATTGTTGGATGCAAACGTAAGATTTTTTGCGCCGCTTTCCTTGATCGCCTGCAACAGCAATTCCGGAATACCGCAAAGACCGAAGCCCCCGGCGGCAATCAGCATGCCGTCGCTTAGTACGCCGTCCAGCGCCTCGGCGGCGGAGCCATAGATTTTCTTCATCGCGAACTCTCCTGTCCTGTTGCCACGGTTTTGAAGCCGCATCGCGGCAAAGTCAATTTGTTCAACGAAAAAGGGCGCGGGAAGCTATCCCCGCGCCTGCGTCACTGTCAGATCGCCAGCCGGATCAGATGATCCGTACCTGCGTGCCCACGGGCGTGATTTCAAACAGCGCCTCGATCATGTGGTTATATAGCCCGATACAGCCGTCCGAGGACTGCCGCCCGATCTTTCGGGTGTCATGGGTGCCGTGGATCAGATACGCGGGCCAATCGAGATACATCGCATGGGTGCCCAGCGGGTTGCCGGGGCCGGGGGGCATGTATTTCAGCTCGGGATCGCGTTCAACCATCGACGCAGTCGGCGTCCAGTCCGGCCCCACACGTTTGCGTACAACGCTGGTATAGCCACGCTTGGTCAGCTCATCCGTGCGCGGGACAGAGGTGGGGTATACATTGTAGGTCTGGCCATCGCCGCTCCAGAAGTGCAGGGCGCGCGACACGGTGTCGGCCACAATCGCGGCCTTGCCCAGCGTGTCAAAGTGATCTTCCCAGCGCTGATTGACGAAACTGGAGGTATTGTTGCGCACGGGCGCCTCGTCAGAATATTCGCGCGGGGCCTGATATTCCTGTGCACGTGCAATGGCGGGGGCCATCAAGGCCGCGCCGCTGGCCGCGATCAGTCCGCGCCGGGTAAATAGGATGCCTGACATGTCTCTGCCTTTCAGTGTTGTTTTTCTGATGTTGTCATCGGAAAAACAGCGGTGAAACGCAAATCACATATTCATGATATGCGATGTGATGTCGCAGGTGCAGCGCTATTCTTTCGCAGCGGGTTTCTTCTTTGGCGGTGCATTCTTGGCCGCCGGTTTTTTTGCAGCCGTCTTTTTTGTGGCCGATTTTTTGGCGGCGGGCTTTTTGGCGGGCGCTTTCTTGGCCGGGGCCTTTTTCGTCGCGGCCTTGCGCTTGGCCGGAGACTTCGCGAGCTTTTCTTCGATCAACTCGACTGCGCGCGCCATCGTCAGATCCGCGGGTTCAATTTCCTTGGGGATCGTGGCGTTCACCTTTTCCCATTTCACGTAAGGACCATATTTGCCCTCCATGATATTGACGGCACCACCCAAGTC
>JAGXHC010000131.1 GCA_024636405.1 Sulfitobacter sp. | reverse complement strand
TGATCGGCTACATCATCTACTTGCGCGCAACGCTGCGTTCGATCGGAAGCCTTGGCATGCTGCTGGTGCTGGCTGTGATTGGTGCCTCGCTCTGGGTGCTTTATGATCTCGGCGTGCTGCGACTGGATAATTCCAGCTTCAACGTCTGGCTTGGGCTCTTTGCGCTCAGCTTTGTGCTTGGCATCGGCCTGAGCTGGAGCCATGTGCGCCGTGGGCTTTCCGGGCAGGCAGACATGGACGACGTCGATACATAAGACTGCGGGGCGCAGACCGGGAAGAACTCCGCGTTTTCAGCGATCGGTACGTACGGTTTTTTGTCTAAAGGGATGGTGGGCGGGGCGTCCTGACGTCAGTCAGGCGCGTCGTACAGCGTGATGGTCAATGCAACAGGCGCGCCGTGCGGCGTGCGCAGATAGGCCGCTTCCCAAGCTGCGCGCGCCTGCTCGATATCATTCGCCGCAGCTATGCCACGATCTGACAAAATGCTTTCGAATGTGACAAGCCAGGCATGGAAATAATCGTCACCGCCGTTCAGCTCTTGCGCCAGTCCGTGTTGTGCCAGCGTCGCGCCAAAACGTTGCGCCCAGTCGGCCCAGGCGAAATGTCCGGCCTCGTTCAGATGCACCGTAAGCGCAAAAAGCTGCGCGTGCCAAGGCGCTTCGAAAACGGGTTCAGGCGCAGTCACGCCGGGCTCAGGTAGCTTTGCCACAGATCCAGCACCACTTCGTCATTTGGGGATTCCGGACGCGCCCACAGTTCCGCCGCGCGAAACGCCACAGCATAAAGCGGCTCTGGCGCTTCGCCCAGATCGTGCGCATTGCTGTCGGGCAAAACATGGCTGCCATGACACCGCACGATCCGTCCCCGCATTCCAGCCGCGTAAGCCGGCAGGCGCGTGTGGCCGCCGTTGATCATGACATTCTGCGCATGACTTCGGGACACGACCGCATCGCCAATGGCGAATTTTGCGGCGACTTCGCTTTCTCGGTTTGCCGGGCCACCCTTTGCCAGCACGCCGCCGACATTCTGTGCCATAAGGCATTTTGCGCCAAGCGGGCTGACGGTTGGCGCCACCTCTCCGGCAAGTTCTGCCGCACTCACCACGCCGCGTGTGACCAACATATCGGCCAGCGCCGCCAACCATTTCTCATAGTAGGAAAACGTTGCATAATCGACAGGTGCCAGGCTTTCGCGCGCGTGGCGCGACACATCAATGTTCCACTTGCCCAGACTGCCCACTGCCAGTGTCACGGCCAGCGCGCGTGGATGCCAGTCGGCGTGAAACTTGATCTGTTCGGGTTCCGGCACCACCGGCCCATCGCCAAACCGCCCACCCATGTCGTGCACGCGCGTCATGGGTTCCGGGCCAGACCACACCCGATCATGCTGTCGCGCGTGACCAGCGCGGCAAGCGCGTCCTGCGACAAATGGTCGGTTCCTTCGGGCTGCCGGGGGATGACCAGATACCGTATTTCGGCCGTCGAATCCCAGACCCGCACGGCCGTATCCGCAGGCAAGGTTACACCGAACTCTGCCAATACCGTGCGCGGCTCGCGCACCGCGCGGGCGCGATATGCGTCGGATTTGTACCAACCTGGCGGAATGCCCAGAAGCGGCCAAGGATAGCAGCTGCACAGGGTGCACACGACCATGTTGTGCACCGCATCCGTGTTCTCGACCGCGACCATATGTTCGCCCTGGCGTCCGTAAAATCCCATTTCTGATACGGCCGCTGTCGCGTCGCTCAGCAGCGCGTCCCGAAAGCCCGCGTCCGACCATGCCCGCGCCACCACCATCGCCCCATTGCGTGGACCGATACGGTTCTCATAGGTGTCGATGATTTCGTCCAGTGCCGCGGGATCAATCAGCCCCTTGCGCGTCAGGATGGTTTCAAGCGCCTTGACCCGCAGCGCCGGGTCCGGCGGCAGCAGGGTATGGGGGTGGTCAGAGTGAGCATGATCATGTGGCATGCGCGCATCCTGCACTGCCACATCGTAGCTGTCCATATCGAACGCGCGCGCAGAAAATTCTGCATCCCTCCGGCGCATAGCAAAACGGCGCATAGCAAAATTTTTCATGCCTCATTTGCGG
Organism: Sulfitobacter sp.; assembly: GCA_024636405.1. The sequence goes on along the minus strand of JAGXHC010000131.1, from coordinate 9,559 downwards.
CAATTCGTGCTATGGTCACGACACGAAGCGAGTCTGATCCACCTCAATTCCAGGATAACCCTCTTAACATGGCGTGGTAGAGTACCGCTTCAAAAGACCGCCGCAATTACGCGGCGGTCTTTGTTCGTGGCGCGCAAGCTGCAGACCGATCTCAGCGCTTGGTCCGTTGTCCGACGATCCTCCCTTGCCCCCATGGTCAAACATCCCTAGATACGCGGCACCAGCATAAACGAAAGCCTGCATATTTCATGGAAAACGTCGTCCTGATCATCCACCTCATTCTGGCGCTCGGCCTGATTGCCGTGGTCCTGCTGCAACGCTCCGAAGGCGGCGGCTTGGGCATGGGGGGTGGCGGTGCCGTGTCAGGGCGTGCCGCAGCCACCGCATTGGGCAAGCTGACCTGGGTGCTGGCAATTTGCTTTATCGTCACGTCGATCACGCTCACCATTATTGCGGCAGAGAAATCAGCAGGCAGTTCCGTCATCGACCGGCTGAGCGCGACACCGCCGGCACTGAATGATCCAGCGGCGCCCGCCCTTGCGGATGGTGACGATTTGTTGCCGCCGGGCAGCACTTCTGATGCACCGCTTGTACCCAGTGCCGACTGATCGCCTAACCGCCTGAACGTCCACAATAGATTGCGGCACTGCTGACTTTTGCAACATCATGTTGCGGCTTGGCCTTGCCTTGAACGTCCGAATCCTGTTAGGCTTAAGTCCCGTGGGCTGCGGTAATTCGCGGCGCATCTGGTGCGCTTTTGCCGCCTGAAAATTTAATATCACGGGGGCCTATATCACATGGCACGCTATATATTCATCACCGGCGGTGTGGTCTCGTCTCTGGGCAAGGGGCTGGCGTCTGCGGCTTTGGGTGCGCTGTTGCAGGCGCGGGGCTTTTCGGTGCGACTGCGCAAGCTTGACCCCTATCTCAACGTTGATCCCGGCACGATGAGCCCGTTTGAACATGGCGAAGTTTTTGTGACCGATGACGGGGCGGAGACCGATCTTGATCTGGGCCACTATGAGCGATTCACTGGTGTTGCCGCGCGCAAGACTGACAGCATTTCGTCCGGCCGGGTCTATTCAACCGTGCTGGAAAAGGAGCGGCGCGGCGATTACCTTGGCAAGACCATTCAGGTGATCCCGCACGTGACGAACGAGATCAAGGCGTTCCTCGACATCGGTGGTGATGAAGTCGATTTCATGCTTTGCGAAATTGGCGGGACTGTGGGCGACATCGAAGGCCTCCCGTTCTTCGAAGCGATTCGGCAGTTCAGCCACGACAAACCGCGCGGCCAGTGTATCTTTATGCATCTCACGCTACTGCCATATCTTGCGGCCAGCGGTGAGTTGAAAACCAAACCGACACAGCACTCCGTCAAGGAATTGCAAAGCATCGGCATTGCGCCCGATATCCTGGTGTGCCGTTCAGAACATCCGATTCCCGAAAAGGAACGCGAGAAGATCGCGCTGTTCTGCAACGTCCGCAAGGAAGCGGTGGTCGCGGCCTATGATCTGTCGACGATCTATGATGCACCGCTGGCCTATCACGAACAGGGGCTGGATCAGGCCGTGCTTGATGCTTTTCAGATTTCTCCCGCGCCGCGCCCCGACCTGAGCGTCTGGCGCGACGTATCTGACCGGGTGCACAACCCCGAGGGTGAGGTAAAGATCGCCATCGTGGGCAAATACACCCAGCTTGAAGACGCCTATAAATCCATCGCCGAGGCGCTGACTCATGGTGGCATGGCCAACCGTGTCAAAGTGCGGGTCGAATGGGTTGATGCCGAAATATTCGACAAGGCCGACGATCTTGGCACCCGTCTGGAGGGCTTTCATGCGATCCTTGTGCCCGGCGGCTTTGGCGAACGCGGCACCGAAGGCAAGATCAAGGCGGCGCAATATGCACGTGAACACAAGGTGCCTTATCTGGGCATTTGTCTGGGCATGCAAATGGCCGTGATCGAGGCCGCGCGCAATGTGGCCGGCCTCAAGACAGCAGGTTCAGAGGAATTTGACCACGAGGCGGGCAAGAAACGGTTTGAGCCGGTGATTTATCACCTCAAGGAATGGGTACAGGGCAATCACAAGGTCGAGCGCAAGGTCGGTGACGACAAGGGCGGCACCATGCGGCTGGGCGCTTATGACGCGACGCTAAAGGAAGGATCGCGGGTGGCCGAAATCTACGGCACCACCGCCATAGATGAACGCCACCGCCACCGCTACGAAGTGGACATTTCATACCGCGACAAGCTGGAAAAAGTCGGCCTTTGCTTTTCCGGGATGTCTCCTGATGGCAAGCTGCCTGAGATCGTGGAATGGTCCGATCATCCGTGGTTTATCGGGGTACAGTTTCACCCCGAACTGAAATCGAAACCCTTTGATCCGCACCCCCTGTTCAAGGATTTTGTACGGGCCGCAAAGGATGTGTCACGGCTGGTCTGAGAATTGCGTAGACGTCCACGTGACGCGGTTCACCGTCAAAATCCGTCAAACCCGAAGGCGCATGTCACGTCATCTCAGCGCCGAGTGCCGCTTGATCCAACAGCAACCAAGACCGATACATCGCAAACTCCGGAAATTTCGTGAATTCTGCGCTGGCGGCGCAGGATATACGGATCTCGATCCAGACGTTTCGCGCAGTAAGCCCAGTGGCTTTCACAGCATTTCCCCGTTGCACGCAGAGTGCCAGTCGCTACACCTGAGCCATGCTTAGTTACCAACACATCTACCATGCCGGAAATCTCGCGGATGTGCACAAGCACAGCCTGCTGGCATGGATGCTTGCCTATCTTACCCGCAAGGACAAGCCGCTGACCTACCTTGAAACCCATGCTGGCCGCGCGCTCTATGACCTTTCGGACGATGCAGCGCTCAAGACCGGTGAGGCGGCGCAGGGCGTTGAAAAGGTGTTGGGTTGGTTTCCGCCCGATGATCCGTTTGCCCGCGTTATCAATGAAGTACGAGCCGAACATGGGCCTCGATCTTACCCCGGCTCCCCCCTGCTGGCGGCGCGGTTGCTGCGGCCTCAGGACACGATACATCTTGCCGAATTACATCCGCGTGAACATGCCGCTCTTGATCTTGCGATGTCGCCCTTCCCTGCCAAGTGCCATCTGACGGACGGCTTCGACATGGCCTATGCGCTGACCCCGCCCATGCCGCGCCGGGGTCTGATGTTGATCGACCCCAGCTATGAGGTGAAAACCGACTATAACGACATTCCCCGCCACATTGCGCGGCTCTCACGGGCCTGGAATGTCGGCGTCATTTGTCTGTGGTATCCGATCCTGACCAGCAAGTTGCATCAGCCGATGCTCACCACGCTCACTGCAGGCCATCCTGATGCGCTGCGACATGAAGTCCGATTTGCCCCCGCCCGTCTGGGCCACGGCATGGTGGGATCTGGGCTGTTCGTTATCAACCCACCTTATGGGTTGTCGGAGGCGGCTGCGGCGCTGACGGCCCGCTACACAAAACTCAACTGACAGGAGCATACATGCCCAAGGGATACTGGATCGCCAATATGGACGTCCATAATGCGGAGATCTACGACAAATACCGCGCCGCAAATGCCAAACCTTTCGCCGATTTCGGCGCAAGGTTTCTGGTACGCGGCGGCCCGCAGCAGACCCGCGAAGGCAAGATGCGCAGCCGCACAGTGGTGCTGGAATTCGCCAGCTATGCCGACGCGGTTGCCTGCTACGAAAGCCCCAGCTACCAGTCAGCCAAGGATATCCGGCTAAATGTGTCAGACGGCAGCCTGATCATCGTCGAAGGATACGACGCCTGAAAGACATGTTATGATCGCAGCATGAAGATCCTGTGCGCGACCATCATTGTCCTGATCCCGCATACCGCCTGGGCATGCGACGCGCCTGTTTGTCTTGTCGATCCGGCCACGCTTGAGCTGCCGGAAATGATCACATTCGACGATGTGCGCAGCAGTCTGGGCCCCGGCTTCAAAGTGGATGAAGTGCTGCCGCTGCCCGGCGCCGCGTTTGGCGAACATTTTGCCGGGCAAAGAGTTGCCGCCGCAGGGGACCACGATAAGGTCATCGGCAATGCTTACGCGCCGCTGACCCTGATGGCCGGTGCAGCGGGGCAGAACCTTTCGGTGGTTCAATTTTCCGGGAATACGGTGATTAACGGCTACGGCGTTGCCGGATACCCGAAACGCGATGCACAGGGCGAAGGCGCCATTGCAGTTCTATTTGATGTGGACCAGTCGGCGCTTGCTTTTGATCTGCGCGGCGGAGAGGCGGGCGAGGCCCAGGTTGCATTTCTGCGCCGCGACGGAAGCGCGATCGGCACCGTCCTTGTTGCACCAACCGGTGAATTTTCCGTTGGATTTTCCCGTTTTCCGAGCATTGCGGACATTGCTGGCTTCGTTGTGACAAATACTGATCCCCAAGGGCTTGCAATTGACACTTTACGCTTTGGAAAACCGCCTGACGTGGGCTAAGTGTGCACCATGTTTGAACGCCTTTTCCCCCGCCGCAAACCGGCCCCGAAACCGCTGCCGCAACCCAATGCGCAACTTGCGCTTGGTGCGCTTTTGGTGCGCGTGGCGCTGGCCGACCGTAATTATCAGGCCGCCGAAGTGGGCCAGATTGACCGTATATTGGCCAAAACCTTCGGGCTGAAGCCGCTGGAGGCGGCGAAACTGCGCGCCACTTGCGAGGCCCTGGAGCGTGATGCGCCCGGCACCCCGGAGTTCACCCGCATCCTGCGCGAAGAAGTCGATTACGCCGACCGCAAATTGCTTGGCGAAGCGATGTGGTCTGTGGCCCTTGTTGACGGCCAGCGTGACGAGATGGAGGAGATTCAGCTTCTTGCCATTGAAACCGCGCTTGGCCTCACGGACGAAGACATGGCCACCGCCCGCGAAGCCGCGCTTAAAACTCTCTGACTTGGCCTTTGCCGCAGCACGAACTATATCAACGCCATGTTCGCAGATTTTCTCAAGCGCCTGACGCAACCCGACCCCGCCCAAATGGATGACACTGACGCGCGACTTGCGTTGACAGCACTGTTGGTGCGGATTGCGCGCGCCGACAATGACTACGCCCCCAGCGAACGCGAACTGATTGATACCATTACGTCGCGCCGCTATGGCCTTCGGCCTGACAGCGCCGCCGCCCTGCGCGCGGAGGCGGAAACCCTCGAATCAGAGGCCCCTGATACGATAAGGTTCACCCGCGCGATCAAGGACGCGGTGCCCTATGAACAGCGCCTTGGCGTTATCGAAGCGCTCTGGCAGGTCGTGCTGGCGGATGGTGCGCGCGCCGATGAAGAAGACGCGCTGTTGCGTCTTGTTTCCAACCTGCTGGGCATATCCGACACCGACAGCGCCATGGCGCGCCAACGGGTCGCCGCGCGCGCCTGATTTTTCCGCTTGGCACGGCGTCGATCGGGAAACCTCACCGAAGCGTCCAAACTGCACGTTGCAATCACGTCGGAATTCCTCCTTTATGACGTATTGAAACGATAAATCGGGCCCACGCATGACCACAGACACGCCGGTGATTCAGATCGACGACCTTCACAAGGCTTACGGTGCGCTCGAAGTCCTGAAAGGTGTCAGCCTGGCGGCTCCGCGCGGGCATGTCATTTCACTGATCGGATCGTCCGGATCAGGCAAATCCACGCTTCTGCGGTGTTGCAATCTGCTCGAAGACAGCCAACAGGGCGAGGTGATCTTTAAGGGAGAGCCGGTGAAATGGAAGGGCGAGCATCACAACCGCCGCCCTGCCGATGCCAAACAGGTGCTGCGCATTCGCACCAACCTGTCGATGGTGTTTCAGCAGTTTAACCTGTGGGCGCATATGTCGATTTTGCAGAATGTGATGGAAGCACCCCTGACCGTTCTGGGCCGCGGCCGGGCCGAAGTTGAGAAATCCGCGCGTGGCTATCTCGACAAGGTCGGGATCGGAGACAAATGTGACGTCTATCCCGCTCAGTTGTCGGGCGGGCAGCAACAACGCGCTGCGATCGCACGTGCGCTGTGTATGGAGCCGCAGGCGCTGCTGTTTGATGAACCAACAAGCGCGCTCGACCCCGAACTGGAACAAGAGGTTATCAAAGTCATCAAGGATCTGGCCGCAGAGGGCCGCACCATGATGATCGTGACCCATGACATGAAGCTGGCCGCAGATGTATCGGATCACACGATTTTCCTGCATCAGGGCCTGATCGAAGAACAAGGGCCGCCGGAAACGCTTTTTGGCGCGCCCAAATCGGAACGTCTGCAAGGGTTCTTATCGTCAACTCAGGCTGCGTAAATCAAAAAACCAAACGGGAGACTACCAATGAAGAAATTTCTACTTGCCACCGCCGCTGTCGCGCTGTCCGCCGGGTTCGCCCTGGCCGATGCCCACGGCAAGACCATCCGCATGGGCACCGAAGGCGCCTACCCCCCCTACAACTTCATCAATGACGCCGGAGAAGTTGACGGGTTTGAGCGTGAGTTGGGCGATGAGCTTTGCAAGCGCGCCGAACTGACCTGCGAATGGGTGAAAAACGACTGGGACAGCATCATTCCGAACCTCGTGTCAGGCAACTATGACACCATCATGGCCGGTATGAGCATCACCGATGAGCGCGACGAAGTGATTGATTTCACGCAGAACTACTATCCACCGACTGCGTCCGCGTATTTCAGCATTTCTGACGGCGTTGATGTTGCCAGTGGTGTGATCGCGGCGCAGACTTCGACCATTCAGGCGGGTTATGTCGCTGAAAGCGGTGCAACGCTGGTCGAATTCGCCACACCCGAGGAAACCGTCGCAGCAATGCGCAATGGTGAGGCCGACGCGGTCTTTGCTGACAAGGACTATCTGGTTCCAATCGTTGAAGAATCCGGTGGTGAGTTGATGTTTGTTGGTGAGGAAGTGCCGCTGGGTGGTGGTATCGGCCTTGGCCTGCGTGAAAGCGACGCCGAGCTGAAGGAAAAGTTTGACGCCGCCATCACCGCGATGAAGGAAGACGGCACGCTGAACACCATGCTGAAGAAGTGGTTCGGCGAAGAAACCAAAACCTACTGATCACTTAACTGATCTGAGAAACAGACGCGCCTGATTAAGGCGCGTCTGACGGCAACAAGCACGGGGGCAAACCCCGGCACGTCAACGGGACAACATGTTTTCATATTGCGTCGATCCATCCACGCTCGAATCGCTGCGCTGGCTGTCGTGCTACCTTACGACGGGCGTGCACATGTCATTCTACCTGTCATTCTTCAAGGTTCTGCTGCTGCTGGCGATAACGGCGCCTGTGGCGCTGGCTTTTGGATTTGGCGGTGCAATGGCGGCGCGGGCGCATTTCGCACCGGTCTCATGGTTTGGCAAAGCCTATATCGCATTGGTGCGCGGTGTGCCGGACATCGCGTTTTTCCTCTTTTTCGTCATCGCCCTGGATCAGGGCATCGAATTGCTGCGCCACAAGATGCTGTGCCCCGGCTGGACCATGCCGATCCGGCAAGGCAACGATTTTGTGGTATGTCAGGCAGCCAAGATGCCGTTGGGCAATTCCGCGCAATGGATGCACGAAACTTACGGTTTCTTGCTGGCAGTCGTCACCTTTGCAATCGTGTTCGGCGCCTTTGCGGCCAACGTCCTATTCGGGGCCATGCGCGCCGTGCCCCATGCCCAGCTTGAAACCGCAGCCGCTTACGGCATGTCGCGCCGCCAGACGTTTTGGCGCGTGCTGGTGCCGCAGATGTGGGTCTTTGCCCTGCCCGGACTGTCGAACCTTTGGATGGTCCTGATCAAGGCGACGCCGCTGCTGTTCCTGCTGGGGGTCGAGGACATCGTCTATTGGGCGCGCGAACTGGGCGGCACCAAGACACCGCGCTTTACCGATTATCCGCACGGCGACTGGCGGATGTGGTATTTTCTTGCGCTGCTGGTCTTTTACCTGTGCTTTACGCGCGTCTCCGAGATCGCATTGGGGCGTTTGATGTCGCGTCTGACACGGGGTCAGGCGACGTCGGGCGGCGAAGCGCAACGAAAGGCCGTCGCATGAGCCGCGCCGATATGCACAATAGGTTCGCAAGCTGTGTCTTGGCCGCGCCCTTCCCAAGGGAGCACCGCCAATGAGCTGTATCCAGACCATTCAGGACTACGGTCTGCGCGCCATCGGGATCGGTGAACGCCTGCTGCCGCGCAGCGACTTTACGTTGTGTGAACAGATCACCCTGATCGGGTCAGGCATGATCTGGAACATTTATTTCGGCATATTTGCCTTGGCCACGGGATTCTGTTTTGCGACCGCTCTGGGCGTGGCAAAGGCCAGCCCAAATCGCTGGCTGCGCAAGCCGGCGGAATGGTTCATCTTCATTTTTCGCGGCTCGCCGCTGTTTATCCAGTTCTTCTTTGGCTACTTCCTTTTTCTCAGTCTAAAGTCCCAATACGCCTTCTTTGACCCTTTCACAGCTGCATGGCTGGGGGCGCTGATTGTGCTGTTCCTGAACACTGCCGCTTATTCTGCCGAAATTTTCTATGGCGCGCTGCTGTCGATCCCCAAGGGCGACACGGAAGCCGCCGATGCCTACGGGCTTTCCGGCTGGCACCGTTTTCGTCGCGTGATATGGCCCACGATGCTGCGTCTTGCCTGGCCCGCCTACACGAATGAGGCAATTTTTCTGTTTCACGCGACGACGCTGGTTTACTTCAGCGGCTTTCCAGCCTGGCAGCAACGCGGTGATGCGCTCTATTATGCGAGCTATTTTGCGGACAAGACGTTCAACCCGTTTGTCCCTTACCCCATCCTTGCGGGCTATTTCATTGTGCTGACGGTGATCATCATATCGATCTTTGGCCTCATCAATGGCCGCCTGAACCGACATCTGCCTGATACACAGCGCCGCAAAATTCGCTTGCGTCCCAATCTGATCCGGTAGTATCCAAGATTTGATCAAATTATGTGGCGCGTGGGCGTCATGGGGTCCTGCCATGCCGGCACCTGCCTTTTTCATGCCCACCGCCCAATGGGTGACGTATGAATAACTGGCTCCGTAAACATCCGCAGGTCCGCACCATCCGTGTGGCTGCCGCCGACCTGAACGGTCAGGCACGCGGCAAGCGCATTCCCACGCGCTTTGCTCATAAGGTCGTAGAGGACGGCACCCGGTTTCCGATGTCAGTGCTTAACCTTGATATCTGGGGCGAAGACATTGATGACAGCCCGCTGGTGTTTGAATCCGGCGATGCCGACGGCGTGCTGAAACCGACCGAGCGTGGATTTCTGCCGATGCCGTGGCTTGATGCGCCGTCCGCGCTGCTGCCCATCTGGATGTTCCACGAGGATGGCCGCCCCTATGCCGGCGATCCTCGGCATGCGCTTCGCGCCGTTCTGCGACGCTACCGCGAGCGTGATCTGACACCTGTCTGCGCCGTCGAATTGGAGTTCTTCCTGATCGACGATTCAGGTCGCAAACTGCAGGTGCCCCTGTCACCGCGATCGGGCAAGCGGCGCAAGGCGGCCGAGACGCTTTCGATCCGGGCGCTGGACCAGTTCGATGAGTTTTTCACCGATCTTTATGACGCCTGCGAAGAAAT
>JAGXHC010000130.1 GCA_024636405.1 Sulfitobacter sp. | reverse complement strand
TCTCAGTAACGAACCGATCCGGCTCGATTTTTGGATTTCTGCACGGCCAAGCGTACAATAGCTTTGTGGATCAGAAGTATCGACCCCATTTGCCTTTAAATATGCAGCCCCACGGGCCTTCATGCGCGCTTTTTCAGCATCACTCTTGCGATAGGCGTCAATCTCGGCGTCAGAATAGCCCAAAGATTTTGCCGTTTGCTGAATATTGTTCAGATAACCTATGGCACGAAACATCCTTGCCGAGATATCCGGGCATTCCTTGCGAATCCGGTCAGCAAGCCCAAGGACCAGCAGCGCGTCATCAACGGCAGCCACATCGCGCAGGGGGGGCTTCGCAGCCACAGGCCCGGCGATCAGCGCCATACTTACCAAAGCAATCACTACGTTACGCATCTTACTCTCCTCATGCAGGGGGCAGAATGCCCGATCCGCATATGGGAACTGATACCGTTGTTATTCAATAACATGCCGAAATCAACCAATAGGTTACCGTATGTCGCGCAATCTGTCAGGAAGGGCAAGACCCCGAAAATATCAAACTATCACCATCAAGGCGCAAATTCTCGGCAGGTGCATCTGGCCCGACCGCCCACGTGATGTCAGAACTGCCATAGTTGTTTACGCAATACACAGTCCCCTCATACCGCGCCGCTTCGCGCGCACCCTCGATCGACTGCGAGGCATTCCTGACCTGCAAGGTAAAGACGTCGCGTTGGCCATCCACTTTGCTGACCTTGGTCCGGAAATACTTGCCATCAAAGGTAATCCTGTCCTCTTTCGGGGTGCACGCCCCCAGCAATGCCGTGACAATACATAGGGATACAAAATACTTCATCTTCTTACTCCGCCGCTGTGGCCTGGCATCCGTCGCTGCGCCAGCGCGTTGCCTGTTTCAGATGCGCCCAGCCAAACGCCTGGTCACTGTCACCGTTTTCGCGCAAATCGTCCAGACGCGCCAGCGCTTCGTTCAATGTCGGCCTGTGGCCCTTGGGCACCCACCACATGACGAAATGCATGTCGCCCATTACCTCGAACCACTCGGTGCGGCGGGCGTAGAGCTGTTTGTGAACTGTGCCCCAAACAAATGCCTCAAGACTTTCAACGTTTTCCCAAACAGTCAGGTTGGATACATATTGCAGATCACCACCGATCTTGGCCTCCGTATTCCCGGTACCCGGTTCGCCAGACCCTTCCATCATCCAGACAAAACCCGGCATGCGCTTGCCCATGGTGTTGATCCGGTCAAGGTTTTCCATAAATTCGGCGACACGCGGATCATCGGTAGGCGTCAAAAGGCGGCCCACATTCAATTCCGCAAGATGCATTTCTTTCATCCCCGTCTCCTGTCACGTAATGGTGTCACGCCACCCCAACGCTGCCCGAGTTCAGAATGCAGCGCCGATCGTCATAACCACCAACGCCAGAACGCAGACCAGACCCAGCACAAAAAACAAGGACCGTGCCGGCTGGTTAGTCGTGCGAAGATGAACAAACGCCATTCCGACCCGCGCCACAATAAATAAGGACGCAAAGATATTCACCCAGAACGGCGAAGCACCGATGAAGATTGCCGCAACAGTGGCCGCGATGAACGGCCCCGAACTTTCAACTGCATTCATGAACGCCCGTTCGCTTCGATAGACCGGATCGTCATAATTGCGCTTGGGCTTGCCACAGTCGCAGCGCCCTTCGGCACTGCGCCCTCTGGTCGAGATCATTCCCAAAATGCTGATCATAACGGCCCAAAGGGCCAAGGACGCAATCGCATGGCTGTAAGCTGTGAAATTTTCCAATTTTCTACTCCGCCGCTACGGCGCTGACGCGGCCCGTGCGCTTGTATTTGATACGGTCTTCGATCTCGTCACGGAAATGGCGGATCAGACCCTGAATTGGCCAAGCGGCGGCATCGCCAAGCGCACAGATTGTGTGGCCTTCGACCTGCTTGGTCACGTCCAGCAGCATGTCGATCTCTTCGGGGTCCGCGTCGCCGGTGACCAGACGGTCCATCCCGCGCATCATCCAGCCTGTCCCCTCGCGGCAGGGCGTGCACTGGCCGCAGGATTCGTGCTTGTAGAACTTCGACAGACGCCAGATCGCCTTGATCACATCGGTGGAGTTATCCATCACGATCACCGCTGCCGTTCCCAGCCCCGAGCGTTGTTCACGCAGGTAATCGAAATCCATGATCGCATCTTTCATCTGCGCACCGGGGATCATCGGAACGGACGAACCACCGGGGATCACGGCCTTAAGGTTGCTCCATCCGCCGCGAATGCCGCCGCAATGGGTCTCGATCAATTCTTCAAAGTTGATGCTCATCGCTTCTTCTACAACGCAAGGGTTGTTCACGTGGCCCGAGATCGCAAACAGCTTGGTGCCTGCGTTGTTTGGCCGCCCAAAGCTGGAAAACCACTCAGGCCCGCGGCGCAAAATGGTTGGCACAACCGCGATGGATTCGACATTATTCACCGTGGTTGGGCAGCCATAAAGGCCCGCACCCGCAGGGAATGGCGGCTTCATGCGCGGCATGCCCTTTTTGCCCTCAAGGCTTTCAAGCAGCGCGGTTTCTTCGCCACAGATATACGCCCCTGCCCCATGGTGCAGGTAAATATCAAAATCATAACCCGATTTGCAGGCATTCTTGCCCACCAGACCGGCATCATACGCCTCGTCGATGGCGGCCTGCAGCGCCTCTTTTTCGCGGATATATTCGCCGCGAATGTAGATGTAGCAGGCGTTGGCTTGCATCGCAAAACTGGCGATCAGGCAGCCCTCGATCAGGGTATGGGGATCGTGGCGCATGATTTCGCGGTCTTTGCAGGTGCCGGGCTCGGACTCGTCGGCATTCACCACCAGATAGCTGGGACGTCCGTCGCTTTCCTTGGGCATGAAGGACCATTTCAAACCGGTGGGGAAACCCGCACCACCACGACCGCGCAGGCCAGAGGCTTTCATCTGGTCAATGATCCAGTCACGCCCGTTCTTCAAGATACCAGCCGTGCCATCCCAATGACCGCGCGCCTGTGCGCCCTTCAGCGTGCGGTCATGCATACCGTAGAGATTGGTAAAGATGCGGTCTTGATCCTGGAGCATATCGCTTCCCTTTATGTCTCGCAGCACGGCTGTGCTTACTATTCTGTTCGTCGCGGTGCACCGCGTTTGGTTTAATCGTCGCGGCTGGCCGCGCGGGCTTTTCGCATCTGGTAGATGTTGAACATTGCCCAGATCAACGCGCCCAAGGCGGCAAAATCAAAAAGCAGCGCGTATCTGCCAGGTAGGCCAAACTGGGGCGCGATCCACTGCAATATGATCCAAAGCAGCATGGTGCCCGCAATAACCAAGGCCACTGTCCGGCCCTTGCGCGCAAGTGCGATGTTCTCTTCTTCGGTCATTTACTCAGGCACCATGTTTGTTTTTGTTCGTCTATTTCTTGCGGGCAGAAAACTCTGTCTCGCCGCCTTCCGCCAATACCTTGGCTTGGGACATCCAGTTGTCACGCTGGATACGACCCTTGAAACGAAGTCGCGAATCGACCCATGCGATTTCGGACGGGCCCCATTTGGCGACTTGATCGAAGTGATAAAAGCCAAGCTCATTCAGCGTTTGCTCCAACTTTGGACCAACGCCGCTGATCAGCTTGAGATCATCCGCGCCCCCGGAGCGCGCAGCGGTCAATGTTTCTGGCTTGGCTTCAACGACCGCCTCACCACCCTCTGCCGGAGTATCAGCAGAAGCTGCGGGGGTTGAGACCTCGGTTTCAGCCGCCTTTTTAGGCGCGGATTTCTTGGGCGCTGGTTTCTTGGCTGCCGGTTCTTCAGAAGCCGGTGCCACGTATTTATAGTCACCCTTACGCTCGGCCAGTTCCTTCTGGCCTTTCAATTCCTTCGAAGGCTTCATGCCTGAAAACTCTGACTTTTCAGTTACCGATGGACCAGACGATGTCTCATCATCTTTCGACGCCACTGCGTCACCAGACCCCGTGGAGGCCGCTTCGGCAGCAGTTGCACTATCTTGTTTGGCGGAAGGGGCCTGAGCCGCTGCATCGCCACTATCTGCCGCCGGCTTGGAAGCAGATGTTGGGGAACTGACAGTGTCCGGCGCCGTGGTAGCAGCCGCCGCATCGCTATCTTTAGCGCAAAAGATCAAAGCGAACACAAAAGCTGCAACAGCACCCACAATGGCACCCGCTGCAACGGAGAGGATGATCCCCCATTCCGCGATCAGCCAAAACATCAATATTGCTGCGAAGCCGACACCGGCCCCCAACCAGATGCAGCCGCGCGTGCACCGTTCTTTTTGCGTCATGTCAGTCATATCTGTCCCTTTTAAGCCATATTGATGATCTCTTATGGCTTATAGATATCATCTTTTTTGGCGCGGGACGAGAATTCTGTTTCTTCGCCTGCTGCGAGCTTTTTGGCCTGTTCAACCCAGGCGTCACGGGACGCACGGCCCTTGAAGCCAGTAAGGTTTTGATCAACCCATGCCAACTCGTCCACTGTCCAGTTGGCGATCTGATCGAAGTGGAAGAAACCCAACGAATTAACCAATTCTTCAAGCTTGGGACCAATGCCTTTGATCATCTTCAGATCATCCGCAGTGCCGTCCCGTGGCGCGTCAAGGGTCGCTGGCTTTATACCTGTAGCTTCAGCATTTTTCTGCGCTGCTCTGGTAACATCAGGCTTGGCATCTGGCGTTTTCGGCTCAGGTGCAACACTGTTTTGGGCTGGTTTGGCAATCGCCTCCACACCCTTTGCCTCGCCGGGCGCTTCCGACTTTTGGTCGGAACTGTCACCAACGGCGCGCGGTGCGTCCTGTTCTGCACGAGTGCGGCCGCCTTGGGCACCATCTGGACCGGCTGGGGGCATCTGATCATCGCGCGGGGCTGTCTCGGCAGGCTTTTTGCCACCGTCCGTGCCCTGCCAAGGTGCAGTGAAAGGCACCTCTGTCCCGTCAATCCGTTTGATACTGTCGCCAATATCTACGGCCAATTGAGCACTGGCATTGTATTGTGTCTTGCCGCTGTCGTGATCTTTGAGGCTGGTCAAACCAGACAAGGGCTCGGACGCGTATCGCCCGTTCTGAGGGCCCGGCACAGGCACTTTTCCCGCAGCCATGTCATCGATCATCGCCGCGAATTTTTCGGTCGTCAGATCCTCGAAATAGTCTTTGCCGATCTGGGCCATCGGCGCGTTCGAACACGCCCCGAGGCATTCTACTTCTTCCCATGAAAACTTACCGTCTTCGCTGATCTGGTGCGCTTTTGCGGCGATCTTGTCTTTGCACACAGCAATCAGGTCTTCTGCGCCGCAAATCATGCAGGACGTGGTGCCACATACCTGAATATGCGCAACACTTCCCACAGGCTGAAGCTGGAACATGAAATAGAAGGTCGCGACCTCAAGCCCGCGAATATAGGCCATTCCCAGCATTTCAGAGACATGCTCAATGGCAGGCCGGCTTAGCCAGCCTTCTTGTTCTTGCGCACGCCACAAAAGCGGAATGATCGCGGATGCCTGACGGCCATCGGGGTATTTGGTCACCTGCGCTTCTGCCCATACCTGATTGGCTGGGGTAAACGCAAAGCTGTCGGGTTGTTCGGGGTGTAGACGGCGCAGCATCAGATCAGGCTTTCGTTCGGGCAGAGACGGCAGGCGCCTCCGGCGGGAGTTTATTGGGCAAAATGAAGACAGCAGGTAGGATCAACGATCAACCTCGCCAAAGACGATATCCATGGTTCCGATGATCGCGGCAACGTCAGCCAGCTGGTGGCCTCTGGCCATGTAGTCCATCGCTTGCAGGTGCAGATAGCCCGGAGCGCGAAGCTTGGCACGGTACGGTTTGTTGCTGCCATCCGCGACAAGATAGACGCCGAATTCACCCTTGGGTGCTTCGACCGCGCAATAGACTTCGCCGGCAGGCACGTGGAACCCTTCGGTGTAAAGCTTGAAGTGGTGGATCAGGCTTTCCATGTCGGTCTTCATCGCAGAGCGGGACGGCGGGGTAATCTTGCCACGGGCAAGGATATCCCCCTGCCCTTCGGGTTCGCGGAGCTTCGCGATGGCCTGCTGGATGATGTAGGTCGACTGACGCATCTCTTCCATACGGACGAGATAACGGTCGTAGCAGTCACCATTCACGCCGGTCGGAATTTGAAAGTCGAATTCATCATAGCATTCATAGGGCTGCGAGCGGCGCAAATCCCATGCAAGGCCTGAGCCGCGGACCATGACGCCCGAAAAGCCCCAGTCCTGGATATCTTGTTCTGTCACGATACCAATGTCGGCATTGCGCTGTTTGAAGATGCGGTTTTCGGTCAGCAGGTTGTCGACGTCGACCATGAAGCCGGACAGGAACTTTTCAGCCCATTTTTCAATATCATCAAGCAATGCGGGCGGCAGATCCTGGTGAACGCCGCCGGGGCGGAAATAGGCCGCGTGCAAACGTGCACCACAGGCGCGCTCATAGAAGATCATGAGGTCTTCGCGCTCTTCAAAGCCCCACAGCGGCGGTGTCAGCGCACCCACGTCCATCGCCTGCGTCGTCACGTTCAACAGATGCGACAGAATACGCCCGATTTCGGAGTAAAGCACACGGATCAGCGAGGCGCGGCGCGGGACTTCGACGCCGGTCAGCTTTTCGATAGCAAGACACCAGGCATGTTCTTGGTTCATCGGAGCCACATAATCCAGCCGGTCGAAATACGGCAGGTTTTGCAGGTATGTGCGCGACTCCATCAGCTTTTCGGTGCCACGGTGCAGCAGCCCGATATGCGGATCGCAACGTTCGACGATCTCGCCATCCAGTTCAAGCACCAGACGCAGAACGCCGTGGGCCGCTGGGTGTTGCGGGCCAAAGTTGATGTTGAAGTTGCGGATCTTCTGTTCGCCGGTCAGGGCGTCTTCGAAACCTTTGGTGCCGTCCATCATTTACGCTCCAGCTCGGTCAGTTTGAGGCCCACCTACCATAGCAAGGCAATTGTGCCAAAAGGGATGACGCAGGCAACGGACCAATATTTGTTTATCCTGAAGAATGGCAAAATCTTTACCATCGGGATGATCGTCAGGGCCGACAGGATTAACCACCAGATGCCGCCCATTATTTCGACGCCTCTTTTTCGTCACCGGGCAGGATGTATTCAGCCCCTTCCCACGGTGACATGAAATCGAACTGCCGGTATTCCTGAACCAGCGATACAGGCTCGTAGACCACGCGTTTCTCGACTTCGTCATACCGAACCTCAGTATACCCCGTTGTCGGAAAATCCTTGCGCAACGGATGACCGCGGAAACCATAGTCCGTCAGCAAGCGACGCAGGTCGGGGTGGCCAGCAAACAAGATGCCAAACATGTCAAACACCTCCCGCTCAAACCAGTTGGCCGAAGGGTGGATGGAAACGATCGACGGGACCATATCCTCTTCGCGCGCCGCAACGCGCAGCCGGATCCGGTGGTTTTGGTACATCGACAGGAAATGATAAATCACGTCAAACCGCTTGGTACGACCAGGATAATCCACAGCAGTGATGTCGACCAAAGACGAAAACCGGCAGGTGACGTCGCCCTTGATGAAGTCGACCAATCCCGGCAGATTCGCTTGGGTCACGTCCATGTTCAGCTCGCCATGGGCGATCTCCCAGCCCAGAATGCAATCAGGCCGCTTGGATTCGATATAAGCACCTAGTTCGTTCAGTTGTTCTGACATATCAGCCCCTTAGCGAACAATTGTGCCGGTACGGCGCATTTTGCGCTGCAACTGCATGATACCATAAAGCAGCGCTTCTGCCGTAGGAGGGCAGCCGGGAACGTAGATATCAACCGGAACGATCCGGTCACAGCCGCGCACAACAGAATAGCTGTAGTGGTAATACCCGCCGCCGTTCGCACATGACCCCATCGAGATCACATAGCGCGGCTCTGGCATCTGGTCATAGACCTTGCGCAGCGCCGGTGCCATCTTGTTGGTCAGCGTACCCGCCACGATCATCAGGTCGGACTGACGCGGAGACGCACGTGGAGCCGTGCCGAACCGCTCCAAGTCATAGCGTGGCATTGAGGTGTGCATCATTTCAACAGCACAGCAAGCCAGACCGAATGTCATCCAGTGCAAGCTGCCCGTACGCGCCCAGTTGATCAGATCTTCCGTCGAGGTCAGCAGGAAACCCTTGTCCTGCAATTCCTTGTTCAGGTTCTGGGTGGCCACATCACTGTCCATCCCGGCCACATTGGCCCCAGCGGCTGCTACTGCCATTCCAAAGCTCCTTTTTTCCACTCATACGCAAAACCGGCTGTCAGCACGGCCAAGAAAACCATCATCGACCAGAAACCTGCCATGCTCACGTCCTGAAAGGCGACAGCCCAAGGGAAGAGAAACGCAATCTCAAGGTCAAAAATAATGAAAAGAATCGACACAAGATAAAATCGTACATCGAATTTCATCCGCGCATCGTCAAAGGCGTTAAAGCCACACTCGTAAGCGGATACTTTTTCCGGGTCAGGATTGCGCACCGCAATCACCACAGCCGCCAAGATTAAAACAAGGCCAAGCCCAATGGCTACAGCCAGAAAAATGAGTATCGGCAGGTATTCCCGCATCATCTCGTCCAAGGGGAAGCTCCTTTGCGTGTGGGGCGCGGCGTTGCGCCTTACCAATCAAGCGGCGAACCTGACTTTGGTGGTTTTACTCCGCTGCCACGTCAGGGTCAACCGAACCCGCCACATTTGAGCCGCTCCGTTTCGACGCATCCCCACCGCCAACGTGGTTGCCCGGCGGATGCCTGAATTTTAGCGCGCACTCGGTGACGCGATCAAAGCATCCCCGGCGAACCCAACCCGGGGTTAAGCAACTCGGATGATGGGGCCAGCGGATACCGAACCTAGTTTTCCACCATCCAAGAGGCCTTGCGCTTGTCAAAAAACGCACCGATTCCTTCGGCAGCTTCATCGGTCTCCCACCGTGCGGCCAAAGCTTCGATAGTATGCGCCACCACATCCGCGTCGATCCTTGGCCCCAGATCCCGTGCGAGCTGCTTTGCAGCCGCCACCGCGCCGGGGGCACAAGATAAGTAGGGCACAATTTCAGTCTCGATCGCAGCATCAAGCGCGTCTTGTGGAACAGCTTTCGCCAACAACCCCAGATCTACCGCCTCAGCCGCCCCAAAAAGCCGCGCCGACATGAATACCCGCCTTGCGCGCCCCTCGCCCATGCGCGCCAGCACATAGGGGCCAATGGTGGCCGGGATGATTCCCAGCCGCGTCTCGGTGAATCCCATCTTCAGCGTATCGACACCGATGGCCACGTCACAAACCGCCGCCATGCCCACGCCGCCGCCAAATGCATTGCCCTGCACCCGCCCGATCAACGGCTTGGGCAGCGTATTGAGCGCGCCAAGCATCGCCGCAAGCTTGCCTGCCTCGGCTGATCGGGTGGCCGCATCCATGTCGCGCTGCGCCTGCATCCAGCCCAGATCACCGCCGGCACAAAAGCTTTTGCCCGCGCCGGTAAGAACAACGACACGCACCTCGTCATCCCCGCCCAGTTGCGCTGCCGCGTCTGTCAGTTCGGCAATCATCTGCGCGGACATGGCGTTGTGCTTGTCCTCGCGCGCCAGCGTCAGGGTCGCGACGCCGCGCGCATCTGTCGACAGGGTAAGTGTCTCAAACATCAACCCGCTCTCATCTGACGCGCCATGGCGGCGGCCTCTTCGATCAATGCCTGATCCAGACCCGTCGTGTACCCAAGCGCCGTTAGATGCGCATTCACGGCCTCGGTCGCAACATTGCCTGCCGCGCCGGGCGCAAAGGGACATCCGCCCAAGCCGCCGACCGCAGCATCAAAAACCCGCACGCCCATTGACAAGGATGCATCGATATTTGCCATCGCCCGACGACCGGTGTCATGATAATGCCCCGCCAAGCGGCCAACAGGGACAACATTGCGCACAGCCAAAAGCATCTTGGCAATCGTGTCGGGCGTCCCTGCCCCGATGGTATCGCCCAAAGAAACCTCGTAACAGCCCATCGAAAAGAGCCGATCGGCAACCTCGGCAACCTTCGCAGGCGCAATCACGCCGTCATAGGGGCACTCTACCACGCAAGAGACATAGCCCCGCACCGGTATATCCACATGGCGCGCTTCCTCCAGGATAGGAGCAAAACGCTCAAACGCTTCATCAATGCTGGCGTTGATGTTCTTCTTGCTAAACCCCTCGCTTGCCGAGGCGAAGATCGCGATCTCGTCCGCCTTTGCCGCCACCGCATCTTCGTAGCCGCGCATATTCGGCGTCAGGGCGGCATACCGAACGCCGTCGGCCCGCTTGATCCCGTCCAGAACCTCGCCCGATCCCGCCATCTGGGGTACCCACTTGGGGCTGACAAAGCTCGCCACCTCGATCCGGGAAAACCCTGCCCGGCTGAGCAGATCAACCAAAGCGATCTTTTCGGCGACAGGAATTTCCCGCTCTTCATTCTGCAGACCGTCGCGCGGCCCCACTTCGAATATCTCACAAACGCCTTTGTCCATTGCCGACCCTCCCCTTCATTTTGCCAAATAAACTCAAAATCCAGCCATTGGCCCTAGACGACCGGCCAAGGCTCGAAAAACGACTGCTCGAACAAGGGCACCCCTTGTGGTAGCGATTTCTGAAAGCCCTCCCTTTCCGAGACACGTTGATACCATGCCGAAATTCCCGGATGACGATCAAGCCTTGCAAAGTGTTGCGCCATATAGACAGCTTGCCCCACCCCGATATCTGCCGCGGTAAACCCGCTGCTCAGCAAATAGTCGCGCCCGTCAAGCTGCGCCTCGATCGCATCATAGCATTTCACCACCCTAGCGGCTTCCAGCTTCATTACAATCGGGCTGCGCATTGCATCTTCGCGCAAAGCCACATGCTGCTGGGTCAAGGCAGCGCAATGCTGCGACAGGGTCTCGGCAAAATGCATCCACACCAGCCAATCCATCCGGTCCGGCGCACCCGGCATCCGGCCAAGCCGGTCAGGGCTGAAACGCTCGCACAGATATTCACCGATGGCCCCCGTCTCGAACATGGTTTCGCCCTCGATCTCCAGCGAGGGCACGCGCCCGGCAGGCGAGATCGCCAGATAGGCTGGGTCGCGCAGGGATTTGTCGAACGGATGGAGGACCACCTCGAAGGGCACCTCCAACTCATGCAGCAGCCAAAGCGTGCGCATGGATCGGGTCTGCTCGGCGTGATGCAGCCGGATCATGCCGCCTCCTCCTCGGCTTCGGCCTCAAGCCGAACAAGAGCCGCCCCCGCTTCAACCTGATCGCCCGCCTGAACCAGAACTTCAGCCACAAGGCCATCGCGTGCAGCCAGCAGGCTGTGTTCCATCTTCATCGCCTCAAGCACGGCAAGGCGGTCGCCTTTCGTGACCTTTTGCCCAACGCTGGCGTCAACACTACGGACCAGTCCGGGCATTGGTGCCTCGATCAG
The DNA here is from genome assembly GCA_024636405.1 of Sulfitobacter sp. The sequence continues at coordinate 27,516 of JAGXHC010000130.1, read as the reverse complement.
GTTGCCGTCGCCATGTCCTGCCGCCGCCCGCGCCAGCGGGTCAATAACCTCAAAGACCAGCCCATACCCGTCAAACACCGTGATCCTGCCGCGATGCACCGCGACCAAAGCCGCTATCTGTCCCGCAACCTGCCAACGCCCGCCAACGCGCACGGCCTCGACCTCGGTCCCGTCCACGTGCCACAGTTGTCGGGTGGCTGATTTGACCTCGACCTTCAACAGGTGATCCTCGTCGCCCCAAGTCAGTCCGACCTGGCGCAGCAAAGGCTGCCACAAGGTAAAGCCAGCCTCGGCCCGAGGATCAAGCAGTCCTAATGCCGCCATTCCCGCCAGCGCGGCATGGCGCGGCTGCACGTCAGGTGCGACGGTCAGCGTGTCGATCTCGCGGCCAATCAGCCCGGTATCCACATCGCCTGCGCCAAAACCATCATGCCCCGCCAGCGCCCCCAGAAACGCAAGGTTCGTCACGGTGCCAGCCACTTCGCAACCTTTCAACGCCGCTCTCAGCTTGGACAACGCCACCTCGCGCGTGGGCCCATGCACGATGACTTTTGCAATCATCGGATCGTAGAACGGGCTGATCGTATCGCCTGCGCGCACGCCACTATCCGCACGACACCCGGGCGCAAAAACCAGATGGTTCAACGTGCCTGTGGCAGGCAAAAACCCTTTCAGCACGTCCTCTGCATAAAGCCGCGCTTCGAAGGCATGGCCGTCAATGCTCAGTTCCTCCTGCCGCTTGGGCAAGGCTTCGCCTGCGGCGACCCGCAACTGCCAGGCCACCAGATCAACGCCGGTGATCGCCTCGGTCACTGGATGCTCCACCTGCAACCGCGTGTTCATCTCCATGAAAAAGAAACCGTCAGGCTTCAACCCGTCCGAGCCATCGACGATGAATTCAATCGTGCCTGCGCCTGCATAGCCAATCGCCTGCGCCGCCATGACCGCTGCCGCCCCCATAGCGTCGCGCATCTTGTGCGTCATGCCGGGGGCCGGAGCCTCTTCGATCACCTTTTGGTGGCGCCGCTGAAGCGAGCAGTCGCGCTCGAACAAATGCACCGCGTTTGTGCCATCGCCAAAAACCTGCACCTCGATATGGCGCGGCTTGGTCACAAATTTCTCGACCAGCACATCGGCGTTACCGAAGGCAGTCTTGGCCTCGGAGCGCGCACTCTCGAGCGCCGCCTGAAATCCCGCTGCTTTCTCGACCAGCCGCATCCCCTTGCCGCCGCCGCCTGCAACGGCCTTGATCAGCACCGGATAGCCGATCTTGTCAGCCTCCGCCGCCAGCAACGCATCATCCTGATCCGCCCCGTGATAGCCGGGGACGACTGGCACACCTGCTTTGATCATCAAGGCCTTCGCGGCATCCTTTAGACCCATGGCCCGGATCGCTTTGGCCGATGGTCCGATGAACACCAGCCCCGCCGCCACGACGGCATCAACGAAATCGGGGTTTTCTGACAGGAACCCATAGCCCGGATGGATGGCCTGCGCGCCCGTATCCAGCGCCGCCTGAATGATCACATCACCGCGCAGATAGCTGTCCGACGGGGCAGAGCCACCAATATGCACCGCCGTATCCGCCATTGCCACATGCTTGGCCGCCCGGTCCGCGTCAGAGTAAACCGCGACACAACGCACCCCCATGGCCTGCGCCGTTTCCATCACCCGGCACGCGATCTCGCCCCGGTTTGCAATCAAGATTGTATCAAACATCAGGCATAGTCCTCTATCAGTTTGAACCGTTCGCACATGATCTTCATGTCGGGCGAAAAGTCGGCAGTGCGCCAGAAATAGGCCTCGTAGGCCCCGCGCCAGTGTTCCAGATCGCGAAACTCTCCTTGTGCGGTGACAAATTCGGCGTCCATCTCGTTGAAGCGGCGGGTCGAGACCTCGACCGTCTCAATCATAAAAGCGGGGGTGCCATCCCAGTTCAGCGCGATGTCGCGGCGGCCGACTTCGGGATAAGCATCGCCGCCTGCGCCGTAAGCCGATGCGGCCTCGCAGGTGGCTGTCTTTTTGCCGCTGCGCACCAATGCGATGATCTCGGCACATAGTTTCGAGCTGTCGCCAAATCGGAAGGTTTCCGCGTCCGGGTTGGCATCGACGATCTCTTGCAGTGTTTTTGTCATGGCGATCCCCTTACATCCGGAACACGCCAAAGCGTGTATCCTCGATCGGTGCGTTCAAACTGGCCTTGAGCGACAAAGCCAAAACATCGCGGCTTTTGCGCGGGTCGATCACCCCATCGTCCCACAACCGGGCCGACGCATAAAGCGGATGCGATTGTTCCTCGAACATATCAATCGTCGGCTGCTTGAAGGCCGCTTCGTCTTCGCCACTCCAGCTTTCGCCAGCCCGTTCAATCGCATCACGTTTCACCGTCGCCAGAACGCCCGCCGCCTGCGCGCCCCCCATCACGGATATGCGCGAATTGGGCCAGGTCCACATGAAACGCGGCGAATATGCACGCCCCGCCATCCCGTAATTGCCAGCCCCGAAAGACCCGCCCACCAGCATGGTGATCTTGGGCACATTGGTTGATGCAACTGCGGTGACCATCTTGGCCCCGTGGCGCGCAATGCCTTCATTTTCATATTTGCGACCCACCATGAAGCCAGTGATATTTTGCAAAAAGACCAGCGGGATTTTCCGTTGTGAACAGATTTCGACGAAATGCGCGCCTTTTTGCGCTGATTCCGAAAACAGAACGCCGTTGTTGGCGATGATGCCGACTGGGCAGCCTTTGACATGGGCAAACCCGCACACAAGCGTTTCGCCGAACCGCGCTTTGAATTCATCGAAACGGCTGCCGTCTACCAGCCGCATGATCACTTCGCGAATGTCATAGGGCGTACGCAGATCGGCGGGGACAACGCCCAGCATTTCGGCGGGATCATACGCGGGGTCTTCGCTGGGTTGCCATTGGATAGTGGCGGGTGCGGCTCGGTTCAACCCCGCCACAGCACGCCGTGCGAGCGCCAGAGCGTGGGCATCGTCTTCGGCCAGATAGTCGGCCACACCGGACAAGCGCGTGTGTACATCGCCGCCGCCCAGATCCTCTGCCGTGACAACCTCTCCGGTAGCGGCCTTTACCAGCGGCGGGCCAGCGAGAAAGATCGTGCCCTGTTCTTTGACGATGATCGACACATCGGACATTGCAGGGACATAGGCACCACCTGCCGTGCATGACCCCATGACCACGGCAATCTGGGGAATGCCCTTGCCGCTCATCCGGGCTTGGTTATAGAAAATCCGGCCAAAATGGTCGCGGTCGGGGAAAACCTCGTCCTGATTGGGCAGGTTTGCGCCACCACTGTCGACCAGATAGATGCAAGGCAGGTGGTTTTCTTCTGCGATCTCTTGGGCGCGCAGGTGTTTTTTGACGCTCATCGGGAAATAAGTGCCCCCCTTTACGGTGGCGTCATTACACACAATCATGCAGTCGATGCCATGCACCTGCCCCACCCCAGCGATTACGCCCGCACAAGGTGCCGCCCCGCCATAAAGACCGTGGGCCGCAAAAGCCCCCACCTCAAGAAACGGCGATCCGGGGTCAAGCAGGTTTGCCACCCGTTCACGCGGTAGCATCTTGCCGCGGCTTTCATGGCGCTCGCGGGATTTCTCGCCACCGCCTGCTGCTGCCGCTTCGGCGGCACTGCGCACGGTTTCAAGCGCTTGCAGATGCGCGGCCTCGTTCGCTTTGAAGCCTGTCGATGACGGCAACGCCTGAGAGGTCAGCTTCATGGGTGTCTCCTTGGTCTTTGAGGGGGGAAGGGCATCAAGTCGTTTCCCCTTCACTGCGCGACAGCGCCTTTAGGTCTTTGCGGATCACTTTGCCCGTGACAGTCATTGGCAAGGCGTCCAGAAATGTCACCTCGCGGGGGTAGGAATAGCTGGCCAAGCGATCCTTGCACCACGATTGCAGGGTTTCAGCGTCAATATTTGCGCCTTCCTTGCGCACGACATAGGCCTTCACAATCTCGGTCCGCAGCGCGTCAGGCTTGCCCACGACACCACAGGTTGCGACATCGGGATGGGTCAGCAGGCAATCCTCAATCTCGGCAGGGCCGATGCGGTAGCCGGATGAGGTAATCACGTCATCCTCCCGGCCCACAAAACGCAAGAAATCGCTTTCCCAGATGCCGCGGTCTCCAGTCAGCATCCAGTCGCCTTTGAATTTCTCTGCCGTCGCTTCTGGCCGTCGCCAATAGCCCAGCATCATCGCAGCTGACCCGCGCCGCACAGAAATGTCACCTTCGGCATCGGTGGGGTTTCCCTCGGCGTCCAGCACCGCAAGGTCATGCCCCGGAACCGCCTTGCCAATACATCCAGGTCGTCCGGGATAGGCCGCAGCGCAGCTAGAGGCGATCATATTGCACTCGGTTTGGCCGTAGAATTCGTTGATCGTCAGGCCAAACGCGGCTTGCCCCCACACCAGCATCTCAGCGCCCAAAGGCTCCCCACCTGACGCAACCGAACGCAGACCGGCAATTCCGGCCCCTGCCGCCTTGAGCATTCGAAGCGCGGTCGGCGGAAAGAAGACGTTGCGCACAGACCCCGCCGCGATAATCCGGGCACAGTCTTGGGGCGAGAATTTCGGCAAACGCGCTGCCACCACCGGCACACCAAGCGCCAGACCCGGCATCAACACATCGAAAAGCCCGCCGATCCAGGCCCAATCGGCTGGGGTCCACAGGCAGTCATCCGGCTGCCCCAGCAGATCATGGCTAAGGGCGACCCCCGGCAAATGCCCGGTCAAAACGCGGTGGCCGTGCAGTGCGCCCTTGGGGCTGCCCGTGGTTCCAGAGGTGTAGATCAGCACCGCCGGATCATCGGGGCCTGTGTCGGCAAACCCAACCGGATCGCCCGGAACCCCGGCCTGATCCACCAGCCAGCTTTCCGCCAGATCGCCCAGCAGGTCGCGGCCTTCCGCATCTGTCAAGACAAGGGTGATGTCCGCGTCCTGCACGCGTGATTTCAACGCATCCTGCTTGAAGAGCTTGAACAATGGCACTGAAATCGCGCCAATTTTCCAGATTGCCAGATGTGCCGCAGCGCACCATGGCGATTGCGACAGCAGCACGCCAACGCGGTCACCGCGCCGCACTCGGGCCAACAATGCGCGCGCTAAAGCATCGGCCATGTCGGCCAATTCGCCAAAGCTGACCTCGCGGCGCACATCGCCTGTCAGATCAATGATCGCCGTGCGCACAGGATCATGGGGCAGGCATTGCGCTGCCATGTTCAGCCGCGCGGGGAGGTCCCACGCGCCAGCCGCATCCAGCCCGGGCAGTCGGGGCGTCATCCGTTGTCGGGCGGCGACAGGGTGAGGGCTTGCCGCGCGGTTTGCTCCAGCAGGCAACCGAGTGCTGCCGGTCCCTGCCCTGTTCCACCGCCCCAAAGCGAGGCCTCGTAGGCACAGGCTTTGTCGCGGAACACTATCCACGCCCGCTGCATGTCGCGCAACGCCGCTGCCGAACCGGGGCGGTCCTGCATATCGACAGGGCGGTCCGCATCCACACCCTTGGCCGCATTCATTGCGTCACCGTAAAAATCGTTCAGCATGCTATCCCAAAACGCCAATTCTCGGTCCAGACAGCCCCCCATCGCAGCCGTGCTATAGCCGCCGGGGGTTTGCTCCATACACTCCCCCGCAGAAGACCCCGCACAGGCGATGCTATCAGAATAGCGCTCGGCATCCTCAAGACACATCTGGGTGGGACCGTCACTGTAGTTCAGGTCTTGGGCCAGCGCAGGCCCTGCCATCAGCGCAAGGACAAAGACAAGACGGATCACCCCATTGCCCCCATCATCTCGCGGCCTACAAGCATGCGGCGGATTTCAGACGTGCCTGCGCCGATCTCCATCAGCTTGGCGTCGCGGAAGATGCGGCCAACGGGGTTGTCCGACAGATAGCCTGCCCCGCCCATGGCCTGAACCGCCTGATGCGCCTGTTTCATTGCCTCTTCACTGGCATAAAGACAGCAGGCTGCCGCATCTGCGCGGGTCACATCGCCCCGATCACAGGCCTTTGCGACCTCGTAGACATAGGCGCGGGCGGAATTCATTGCGGTGTACATATCCGCCATCTTGCCTTGCATCAGTTGGAAGCTGCCGATGGGCTGCCCGAACTGCTTTCGCTCAGCCATGTAGGGCATGATTTCGTCAAGACAGGCGGCCATGATCCCAAGGCCAATGCCCGCCAGAACGACCCGCTCATAATCCAGACCTGACATTAGAACGCGCACGCCGCGCCCTTCCTCGCCCAGGACATTCTCGAACGGCACTTCGACATCATCAAAGATCAGCTCGGCGGTGTTTGATCCGCGCATCCCCAGCTTGTCGAAATGAGGCGAGGTGCTGAACCCCTTCATGGATTTCTCGATCAGGAAGGCGGTGATCCCCTTTGATCCCGCATCAGGATCAGTCTTGGCATAGACCACCAGCGTATCCGCGTCCGGGCCATTGGTGATCCAGTATTTATTGCCAGAAAGACGGTAGTGATCATTGCGCTTTTCGGCGCGCAGTTTCATCGATACCACGTCGCTTCCCGCAGAGGGTTCCGACATCGCCAAAGCACCGACTTGCGTGCCCGCGCACAGGCCCGGCAGGAATTTTCTGCGCTGCTCGTCGGTTCCGTTAAGGCTGATCTGATTGACGCACAGATTGGAGTGGGCCCCGTAAGACAAGGATACGGACGCGGATGCCCGCGCAATTTCCTCGACTGCGACAGTGTGGGCAAGATAGCCCATGCCGGTGCCACCGTGCTCTTCGCTGACGGTCATACCCAGCAAGCCAAGGCTGCCCATTTCCTCCCAAAGCTCTGGCGGGAATTCGTTTTTCAGGTCGATCCCAGCGGCCATCGGCTTGACCCGCTCTTGCGCCCAACGGTGCACCAATTCACGCAGATCGTTCACATCCTCGCCCAAATCAAATTTCATGCTGGCGTTGAACATGGACCCCTCCCAGAGTTTATTGAACAGTTGTTCATTACTTTACACCGTTCAATCATAACGTCAAGCAAATCCACACTTTGCTGGAACCCTGAGCGGCGCGGGATCGTTGGGTCGTGAAACCAAATCAAGGAGACTTATAGGTATGAGTGATTCATTGAAAAAAGAATTCTGGGACCGGATGGAAGAAACCCGCGCAGGCATGCTGGCGACCGAAGGTGGTCGCGCCGTCCCGATGAGCCATTATGTAGAGCGAGACGCAAACACGCTGTGGTTCATCACTGCAAACGGCACAGATCTGGCGAAGACGGCACAAACGGGTGCCGCTGCAGAATACCTGATCAGCTCGGCAAGCGAAAGCTTGTATGCGCGCATTGATGGCACCGTTCAGGCTGTCACCGATCCCCAAAAACTGGACGATCTGTGGTCGGCCGTTGCCGCTGCTTGGTTCGAGGATGGGCGAAAGGATGATGACATCCAGCTTATCCGCTTTGACATGACCGAGGCAGAAGTCTGGGCGACGGGCGGCAGCATGTCGTTTCTGTACGAAGTCGCATGGGCCAACATCACTAAGGAAACGCCCAACGTCGGCGACCACGGTGTCATCCGGTTTTAATCCCGATAATTCCTTTGAGAGGGGCGCATCATTTGCGCCCCTTTTTTTATTGCGGACTTTGATAGACCGTGCTGACCTCTTCCCGGATAATCCGTGCAATCAGGCGGCAATCGTCAAGCGAAAAGGTCAACGGCACGCGCATGTCTATCAGACCTGAAAGCACCGCATCGCTATTGGGAAGCGGCGTGGAAGGTGCATAGCGCCAACTGTCGTAGCGGCTGGTAAAGCCAACCGGCTCTGTCGCACCGAACCATTTCAGTTCAACCCCTCGGGTCAGGCAGCGCACCAGCACTTCCTGCACGCGGTTGGCCGTCCACCCCTTGAGCAGGAACTGGATTGACGAGCCGACGATGCTTTCTTGTGGTGCGCGGTGGATGATGCTCAGGCCCGGCGTGTTGCGCAAGCCGCCTTCCAGCGTCTCATAGCGCGCGTTCCAGCGCACGACTTGATCTGCGAGCCTGCGGAGTTGCGGGCGCAGGATTGCTGCGCGCAGATTATCCATGCGCCCCGAGATATTGGGCGTGTCATAACGGATATCGGCAAAGGCTTCTGGCGGTGGTCCGGCAAGGTGTTTACCGTATAGCATGTAAGACCCTGAAAGCATGATCGCGCGCGCCGCGATCCCTGCATCATCCGTGACCAGAAAGCCGCCCTCGCCCGAGTTGATGTGCTTGTAGGTCTGACAGGAATAACACCCGATGGTCCCATGCCGCCCCGATGGCACGCCATTCCACGCGGCCCCCATGGTGTGGGCGCAATCCTCTATCACGATGACGCCCGCAGCATCACAAATCGCCATCAACGCATCCATGTCGCACATATGTCCGCGCATGTGGCTCAGCAACAAAACCCGTGCGTGATGCAGCTTGGACTTCAAATCCTCCAGATCGATCACCAAGCCTTCGGTAACGTCCACAAATATCGATTGCGCCCCCACGGCTGAGATCGCACCCGGCACAGGGGCCAAGGTGAAGGCATTCGACAACACCCTGTCGCCGGGCTTTACCCCGACCGCGCGCAGGGCGGTGGCCATCGCATACCCGCCAGAGGCAACGGCGAGGCAGTATTTTGCGCCAACAACGGCAGCAAACTCCTGCTCGAGCAGTGCGGTTTCGGCAATCTCGTCCCCAACGGTGTTGTAGCGGTGCAAGCGTCCGTGGCGCATCACGGCGACCGCTGCCTCGATCGCGTCTTCCGGGATCGCGTCTTGTTGGGTGAAACTGCCTTTGAATATATCACCCACGGTTTGCCGCCCCGATCAATGTCGGCACCAAAGACGGCAAATGCGCAAAGTCTTCCAGCAGGGCTTCTGGGTTCAAAGCAGCCATATCCTCGCCGGACGGACCAAAGGTGACCAGAATGCACGGCACGCCCGCCGCAGCGGCGGTTTTGCGGTCGGTATCTGTATCACCGACAAGACAGCATTGCGCCGGATCGCCGCCCGCACGCCGGGCTGTCTCGAACAGATGCTCCGGGTCGGGTTTGCGCACAGCCAAGCTGTCAGCGCCCAACATCGCCGCAAAAGCATTGCGAACACCCAGACGCGTCAGCAGCGTGTGGGCCAGCTCCTCAGGTTTGTTCGTGCAGATCGCCACGCGGTAGCCTGCGATTTTCAACGCCTCCACCGCGTCCATCGCACCGGGATACAAAACAGTATGCGTGTCGATGTCTTGGGCATAGGCCTTGAGAAGAAAGGGGTAATACTGATCAATCAGCGCATCATCCTGCGCCCTGCCAAGCCGCTGCATCCCCAGCCTTAGCATCGCCCGCCCGCCCATGAGGGCGGTACCCATATCCAGCGCCGCATCCAGGAGGTCGCCTTCACCCATATCCCGAAAACAGAAATTGGCTGCAGCGATAAGATCACCGCTGGTGTCTGCCAATGTTCCGTCCAGATCGAATACAACCGTTTTCATCGGCGCTCCTTTGCTTAGTGTTGTTGCAGGCCGAAATCTTCTTTGATGACCGCTAGCCTTGCGCAGAAACGCGAACAAGGTAAAGAGAGGCCAAACCAGTTTATTAAAGAGATTTTCCATGGAAGTTGCACTGATCCTTTTGGCCGCAGGCAAAGGCACACGGATGCAATCAGATTTACCCAAAGTTCTGCATTCCGTTGCACAGGCCCCGTTGCTGGAACACGCGATGGCCTCCGGTGCTGCGCTGAACCCGTCGCGCACTGTCATTGTTGCAGGCCATGGTGCTGATCTTGTCCGCGAAGCCGCGCAAGCCTTTGACGAAGAGGCGCAGGTCGTCGTTCAAGAAGAGCAGTTGGGAACGGCCCATGCTGTTGCGCAAGCCCGTGAAGCGCTGGCGGGCTTTGACGGCACGACCATCGTGCTGTACGGCGACACGCCTTTTGTGCAGCCCCAAACCCTCGAAGCGATGTGCGTTGCCCTAACCCATAATGACGTCGTGGTGCTGGGGTTCGAGGCGGCTGATCCGGGCCGCTATGGCCGTTTGGTGATGCAAGGCGAAAGCCTTGAGCGCATCGTCGAGTTTAAAGACGCTTCAGATCAAGAACGCGCTATAACTCTCTGTAATAGCGGCGTTATTGCCTGCAAGTCAGACGTTCTGTTCGACCTGATTGATGCTGTCCGAAATGACAATGCATCCGGGGAATATTACCTGACCGACATCATCGGGATCGCGCGTGCGCGCGGCTTGAAAGCAACTGCCGTGACCTGCGCCGAAGCTGAAACGATGGGCGTTAACTCTCGTGCGGATCTGGCTGCGGCTGATGCCGCGTTCCAGACCCGCACCCGTGCCGAGATGCTTGAGAACGGCGTAACCTTGATGGCCCCGGAAACTGTCTACTTTGCACGGGATACCTACGTGGGCCGCGATACAGTTATTGAACCGAATGTGGTTTTCGGCCCTGGCGTGACAATCGAGACCGGGGCAACGATACGCGCGTTCAGTCATCTTGAAGGATGCCATGTCTCACGCGGCGGTATCATCGGGCCATATGCACGGTTGCGCCCCGGCACCGAGCTTTCCGAAGATGTGCGCATCGGCAATTTTGTCGAGGTGAAGAACACGCAGATCGGCGAAGGGGCCAAGGTCAACCACCTGAGCTATATCGGCGACGCGACCATTGGCGCAAAAGCGAACATCGGTGCAGGCACGATTACCTGCAATTACGACGGTGTGATGAAGCATCACACCCATATTGGTGCCAACGCCTTTATCGGCTCGAACACCATGTTGGTTGCCCCTGTTCATATCGGGGATGGCGCGATGACCGGATCTGGTTCCGTTATTACATCGGACGTCGAAGCAGACGCGCTTGCGCTGGCGCGTGCACCGCAGGTCGAGAAACCTGGCATGGCGCGCAAATTGTTCGAAATATTAAAGGCCAAGAAGGCCAGACAGCAGAGAGGCAGCTAATTATGTGCGGTATTGTGGGGGTCCTCGGACAGCACGAAGTTGCGCCGATCCTGGTAGAAGCGCTAAAGCGTCTGGAATATCGCGGGTATGATAGCGCCGGCATTGCAACCATCAACGAAGGCCGTCTGGCCCGCCGCCGCGCTGTCGGCAAGTTGGTCAACCTCTCCGATTTGCTGGTCCACGAACCGCTGGCAGGCAAGTCGGGCATCGGCCACACCCGCTGGGCGACGCACGGTGCCCCCTCGGTCACCAACGCCCACCCCCATCAGGCAGGACCCGTGGCCGTCGTGCATAACGGCATTATTGAAAACTTTCGCGAGTTGCGGGCTGAACTGACTGCAAATGGTGCGGAATTTGTCACCCAGACCGACACCGAGACGGTTGCCTTGCTGACCCAACATTACATGACGCAGGGCCTTGGCCCGGTTGATGCGGCAACCAAGACCTTATCGCGCTTGCACGGTGCTTTTGCATTGGCGTTTCTGTTTGATGGCGAAGATGATCTGATGATCGGGGCCCGCAAAGGTGCGCCCCTCGCAGTGGGCTATGGCGACAATGAAATGTATCTAGGCAGCGACGCCATCGCCTTGTCGCCCATGACCAATCGGATCACCTATCTTGAGGAAGGCGACCGCGCGATCCTGACCCGCACGTCCGTTGAAATCTTCAATGCCAACGGTGATCGCGTCACCCGTGCCATCAAGACAATCAGCATTGATAACACGCGTGTAGACAAGGCAGGTCACAAACACTTCATGGCCAAGGAAATCGCCGAACAACCCGGCGTCATTGGCGAAGCGCTTGGCCATTATGTCAACGCCAAAGGCGAGATTACCCTACCCGACCCCGGTCTTGATTTCACGGCGTTCGACCGGATCACGATGGTTGCCTGCGGCACGGCATATTATGCGTGCCTGACAGCCAAATACTGGTTCGAACAAATCACACGCTTGCCTGTCGAAGTCGATTTCGCCTCCGAATTCCGCTACCGCGAACCGCCTGTACCAGCGCGCACACTGGCGCTTTTTGTCAGCCAGTCAGGCGAAACGGCAGACACCTTGGCCGCCCTACGCTATTGCCGGGGCAAGGCCGACAAAATTGCAGCCGTCGTCAACGTAACGGAATCCTCGATCGCACGCGAAAGCGATCTTGCCCTGCCCATCCATGCCGGAATTGAGGTAGGCGTTGCATCAACCAAAGCCTTTACCTGCCAGCTGACCGTCCTGTTCTTGATGGTGCTCAAGTCCGCCTTTGAGCGCGGCGTGATCGACAAGGATCAACTGGCCGATTACATCTCTGGCCTGCGGGCAATGCCGTCCTTGTTGAACACAGCACTCGAACAGAATGCCGCGATCCGCGACGCCGCGCAAAAGCTTTCCTCGGCCCGTGACGTTTTGTTTCTGGGGCGTGGCGCGATGTTCCCCCTCGCACTCGAGGGTGCTCTTAAATTAAAGGAAATCAGTTACATACACGCAGAAGCTTATGCATCTGGTGAACTGAAACATGGGCCTATCGCGCTGATCGACGAGAACGTTCCCGTGGTTGTTATGGCCCCAAAGGACGCCCTGTTCGACAAGACCGTCAGCAACATGCAAGAGGTGATGGCACGCAAGGGCAAGGTCATCTTGATCTCTGACCGCTCGGGCCTGAACGAAGCTGGCGAGGGCACTTGGGCGCAGATCGAAATGCCGCCTGTTGCCGATGCGCTGGCCCCGATCCTCTACGCGATCCCGGCCCAGTTGCTGGCCTATCATACCGCCATCGCGAAAGGTACGGATGTCGACCAACCGCGCAACCTCGCCAAATCGGTCACTGTTGAATAGGGGGCGGGTCTAGGCTTTCACATAAAGCACATCGCCATGCTTTGGGACCAAGGCATAGCGGTGTGAGGCCAGTTTAAACCCGTGAGCTTTCATGTGCGCGTCGATCTGCCCGAACTCTGCCCCGCCCTCATACATTGGCACCCGCGACACTTCGCATTTGCACAGATCAAATTTACGCAAAGCATCCCCCAGACCCTGCAAAACCGACATCTCGTGCCCTTGCACATCAAGAACCAGCATGGGGCGGTCAAAGTCAGAAACATCAACGCCGTGCTCCGACAGGATATCCGGCAATGTCCTGCTTTGGATGGTTAAAACTTCGCCAGTTTCCCCGACGTGACCAAAGCGGTCTTTAAAACCTTGCGTCGCCTGATGCACCGACGAGGATGCCCCGTCACCACTAAACCGGTGAAATCCCATGGCTCCAGCGTCGCTGGCGGACACCAAAGCACATTCTGTCAGATGTCGGGTCTGGCCATCGCGCTTTGCCATCTCGATCTCCAGCTTTGCGTAGGTCTCGGGATCAGCCTCGACCCAAAGTACGGTCTTGGCCCCAAATCCTTCGTAGCGTTCGGCATCTTCGCCCCAATGCGCCCCAACGTGGATGATAAAATCGACCGGAGACATCCGCTCCATCACAAGTTCATAATGGGAAGCCCGAAGATATTTACGCCAGCGTTTTGGCAAAAGTTTTTTGCCGTGCCGCTCTATCGACTTTAAAAATGACATGAATTGAGCCCCAAGAAATAATTTCCTTTGATATCAGAAGAAAAACATGGTGCAAGGCAGGATGAATAGTCCATTTTTTGATCAACTCACCGCCCTGGCCGATCCTGAACAGGCCTCACAGATGCGCGCCCATCACAAGGCAGACCGTACGTATCTGGGCATAAACACCCCACAGATCAACGATCTGACCAAAACGTGGCGCACAGATCTAGGGTTGGCAGACCGGGTGATGCTTGCAGATTCCCTATGGCAGACCGATATTTTCGAGGCGCGCGTGGCCGCCGCCAAACTGCTGACCCAAGCACGCCTGCGTCCCGATGATGAACCCGCTTGGGAACTGTTGCAAAGCTGGGTGCCCGATTTTGACAGTTGGGCCATCGCAGATCACGTTTGCATCGCGGTGCAAAAACGTCTTATCGCCGATCCTGCGCGTCTTGACACGGTAGAGGCTTGGGCAGCGTCCGACCAGCTGTGGACCAAGCGTGCCGCCTTGGTCTCGACCCTGCCTTGGACGAAACAAAACCACCCCAAACCAGAGGAACTTGCAGCACGCGAACGCATATTGGGATGGGCTTCAGGCTATCTGCCTGTGAAAAACGGTATCCTGCAAAAGGCAATTGCCTGGTGGGTCCGCGATCTAAGCCGTCACGATCCTGTCCGTGCGCAAGCTTTCCTTGAGGAAAACAAAGACAACATGAAGGCCTACGCGATCAAAGAAGCATCCCGCTATTTGCCTACGTCCGACACGACCGAAGATACAAAAACCCCTTGAGGTCTCATTCTCTGGCTTTGAAATATCCCGGGGGGCACGGGGGGCTGGCCCCCCGCCTCTCGATGGTCAAATCACCCCGATGTCGATACTTCAACCGTCGTCAGATCCGTCAAGGATGCGCCGATCAAGCGTAAGGCGGCCAGTGACATCCTGCTTCCCGCCGTGACTGGCCCCGCGATTGGAATCAGCACGACAGTAGAAGATTGACCCGTTGCCGGGTTCGTCACGCGGCCCTGCATCTCGGTTTGCACCAACGGTGTCTTGATCCACAGCCCCGGCTCTGTCGCACTGCCAAGTGAGACGACCGTCTGGCCAAGCACCCGCGCCCCTTGGGCAGCGGGGGCGGTTGCGGCGGCACGCTGCGCCGCCGTGGTGGTGTCCAACGCCTCTGCGGTGCGTGCAGCGGGCGGCGGTGGCGGGGCGGATGTCACGGGGTTAAGTACGGTCTGTTCAACCTTTACCGCTTCAGGCATCGCGACTGAACCGCCCATAGCGGCATCCGCCGCACGCGGCTTTGCCAAACCCAGTCGATCCGACAAGGCACCACAGCCGGACAAACCCACACTCAGACTAAAAATGATCAAAAGATTTTTCATACCCTATGAATAACTCCCCCGTCGGGTCGCTTCAATAACCTTATTGTCCCTTGCCCCGCGATGGGCCGATGTTTACCTATACAATATGAATGCACCATTGATTGATCCTTTCGCCCGCGCCATCACCTATCTGCGCGTCTCTGTGACGGACCGCTGCGATTTTCGCTGCGTCTATTGTATGTCAGAGAACATGAACTTCCTTCCCAAAAAGGAACTGCTGACGCTGGAGGAACTGGACCGTCTTTGCACCAACTTCATTGATCTGGGCGTGCAAAAGCTTCGCATCACGGGGGGCGAGCCTTTGGTGCGCAAGGGAATCATGACCTTCTTTGACAGCATGACCCGTCATCTGGACGCAGGAACGCTCAAAGAGCTGACACTGACCACCAATGGCAGCCAGCTGGAACGCTTTGCCACTGACCTTTACGCAGCAGGTGTACGGCGGGTGAATGTCTCGCTCGACACGCTGGACGATCAGAAATTCGCTGACATCACCCGCTGGGGCCGCCTGCCCCAAGTGTTGCGCGGCATAGATGCTGCCCAAGCCGCAGGCCTGCGGGTCAAGATCAACGCCGTGGCGCTTAAAGGCTTTAACGAAACCGAATTGCCCAGCATCACCGCCTGGTGTGCGGACCGCGACATTGATCTGACCTGGATCGAGGTCATGCCCATGGGTGACTTGGGCAACGAGGACCGTCTTGGTCAGTATTGGTCCCTCAAGGACGTGCGCAAAGCCTACGAAGATCACTATACGGTCACCGATTTGCTTGAAAGCAGTGGCGGCCCTGCGCGCTATGTCCGGCTTGAGGAAACGGGCCAAAAAATCGGCTTCATCACTCCGTTGAGCCATAATTTCTGCGAAAGCTGCAACCGTGTCAGGATCACCTGCACCGGCGAGATTTTCATGTGTCTCGGTCAGGAAGACGTAGCCGACTTGCGCGCACCCCTGCGAAACCACCCCGATGACGATGCGCCGCTCAAGGATGCGATCCGCGCTGCAATTAATCTGAAACCCAAAGGCCATGATTTCGACTATTCGCGCCAGAAACTTGACGGGCAGATGCCCCGCCACATGAGCCACACAGGCGGCTGACACGGCCATGGCTGCGCCTTTTATGTATCGTGCTTGGGTCGTTGCCAGCATGGGCCTGGTCCCGTTTTTTGCCCGTTCACAGACCGCCAAACTGCGCGAACAGGGCGTGCCGATCATCCGCGCCCATGAAAAACTGGGCCATGCCACGCACGACCGTCAGGGATCGGGCCCGCTGATCTGGTTTCACGCCGCCTCGGTCGGAGAAAGCCTGTCTGTGCTGGCGCTGATCACCCGCATGGGGCTGATTTTACCACACGCGCAGTTTTTGATTACGTCTGGCACCGCCACATCGGCAAAATTGATCGCGCAACGCATGCCGCCGCGCACCGTTCACCAATTTGCCCCCTTGGATGCCCCCGGCCCTTTAAAAAGGTTCCTGCGGCACTGGCATCCTGACGCCGCGATTTTCGTGGAAAGCGAACTGTGGCCCCAGATGCTGCGCCGCACATTTGGAACCGGCGCAAAAATGGCGCTTGTAAACGCACGCCTGTCCGACAAATCCATTGAACAATGGCGCAAGTGGCCAAAAATCGCGCGCTACATCTTCGAAGTGTTCGACCTGATCCTCACTCAAAATGATGCAATGGCGCAAAAGATGGTCTTGATCCATGCGCCTGCCGACCGCGTTGCGCGGGGGATCAACCTCAAGTCGATGGCAGGCCCTTTGCCCATTGACGAAGACGCCTTGTTCGAAGCCCGTGCAGCCCTCGGGTATCGGCCCGTTTGGGTCGCTTCATCGACCCATGACGGGGAAGAGAATGCGGTTTTGCAGGCCCATAGAACGCTGTTGAAGCAATTCCCTGACCTTTGCCTGATCCTTGCCCCCCGCCATCCCGAACGCGGTGACGCGGTCGAGGCACTGATCCGGGAGGCAGGCCTAAGCTGCCATCGTCGCAGCCGCGGCGAAGAACCCGGCGCGCAGGTCTATCTGGCCGACAGTCTGGGCGAGCTGGGACTTTGGTACGCGCTTGGCGACATCGTATTTCTGGGCGGCTCGCTGCTGCCCATCGGCGGGCATAACCCTTTCGAGGTTGCGCAATCGGGCGCGGCAGTTCTGTCGGGCAGTCACGTTTCGGCGTTTGCAGAGACCTACGCGCAGCTTGAATCCGAAGGTGCCGCGCGCATCATTGCAGACGGGCGAGACCTGGCACAAAGTGTCGCCGACTTGCTATCCTCGCCAGATCAGCTGAAGGTGATGACCGATGCCGCCAAACGCTTTGTGGCGGCACAAGACGACCAGCTTGATCAGATCGCTGCACGTCTGGTGTCTGTGCTAAAGCTGGATGCGCCATGAAAAAAAGGGTTCTCGTCACCAATTTCAACAAGAACTTCACGGGCGTGTCCGCAACCGCCGCAAATGTGATCCGTGCGCAAATGGATCGGTACGACCTGTCCCTTGTGGGTCATCCCCTGCCCGGTTGCCCTGATCCGATCACGTTGAAACAGGCCCGTTTGGCGTCGGTCGAGGGGGTGATCTGGCACGTGCGGCGCAACCCCGAAATGCGCGCAGCCTTGTGGACCCGCGATGTTCTGCGCCTTCCCATCAAGATCGTCTTTACCTCTGCCGCACAGCGCCGCCATTCGGCCTTTCCCCGCTGGTTGATCAATCGGATGGATGCTGTCGTGGCAACAACCGACAAAGCCGCAAGCTTCGTTCCTCATGTGCGCGCAGTCGCGCCCCATGGTGTCGACACGGCCCTGTTTCATCCCGCGCAGGATCGTGCGCAGGCTTGGGCTGATTTGGGTTTTGGCGGCCAAAAAGGTATTGCCACGATTGGCCGTATCCGGCCCGAGAAAGGGACCGACCATTTCGTGCGTGCAATGATCACGTTGCTGCCCCGCCACCCCGAGGCTGTGGCGCTGGTCATCGGCAAGGCGACGCGCGAACATCAGGGGTTCCTGGCAAGCTTGAAGGCACAGATCAAGGCCGCAAATCTGAGCCAGCGCATTCTGTTTCCCGGCGAAATCCCCGCAGAAAAGCTGCCGAAACTGGTGCGCAGCCTGTCGATGGTAATGCAACTGCCCCAATACGAGGGGTACGGGATGGCCCCGCTTGAGGCGATGGCATCAGCAGTGCCGTTTGTCGGATATGACGCTGGATATTACCGTAGCTTCAGCGCGGAAGGTCGCGCAGGGATGATCGTTGCATCGCCAGAGGAGGCCGCTGCTGCTGCGGATCAAATTCTTGCGGACAAGGTTGAGAAGATGGGCCGGTTTGCCTGCGATCACGCCGCCGCTCATTTCAGCGCTGCGGCAGAAGCAGACGCGATTGACGCAGTCTATCAAACCCTTTGGGCGCAGGGGTAGGTTTCACCCTACCCCTGACGCTGTCACCCCATTGGCATGCGTTGCTCGGCAATGCCCGCCCACCAGCTGCATCCGGCCGGAATAACATCGTCGTTGAAGTTATAAAGCGGGTGATGCACCATCGCCGTGTCGCCATTGCCGACCAGAATATAGGCACCGGGACGCTCTTCCAGCATAAAGGCGAAATCTTCGCCGCCCATGACCAGCGGCGCCTCTTCGCATTGTCCGGAAATGCTGCGCGCCACTTCGGCGGCAAATTCGGTCTGCTCGTCATGGTTCACCATCACGGGATAGTTGCGCACATAGTTGACCTTGGCGGTCGCCCCGAACGTCGTGGCGATCCCTTCGCAAATCTCGGTCACGCGCTTTTCTGCCAGATCACGCAGATCGTTCGACAACGTCCGCACAGTCCCCAAGAGATTGACCCGCTGCGGGATCACGTTGAACGCTTTTGAAGAAGATTCAATCGAGGTGATGGACACCACGATATTGCCAATCGGATCGGCATTCCGGCTGACAATAGTTTGCAGCGCGGTGATGATATGCGCGGTGACAACAGAGGTATCAATTGTCTCGTGCGGTTTTGCAGCATGCCCCCCAACACCCTCAACTTCGATATCCAACAGGTCTGTCGCGGCAAAGAAAGGACCCGGACGGATTCCGAACTGACCCGTCGGAATGCCGGGCCAGTTGTGCATGCCGTAGACTTCCTGGATGTTCCAGCGGTCCATCATGCCATCCTCGCACATCTCGCGGCCACCACCGCCCCCTTCTTCGGCAGGCTGAAAGATGACAACAACGGTGCCGTCAAAATTGCGGGTCTCGGCCAGATATTGCGCCGCCCCCAGCAGCATTGCCGTGTGCCCGTCATGGCCGCAGGCATGCATGGCGTTCGGTGTTTTTGACGCATATTCAAGCCCGGTTTGTTCGTGGATCGGCAAGGCGTCCATATCGGCACGCAGTCCAATCACCTTGCCTGAGGCGGTCGAGTTGCCCTTGATCAGACCGACAACCCCGGTCCGTCCAATCCCTTCAACGACTTCGTCACAGCCAAACGAGCGCAGCTTCTCAGCGACCGTGGCCGATGTCCGATGGGTCTCGAACAGGATTTCGGGGTGTTCGTGCAAATCCCTTCGCCATGCGGTTATGTCTTCATGAAGTTCGGCAAAGCGATTCTTAACGGGCATATTGTGTCCTATTCATATTTGAACGCGCGAGATGGGAGCCATCCCGCGCCTTTATCAAGCCGGCAACCGGGCCTCAAGCATCTCGGCAAACCAGCTGCAACCGGCGGGGATCGCATCGTCGTTTAAAGTATACTGCGGGTGGTGCACCGTCGCACCACCATCATTGCCCAGTATCATATAGGCACCGGGCCGTTTGTTGAGCATATAGGAAAAATCCTCGCAGGCCATGATCGGGGGCGTGTCGTGGTCAAGGCCCGGTGTTACCTTACCGGCTGCTTGGGCGGCCAAACGGATGCTATCTTCTGCATTTACGGTAATCGCATCGCCGCGCAGATAGTCGATCGCAGCGCTGAATTGGTACGCTGCACGGGTACGGGTCACAATCGCCTCGACACGCTTTTGCGCCAGATCGCGGATACCGGAATCCAGCGTCCGCACTGTGCCACACACACGGCGGTTCATGGCCACAATCATGCGAGCAGTTCTGGAATGGTAGGCAGATGCCTACGCCATGCAGTGTTTTCCGCCTGCATCACGGCAACGCGATTCTTGATCGGCATGGAACGCATCCTTTTTAACGACATCAGACGTTGGGGCCCAGAACCATCGGGCTGCCATCACTGAACCGCGACAGGCGAAATCTGGTTAGGTCATGCCCCACGGTGCCGCCTGTGACCAATGCGGCCAAGACCCGCCCCATGCCCGGCCCGATCCCAAAGCCGTGACCGGACATGCCTGTCCCGATTGTCAGACCGGGCAGCGTTGGGGCGCGGTCCACCACGGGCACGATGTCGGGCATGGTATCGATCATGCCGGCCCATGCCCCCTTGAGGCGGACAGGCGGCAGTTCTGGGAAAAGCGCTGCAAAATTACGCAAAAGGCGGTTGATCTTGCCCATATTGGGGGCTGGGTTCAGGATCCGCATCGCTTCAAACGGAGTTTTCTCGTCACTGCTCCAACGGCGCTTTGTGCCCCAGGCATCAGGAAAGCCTTTGGGCGCGAAAGGGTGCAGAACCTGACCAAAGGGGTCGGCCTTGAGCTGGGTCAGGTAGTGAGGAAAGGCGCGCACGGCATCGGGGCCGACAAACAATTCAGGCGCACCCGGAGGGGCCAGTGTATAGCCGCCGTCCTCACGACGACGAAACGCGACTTTGCGGTCCGCTGCAGCACCTGCATAAATTTCCGGCAAAGGCTCGGTCGCGGCGACGTTTTCGCGCACGGAAAGCTGCGGCATACTGATGCCGTGATTGCGCAAGAACAGTGCAGACCAAGCCCCCCCTGCCAAGACCACCTCCGGGGCGGTGATGCGGCCCGTTTCTGTTATCACGCCCGCAACGCGGCCTGCGGCGATATCAAGGCTTCGCACCGCGCAGTTTTCTACAATCTGCACCCCTTCGCGCGCGGCAATCGCGGCCAAGGCTGGCACAGCGACCCAAGGTTCCGCGCGCATATCCGACGCTGTGACCATGGCACCCAAAGGCCGTTGTGAAATGCCGGGAAACATCGCTGCGACTTCGGCACTTGAAAGCATCTTGGTCTCGACGCCGTTCGCCTTGGCGTGTGGCAACCATGCCTCATACCCTTTCAGCTCGCGCTCTTTTCTTGCCAGATAGGCGATGCCCCCCGTGCGCAATCCAATATCAACATTGGTTTGCCCGGCCAATTCCTGCCACAGGCGCTGCGCTTCGGCCATGATCGGCATCTCGTCAGGGTCGCGGCCTTGCTGCCTGATCCAGCCCCAGTTGCGGCTGGATTGTTCACCCGCGATGCGGCCCTTTTCCAGCAAGACCACCTTGTGACCATCCCGGGCCAAAAACAATGCCGTGCAGACGCCAATCACCCCTCCCCCGATCACCACCACATCGGCAGACCGGGGCTGCGGGCCCGGATAGGTGACCGGAGTGTCAGTATTGATCGGGAAAATCATGGGGTAACTTTTCACTCAAATATTTGTAGGGCTGCCCCACGTCTGTGTCAGGCAGACAATCGTCCAACAAGGTCGCGCATGAACTTATGCCCAGCCTCGAACTGGGAAACTTCGATATATTCGTTCGGCTGATGCGCCTGCGCGATGTCACCGGGGCCGCAAATAATCGCACTATATCCGGCGTCCTGAAATTGGCCGGCCTCGGTGCCATAGCTGACCTTGTGGCTGGCGTTGTCACCTGTGATCTGGCGCACAAAAGTCTCGGCAGCGCCGTCTTTTTCGGGCTGAAGCGCTGGCACGTCAAAGCGGGGCGTGATTTCGATGTAGGTGTCAGGCACAACCTCTTGCATCTGCTTTTCGACTTGACGCACCTTCTTAAGATAGGCCGAGCCCCACGCATTCTTGTCCTCGCCCGGCACCACGCGGAAATCCATCGCGAACTTACAATCCTTGGCGGTGATATTATGCGCAGTCCCCCCCGAGATCATGCCCACGTGGCACGTGGTAAAGGGCGGATCGAACAGTGCTGCCAGGTCAGAGGGTTTGCGGGCGAAGTTTTCGGTGTTCATCTCGTTGGCCCACTCGATCAGCTTTGCCCCCGCCATGATCGCATTGACCCCTGTGTGCAGCAGGGATGAATGAACTTCGAACCCCACGACATGAGTGTTGAACCCGATGCCGCCTTTATGCCCACTTACGGCCTGCATGGTCGAAGGCTCTCCCACGATGACCATTTTCCCTTTCGGCAAGATCGGCTGCATTGCCAAGATCATTGGGGGCGCACCCAGACAGCCGACTTCCTCGTCAAAGCTAAGCGCGATTTGAAGGGGTTGTTTGACCCCTGCGTATTTCGCCTCGACCAGCGCCCAAATCGCCATGGCGTCAAAGCCCTTCATGTCGCAGGTGCCACGCCCGTAATAGCGGCCATCCCTTTCAACGACGCTGTAAGGGTCGCTGTCCCACGGCTGCCCGTCGACGGGCACGACATCAGTATGACCCGACAACACCACAGCGCCTTCTTCCCAAGGGCCCACATGGGCAAACAGCGCATGTTTTGGCTGATCGGGATCGATATAGCGATGCGACTCGATTCCGTGACCCGACAGATAATCGGCAACCCAATCCACCAACGGGATGTTGGTATCGCGCGACACTGTGGGAAAACTGATCAGCTTCTCCATTAACGCAAAGGGGGTCATACGTACGGCCATTGGCTGTCCTTTAATATCCGCTGTCGGTCAAAAGCACCTGATGGCCGGGCGAAACAGTTTTGTAAACCGACGGTTCCGGCGTGTAGCTGACCGGATGGATCGGCGACGGAATCGGTTTGAAATTCAGCTCGCTTTCTTTCTTGCGTTTGCGCGGATCGGCGATCGGAACCGCTTTCATCAATGCCTGCGTATAAGGGTGTTGGGGGTTCTCAAACACCTGCTGACGCGTTCCAAGCTCAACAATTCGGCCAAGGTACATCACACCGACCTGATGGCTGACGCGCTCGACGACGGCCATGTCGTGGCTGATAAACAGGAAGGACAGCCCAAGTTCCTGCTGCAGTTCCAGCATCAGGTTCACCACCTGCGCCTGCACGGATACATCAAGCGCGGACACGGCTTCGTCTGCGATGATCAGCTTGGGGTTCAGCGCAAGAGCACGGGCAATTGCGACGCGCTGGCGTTGGCCGCCCGAAAGTTCATGAGGGAAACGGCGCATGAAGCTACGCGGCAATTCCACACGGTCAAAAAGCGTCTCGATCCGCTTGGTAAGCGCCTCACCCTTGAGCGTGCCGAAATTGTGGATCGGCTCGGCGACCTGATCGGAGAGTTGCATTTGCGGGTTAAGCGAGGCGAAGGGGTCTTGAAAGATCATCTGCATATCAAGCCGCGCTTCTCGCAGGTCATGCGCGTTCAGCGCCATGATATCTTTTCCCGCGATATCAACCTCGCCGGAAAGTGGCTCCACCAGCCGCAGGATCGACCGCCCTGCCGTGGATTTCCCACAGCCAGATTCGCCAACAAGGCTCAGCGTCTGACCCTTGTTAATGGTAAAAGACAGATCCTCGACGGCGTGGACATTCGCAACGGTGCGGCGGAAAAACCCACCCGTGACTGCAAAGCGCGTGGTCAGGTTCTTGACGGTCAGCAAGACCTCATTTGTGCCCTTGATCGGCACGATCGGCTTGTCTTTATTGCCCAGCAGCTTCATCGGTTCGGGATATGCCTTGCCTGTCATCTCGCCCAGTTTCGGGACGGCGGCCAACAAGGCTTTTGTGTAGGGGTGCTGGGGGTTTTCAAAGATTTCCTCGACAGTGCCCTCTTCAACCTTGTTGCCGCGGAACATGACGACGACGCGGTCGGCCATCTGCGCCACGACGGCCATGTCGTGGGTGATGAACATCACGGCCGTACCGGTTTCGCGCTTGAGCCGGTCAATCAGCGCAAGAATTTCTGCCTGAATGGTAACGTCCAACGCCGTCGTCGGCTCGTCCGCGATCAACAGACGCGGCGAACACGCCAGCGCCATCGCAATGACCACGCGCTGGCGCATCCCGCCAGACAATTCGTGAGGGTATTGCTTGAGCCGTCGATCAGGTTGAGGGATGCGTACTTGGGTCAGAAGTTCCAGCGCCCGGGCTTCGGCCTCCGCCTTGGACATGCCTTTGTGCAGGCGCAACCCTTCTGTCAGCTGGCGCCCCACGGTGAATACGGGGTTCAGCGCCGTCATCGGTTCCTGGAAGATCATTCCGATCTCGTTACCGCGAATTTCGCGCATCAATTCCTGGTCAGTCTCTGCCAAATCCACTGAAGGATTATTCTGGCGCTCAAATAATAGGCGACCGCCGGTGATTTTTCCGCCGCCAAATTCGACAAGACGCATCAACGACAAGGAAGACACCGACTTTCCCGAACCGGATTCGCCAACGACGCAAACCGTTTCGCCGGATCTGATGTCGAAACTAACGTTCTCCACGCCCAAGACGGGGCCGTCTTGTGTCTGGAATTCAACCCTAAGCCCTTGAATTTGCGCGATTGGGACTGGCGTACTGTCGTCAAGCATGAGATTTTCCACCGCTGGTAACTGAACCGATCTGCAGACGCTAAAGCCAATCATCATCCGGTGTCAAACCCGCACACCATTTGCCCCTGATCCACAAATCTCAAGGCTTGCATTTTATCTCAAACCTGTTTCGATGGGACAGCGCGCTTTGGGGGGCGAAGACGTGGCCGGATTAGTGATGCTTTTCTCATCACTCTCATCCAGCCTACTTGACCTTCCGGGTTCGATAATAAGAAAGTTCGGTTCGTCTAGATCGACGCCCGACAAAAATACGTGGCACCACCGAAAGAAATCACCGGTGTCCAACAAGGAGTAAGATATGACTTTGAAAACCCTATTGATGGGTGCCGTGGCCACGATGGCCTTTGCCCCCGCTGCTTTCGCAGCCGCCCACGAGGGCGAGCGCGGACGCGACGGCGAGGTCAAGATCATCTATTGGCAAGCGCCCTCGATCATGACGCCCTACCTGTCGGGCGGCACCAAGGATCTGGAAGCCGCAAGCCTCGTGATTGAACCGCTTGGTCGGTACGACGAAACCGGCGCACTGGTGCCTTTCCTCGCGACCGAGATTCCAACAGTTGAAAACGGTGGCGTTTCAGAAGACCTGAAATCCATCACATGGAAGCTGAAAGAAGGCCTGCTGTGGTCTGACGGCACGCCTGTCACATCGGCAGACGTCAAGTTCACCGCTGATTACTGTATGCACCCCGAAGGCGGTTGCGCACAGGGTGCGAAATTTGACGGCGTCGAAAGCATCGACATCATTGATGATCTGACGCTGACGGTAAACTTTACCGAAGCCAAGCCAAACCCTTATGGCCCGTTCATGGGTGCACAGTCGCCCATTATCCAAGCTGCGCAGTTCGCTGAATGTCTGGGTGCCAAGGCACCCGAGTGTACAGAAGCCAACTTTAACCCGATCGGCACCGGCCCGTTCATGGTTACGGACTTCCGTCCAAACGACGTTATCCAGATGGAAGCCAACCCCAACTTCCGTGATCCAAACAAACCAGCCTTCGCAACTTTGACCTTCAAAGGCGGCGGCGACGCGGCAGCAGCGGGTCGTGCGGTTATGGAAACCGGCGAATACGACTACGCATGGAACATGCAGCTTGCACCAGACGTTCTGGCGAAAATGGCCGAAGGCGGGCAAGGCGTACCCGTTTCTGCATTCGGTACGTTGGTTGAGCGGATCGAGATGAACATGACCGACCCGTCGCCCGATCTGCCCGAAGGAGAGCGTGCGACCGTAATGCACCCCCACCCCTTCCTGTCAGATTTCAACGTTCGCAAAGCACTTTCGATGGCCATCGACCGTCCGTTGCTGGTTGAAGTTGGCTACGGTCAGGCTGGTCGTCCGACCTGCAACCTTGTGCCCGCACCAGAGCTTTATGCTTCCGACAACACAGAATGTCTGACGCAGGATCTGGAAGGCGCCAAGGCACTGCTCGAAGAATCCGGCTGGACAGATTCCGATGGTGACGGCGTGCGCGACAAGGACGGCAAGAAACTGTCGATGCTGTACCAAACATCGACAAACGCAGTCCGTCAGGATTTCCAAGCTTTGATCAAAGACTGGTGGAACCAGATCGGCGTCGAAGTTGAACTGCGCAATGTAGATGCTTCCGTGTTCTTCGGCGGTGACCCAGGTTCGCCTGACACCTTCCAGAAGTTCTATGCAGACGTGGAAATGTACGCCAACAACTTTGACGGCACAGACCCACAGTCCTATCTGGCGGCCTACCGTTGCGGCAACGAGCCCAAACCATCCAGCCAATGGCAGGGTGAGAACATCAACCGCTTCTGTAACGCGGAATACGATGCGCTGCTGGACGAATTGTCCCGCACAGGCGAGTTGGACAAGCGCGGCGAAATCGCCAAGCGTCTGAACAACATCATCACCAAAGAGACCATGACAATCGTACCACTGGTTGACCGTGGTCGTGTATCGGCAGTTTCGACCACCTTGGGTGGCGTGGTTCTGAACACATGGGATTCCGAGCTTTGGAATGTCGCTGATTGGTACCGTATCAAGGAATAATTCCTTTGATTTGGGGGGGAGCGCCATCTTGCGCTCCCCCAACCTTTGAGACACACCGCACCTCCATCACAGACTGAACTACAAAGGCGCCGAGCATGCTGACTTTCACCATTCGACGACTGCTCTTGTCGATCCCGACGCTTCTGTTCATCAGTATGGTTATCTTCCTGCTGCTTCAGCTCGCCCCCGGCGATCCGATGGCGCAGGTGCCCCTGACCGTGCCGCCCGAAGTGAAACAGAAGATGCGCGAGGCGCTTGGCCTGGGCCAGCCCATCTATGTGCAATATTACAAGTGGCTCATTCAGTTCTTCTGGGTTGAACCTCAGGTATTCCTCGATTGGGCCACCCGCGAGACATTCTTGCTGGGCTGGTTGCCCGATACGAATTTTTCGACCTTCATTGACCCTGACTCCGGTGCGGTGCGCCCGGTCCAGCGCATCATCAGCTGGCAGACCCGCAGCCCTGTCATGGACATCGTGGTCCAGCGGATGCCGCAAACCCTTTGGGTGGTTGGCCTAAGCTATATTGTGGGCATCCTGATCGCGATTCCCATCGGCGTTTATTCCGCCTACCGCCATTATTCGCTGTTTGATCAGGCCGGGACATTCGTAACCATGGTCGGCTTTTCGATCCCACCCTTTTTCACCGGCCCGCTGCTGATCGTGGTGTTTTCAGTCACACTGGGCTGGTTGCCCTCTATCTATGACACCACCCACGTGGTCACCGATTGGGCAAGCTTTAAGGTGCAGTTCTTCCAGATGATCATGCCTGTCATGGTGCTGGCGCTGCAAACCACCGCCCAGATCAGCCGCTACATGCGTGGCGCGATGCTGGACAACCTGAACCAAGACTACGTGCGCACCGCGCGGGCCAAGGGCCTCAAGGAAACCTCGGTTGTGTTGGTGCATGTGCTTCGCAACTCGATGATCCCAGTGGTCACCGTCATCGCCCTTGGCATGCCCGCGATCTTTGGCGGGGCCATCATCACCGAGAACGTGTTCAAGGTGAACGGTATCGGGCAACTG
>JAGXHC010000129.1 GCA_024636405.1 Sulfitobacter sp. | reverse complement strand
GGATAAGGAGGTCGCCACCGTGACACCTGAAAAGCCGCACACCGGCACGCCAAAGGTGGCCGACGTGACGATCAGCAGCCCGGATCGGCGGGTGTTTGGAAATGCGGCTTTTACCAAGCTGGATGTCGCGCGCTATTACGAGCAGGCCGGCGAACGGCTGACGGAAATTGCGGGGCACAGGCCCCTGTCGTTGTTGCGCTGTCCGGGCGGGATCGGAGAGGAGTGTTTTTTTCAAAAGCATGGACACGGCACGATGCCTTCGGCGCTGCAACGCACGTCCATCACGCAAAGCGACGGCACAGCGGCAGAGTATCTTTATGCCACGCGCCCACAATCCTTTGTCGCCGCCGCGCAAATGGGAACAATTGAATTTCACATCTGGGGCGCGCGCATTGACAGGCTCGACAGACCCGACAGACTGGTTTTTGATCTTGATCCCGACGAGGGACTTGACTGGACCGATGTACAGCGGGCCGCGATAGACCTGCGGGGTTGGCTTGCGGATATCGGATTGCAAAGCGGTGCGATGGTGACGGGTGGCAAGGGGGTCCACGTGTGGGTGACACTGCGACGGACCCAAGGCTGGGACGCCGTGCGCGGATTTGCCAAGACGGTGGCACATGTGCTTGAGGCCAAGCACCCGAAACGCTTTGTCGCGTCGATGTCCAAATCGCGCCGCAAGGGGCGCATCTTCGTCGATTGGCTTCGCAATGAACGCGGGTCAACGGCGGTCGCGCCGTGGTCTTTGCGCGCGCGGACCGGTGCACCGGTGGCAGTGCCGGTCGAATGGGATGAACTGGCACATCTCAAAGGCGCTGCGGTGTTCACGCTCGACACTATCGCGGACAGGTTGGCGGCACCCTGCCCCTATCTGCACCACGCGAAAAACCTTCAAACCCTCGATTCCGACACGGCATCACGGCTTCAGCAGTGGATAGACGGTTAAACGCCTAGCCTGCGCAGACGTCGGGCAAATGTCTGCCCCGCTGCGCGCCGGATCAGCGACGCCCGCGCCACGCCAGCCATCCCAGATACCCGATCAGCGCCCCACCGGCGATCATCGCGAGATGTCGCGGGCGCACGCCTTCGCCTGGCGATCCTGCATCGCCGCGACGAAACCGCGGGTCCATCATACGGGTGTCTGCCAGAAACTTGCCCCAAAGGCCTTCAGGCTCTGGTTCGATGGCGCGCAACCCACGTCCGCTGGCGGCGTTCAGGGCTTCGATTGCCGCGACCAGCGACTTTTTATCCTGCAACATCGTGTCAAACGCCTTGGGAGAAACCCCGAGATGTTCGGACACCAGCCGGGATCTGAATGCGCTGATCACGTCTTGCGCCCCTGCCACCGCCACATTGCATTCAGTGTCAAAGCCCATGGACCTATCGTTGATATTGCCGGAGCCAAGATGCAAAATACCGGTGTCCACAATCATGATCTTGGCGTGCACATAGATCTGATCTTCGGCAGTTGTGACGGGGTAATAAATACGAAACCGGTCCTGGTGATCGGCGGCCTTCAAACGCTCGATCATCCGCCCGCGAAGCACATGCATTGCGTCATCCTCGAACTGCGATTGCGCGCACAACGGATTGATTACAACGATGTCGGGACCGTCCTGTTCCAGCAGACGTTCTTCCAATGCTGCGCACACCGTTTCGGCCGCGAAATATTGCGATTCAATGTAAATCGCATCCGTGGCCGCTGCGATGCTTGCCAGAAACAAGCGCTCAATTTCATTCACCAAAGTCGCGCCGTCATAGGGTGGCTCGGTTCGTGCGATTGCAACGTCGACGTCCCTTGCGTCAACCGTCAGGCCATCTGGCCAGATCGGCGTGACCGGACCCGTCGGGCTTTCCAATGTCTCGCCCGTGGCCCGCAGCCAACGATCCCGCGACAGTTCAGCCAGCGCTTGGGCCACCGGACCGGACAAGGCCGAGGTTGCGTCATGCCAGGGATCGGAGGGGGACCCATCCTTGCGCACCCGGCGCGGATCGTCGGGCAGATGTTCTGATGTATCCCAGCGGTCTTCGGTCGCGTCGATGCCGCCACAAAACGCAAGCGTGTTGTCCGCCACGACGATCTTCTGGTGGTGGCAGGCCCCGAACGGATGATGGCTGTCTAATGCGAAATGGATACGGTCACTGCCAAATAGGCTTAGCGCCCACGACGGAAACACACGGCCGGGCGCAGCCAAGAACGCACCGTTCCACTTCAGCAGATAGACCTGAAGTTCGGGTGTGCGTTCCACAACCGCTTCGAGGAATGCGCCAAGTTGATTGGGCAGGCCATCAGGTGCGCAGCCATCGCTATCGCTCTCACCGGGCAGCATCTCAATTTCGAAATCGAAATCCCAACCGACCAGCAGCAATTCGCGCTTTGAGGCGATGAAAACCTTGCGCAAAACCGAGAAATAATCCGCCGCATCAACAATCAGGGAAAGCTTGTCAGCCTTGGCAACGCGCCAACAGTTTTGCCCCGGCTCAAAAAACCCGCTGTCGCGTTTCGATCTTGGCGATTGATCTTCCACTGGTTGCGGCTCCGTCTTCACAATTTCTATCCTGTCATCGCCAGATTGTAGGGTCGAAAGACTGCCGGTCAAGGTTAGCACGGGCCAGACAGACCCGATCTGGTTCAGCGACGATCTGTTTAAACGGACGGCAGGGGCCGCTTTATTCTGTACCTGATCCCGGCGGGTGCCCGTGCGGACCGGGCCGGTTTAAATCCGCACGGATGTCGCTTTTTCCAGCGTCAGCTGTCGGCGTGCCTTAGGGTTTGGCCGCAATAATCATGACTTCCACCAGATATTCCGGCGTCACAAGACGCGATTCCACGCAGGCGCGCGCAGGGGGGTTGGACGGGTCAATCCAGGCGTCCCAGACCGCATTCATGTCCCCGACCTGGTCCATATCCGCCATCCAGATGGTGGCCGAAAGAATATGCGATTTGCTGCTGCCGGCAGCGGCCAGCAACCTGTCCACCTGCCCCAGCATATCCTTTGTCTGTGCTGTCACATCGGCGCCTGTGCCGACCTGACCGGCCAGATAGATGGTATCGCCATGCACCACGGATTGGCTCATTCGGCTGCTGGGTTCACTGCGTACTATTGTCATTTATCGTGTCCTTGTCTGGATGTACTGCGGGTGAGAGTTGTCACGCGCGCGAGGGTGTTTACCGGATCATCTGCGGATGCCGCGGGAAGGATCGCTGCCACCCACGTTGGCCTCTTTCAGCACCCGGAGCAAGGCCGCCCCGCCAATGATGTCGGCAGTTCCGCTTTTCTAAGGTTTCATCGGCACCGCTGAAACTCTTGGCGCTCGCACAAAACGGTCTAATCCTTACTCTGGGGTTGCGCAGACAGTCCATGACGCCATGATCGCCGCAGCCGGAGCAGTTCGGCAAGAGAACCGGCATTACCAATTGGTGACCCGTACCCATATGGATCACTTGCCAAGGGAATGAGGAAGGACAAGATGCTCGACGGTTTTACGGCAGAAACGCTTGCTCGGATGCAGTTTGCATTCACCGTGTCGTTCCATATCATTTTTCCGGCGTTCTCAATCGGTCTGGCAAGCTATCTTGCTGTGCTGAACGGTCTTTGGTTGTGGACGAAGGATCAAACCTATCTGACATTGTTCAATTACTGGAAAAAGATCTTTGCCGTCGCGTTCGGCATGGGCGTCGTGTCGGGCATCGTGATGTCCTATCAGTTCGGAACAAACTGGTCGGTTTTCGCGGACAAGACCGGGCCAATTCTGGGGCCGCTCATGGCATACGAGGTGTTGTCGGCGTTCTTCCTTGAGGCGGGTTTTCTGGGCATCATGTTGTTTGGGCGCGAACGTGTGGGCGACAGGCTGCATATGTTTGCGACTGCGATGGTTGCCTTTGGCACGCTGATGTCGGCCACATGGATCCTGTCGGTGAATTCGTGGATGCACACGCCGGCAGGCTACAGCATGAACGATTTGGGACAGTTTGTTCCCGAAGACTGGTGGCTGATCGTCTTCAACCCGTCCTTCCCATATCGATTGGTGCACATGGTTCTGGCCGCCTATCTGACGACCGCCCTTGTGGTGGGCGGTGCCGGGGGTCTGCATCTTCTGCGCAACGCAAAAGATGCGCCCGCGCGGCGGATGTTCTCGATGGCGATGTGGATGTTGATCGTTGTCGCGCCGTTGCAAATCTTTGCCGGTGATTTGCACGGGATCAACACGCTTGCGCATCAGCCCGCCAAAATCATGGCGCTGGAAGGGCATTATGACAGCCATCCAGACGGGGCTCCGCTGATCTTGTTCGGCATTCCGAACGCCGCAGACAAACGCATCGACTACGCCGTCCAGATCCCGCAATTATCAAGCTTGATCCTGAGCCACAAATGGGGCGCGCCGATGGACGGGCTGGACACAATTCCCGACGCCGATATTCCACCCGTCGCCATTATATTCTGGAGCTTTCGGGTTATGGTTGGCCTTGGCTTTGCCATGCTTGGCCTTGGCATCTGGGGCCTGTGGCACAGGGTGCGCGGCAGGCTTTTTGACGATCCCTTGCTGCTGCGATCTGCACTGGTGATGGGGCCGATGGGTTTTGTGGCCGTGCTGGCGGGCTGGGTGACGACCGAAGTAGGGCGCCAGCCGTTTACGGTGTACGGCCTTCTGCGGACCAGCGACAGCCTGGCGCCAGTGGCCGCACCAGCGGTGGCCGCTTCCTTGATTGCGTTCATTGTGGTCTATTTCTTTGTCTTCGGAGCCGGCACTTTCTATCTGTTGGCAATGATGAACAAACCCGCAGGATCCGCGATTCCGGAGCCTGACGAGGGTCCGACCAGAGCCGCCGGGATAACGCCGATCCTGCAAACCGATCCCGATGCGATCACAGGTGAATAAGGAGCCGTTGAATGTTTGAACTTTCCTTTATCTGGGCCGGGATCATCGCGTTTGCTGTGCTGACCTACGTGATCCTTGATGGTTTTGACCTTGGCGTGGGCATTCTTTTCCCCTTCGCGGATGGCGAACGGGACAAGGCGACCATGATGAATTCGATCGCCCCGATCTGGGACGGAAATGAGACCTGGCTGGTGCTGGGCGGTGGCGGCCTGTTTGCCGTCTTTCCGTTGGCCTATGCCATTGTCATGCCTGCGCTTTACATGCCTATCATTCTGATGCTGCTGGCACTGATCTTTCGGGGTGTTGCATTCGAATACCGCTGGCGGACCGAAAGGTGGAAACCCATCTGGGACATTGCGTTTTTTGCCGGATCCATTGTCGCTGCGTTCATGCAGGGGATCGCGCTGGGGGCTTTGGTGCAGGGCATCGAAGTCGCGGACCGGGCCTATGCCGGTGGCTGGTGGGATTGGCTCAGCGTGTTTTCGATCCTGACCGGGTTTGCCGTTGTGATTGGGTATGCCTTGCTTGGGGCCACGTGGATCATCCTGAAGACCGAAGGCAAACTGCAACAGCAGATGCAAAAGCATGGATGGTGGCTGGGTGCAGGGACGCTCGGCTTTATCGCGGTCGTCAGCGCTATGACCCCGTTTCAGGACCCCGAATATTTCGGCCGTTGGTTCAGCCTGCCCGGCAGCATCTTCAGCGTTCTGATGCCGGGCGCGGTTCTGGCTGCCGCCTGGGCGCTTTTCGCGGGCTTGCGCGCCGGCAAGGATGCCCAGCCTTTTCTGGCGGCGGTCAGTCTATTTATATTGTGCTTCATCGGCATCGGGATCAGTTTTTACCCCAATATCATCCCCCCCAGCCTGACCATCGCCGAAGCAGCCGCACCCGACAAAAGCCTGCGCTTTACGCTGGTCGGCACGGTCGTTCTGGTGCCAATGATCCTTGCCTATACAGCCTACGCCTATTGGGTTTTCCGGGGCAAGATTGATCCCGAAGAGGGGTATCACTGATGCTTCGGGCCACCTTTCGCAAGCTCGTCTGGTTCGTCGCGATATGGCTTGCCGGCGTAACCGCACTTGGCATTGTCGCCTTTGCGATCCGCCTGATGATCCACACCTGACTGGCAGAATGTGCGAATGGCCGCGCCAGAGCCACAGGGGGCGGCGATGGTAATCCGCGCGATCCGAACTTGGCCACATGACCAAAATCCAGCCCCTAAGACGCTTTTGAATAGATGGCGGAGGTGTCGACATAACCATCATAATGCTGCGCGATGATACGCGTCAGCGGCCGCCCTTGCGGCAGGATTTCCAGCCCCGCAGCCGTGCGCGTGACGTAGCCATCATAAGCTTTCAAAACCTGCGTGTGGATCAATTCAAGGTCTGCAACCATAGGGCCAAAGTTCCGGGCCAGCGCGGCATCATCCGTTGCAAAATCACACATCAGCATTTCGATCACGCGGGCGCGCATCTTGTCCTCGGGGCTCAGGATATGCCCGCGATATCCGGCAAGGGTCTGGGCCTCGATCCTCTGCATATAGGCCCCGGTTGCCGCTGCATTCTGGACATAACCCTGATCAAACCGCGAGATGGCGGACGCACCTATTCCGATAAGTGTTGGGCAGGTGTCCGT
>JAGXHC010000128.1 GCA_024636405.1 Sulfitobacter sp. | reverse complement strand
GTTCAAGGGCCTGGGCGAGATGGACGCGAAGGATCTCAAGGAGACCACGATGCATCCCGACACCCGCAAACTGATCCGGGTGAGCGTGGATGAGGACGTGCCGGGAGAAACCGACGATCTGGTGGAACGGCTGATGGGGAAAAAGCCGGAACTGCGGTATCAGTATATCCAGGAAAACGCGCGGTTTGTGGAGGAGTTGGATGTTTGAGGGGCGTGTGTCTGGGGTGGCATGTCCCAGCGCGGTTAGGCGCACACGTCCTCGGCAGAGATGATTGGTGATTGGGGTGTGGTGGTGGGGTGAAACCCCACCCTACGGGATTGGTCCCGGTGCGGGCGCGCAAGACGATGCCTACCCCCTTGCGCAAACGCGCAAACACGCCCACTTTGGTTTCGCAGGCCCGGCGCGCACGCGTGTGCCGCCTGCTGCCTCACCGGTGACGTCGCGCCAATTTGCGCTTCTGCCCGCCTGAGCATCCACCCGATGGGCATCCGCCGTTCGGGAATCCATGCAAAGGAATATTCCCATGTCCAAGGACAAGAATCGCGGCAATAAGGAAATCAAGAAACCCAAAAAGGAAAAGCCCAAGGTATCGGCGACCGCCAACAGCGGTGGCAACAAGGCCGATACCACGATTGCGGGCAAGAAGGTCAGATAGGTCCGTCCGGGCGCCGCGCCGCACAGGCGGGCGCCCCGCCGATCCGGGCAATGCCCCCTTCCCGAACCGCCACAGCCCGCTTGGGGCAATTGAAATCATCTGTCCCGGACCGCCGCCATGACCCCAGCCATCGCCCAGGCCTTTCTAAAAGACAATTTCGCGCCCTGGGTCTGTGCGTTGGATCTCAGTGTCACCGAAATCGGCACGGCGCGCACCGTTTTGTCCATGCCCATCACCGCTGCGCTGATGCGCACGGGCGGTATCGTTTCTGGTCAGGCGCTGAGCGCGCTGGCGGATACGGCGATGGTGCTGGCCTGCGGCGGGCATGAGGGGGCGATGATCGCGGTCGGCACGGTCACGCTGGATACGCAATTCCTGCGCCCTGCCAGTGGCACCATGATCCGGGCCGAAGCCACGGTGACACGCGCCGGGCGTTCGGTGATCTTTGCGCGCTGTTCGTTGATCGCCGAGCCATCGGGCAAGCCCGTGGCGCTGGCGACTGCCACCTTTGCGCGTTGACCGCGTCGCCGTCCGCATTGGCGCACCGCGGCGGGTCTGCCGCCTGCCCCGCGCCGCCGTTGCCCGTGCTGCGGATAGCGGCACCTGTGACATCGCCGTGAGCGGTCGCATTTGGCCCTTGATCTGAGCCGCGCTGCCCGCCTAACTGCGTTCATGATCCGAACCCTTCTGTGCCTCAGCCTGTTGTTGATTTCTGCCTGCGGTCGCCCGCTGACGCAGAATGAGCGGGCGTTCATCTCTACCATTCACGGCAGCGGTCTGGACCTTGACCGCGTGCGCCTGCATGACGGGGCGCCGACCAGTGCCGTGACCTTTACCCGCAAGCCACGCCCGCGCACCACCTGCCGCGAATTGATCCTGCCTCCGCCACAGGGCGAAACCGTAACGTCCAAGCCGGCCGCGATGGCGCTGTGGAACACGGTGTTGTTCGACAAGGATTGGTTTCTGGACGACTACATGCCGGATTATCCCGACAAGATCGGTCTGATCGCAGCGATGCTGCTGAGCCACGAAATTACCCACGTCTGGCAATGGCAAAACCGCAAAACCACCGGATATTCTCCGCTGCGTGCCGCATCAGAGCATCAAGGCGCCGAGGACCCGTATCTCTTTGATATCTCGACGAAACCGAAGTTTGGCGATTTCGCGTTTGAGCAGCAAGGGTCCATTGTGGAGGAATTTGTCTGCTGCCGCGCGTTGGCCCCGAAGGCGCCGCGCACCAAACGGTTGCACGCGATGATATCCGAAGTGATGCCGGTGGCACCATTGTCATCCCAGCGCCAGTCCGATGTGCGCCTGCCGTGGGACGGGGTGGAATTGAAGGGCATCTGCGGCTGAGCGAGGAGTGCGCGCTTGCCTGTGCTGCGGACTGGCGCCATGGTCGCGCGGTGCGGTGCCCCCATGATCGGGCGACCCCGGCGTCAGGTGGAGACAGACAATGACCCATTACGCGATCATCATGCTGCTGGCGGGCATCGGCATTCCGGTGCTGGCCGCATTGAACGCGGCGCTTGGCGGGCGCATCGCATCCCCGGCGGCCGCAGCGACGGTGCTGTTTGTGATTGCGTTTGCCGTCAGCCTGATCGTCACGATCATCACCGGCACCCAAGGGTTTGCCCGCATGGCCGCCGCGCCGAAATATTTGTTTGTGGCGGGGCTGTTCGTGGCGTTCTATATCCTGTCGATCACCTATATCGCGCCGCATTTCGGCGTCGGCAATGCCGTGTTCTTCGTGCTGCTGGGCCAGTTGGTCAGCGCCGCCGTGATCGACCACTTTGGCCTGTTCGGCGCGCAGGTAGCACCGCTGGGTCTGGCGCGTGCAGGCGGCATTGCGTTGATGGCGGCGGGGGTCTGGCTGACGCAGCAAGTCTAGGGCGGCGGTGCTTCGCGCTCAGCCGCGCGGTATCAATCCGGCACCAGCAGACCGCCTTCGAGGCGGATCTGGCGGTCCATGCGCGCGGCCAGCGCCAGATTATGCGTGGCAATCACCGCCGAAAGCCCGGTGTCGCGCACCAGTGCCAGCAATGTCGCAAATACCTGATCCGAGGTGCCGGGATCAAGGTTTCCCGTCGGTTCATCCGCCAGCAGCAACCGGGGCGCATTGGCCAGCGCGCGGCAAAAGGCAACGCGCTGCTGCTCGCCGCCGGACAGCGCGGCGGGGCGGTGATCGGCGCGCGCGGCAATGCCGACCTGGCCCAGCAGATGCGCGGCACGTGCTGCCGCCTGCGCGCGCGGAACGCCATTGGCAAGTTGCGGTACCACGATGTTTTCCAGCGCGGTGAATTCCGGCAAGAGGTGGTGAAACTGGTAGATAAATCCGACATCATTGCGCCGCACCCGCGTGCGTTTGCGGTCCGGCTCGCCGGTCATGTCGGTGCCTGCGATCTCGACGCGGCCAGTGTCAGGCGTGTCGAGCAGCCCCGCGATGTGCAGCAGGGTGGATTTGCCCGCGCCAGAGGGTGCTACCAGTGCCACCACCTCGCCCGGTGCAACGCACAGATCGACGCCGCGCAAAACCGTCACCTCATTGGGGGCGCCGGGGTTGTAGGATTTGGCGATGCCTGTGAGGCGCAGGACAAAATCATTCATATCGCAGGGCCTCAACGGGGTTCATCCGCGCGGCGCGTCTGGCGGGAAAGATCGTGACGACGAAAGACAAAAACAGCGATAGACCCACCGCTGACAAGACGTCATTCAGTTGCAGCTTTGCAGGCAGGAAATAGATCCCCCGGATCGACGCATCCCATGCAGTGCCGCCTGACAGGTAGTTCACGATGCCAAATATCTGATCGACATAGATCGCAAAGAGGCATCCGAACACAACGCCCAGCGCCGTGCCGATCAGCCCGGTGAAAGCACCGCAGATGAAGAATATCCGCAAAACCGATCCTTCGCTGAGGCCCATGGTGCGCAGGATGCCGATGTCGCGGCCCTTGTTCTTGACCAGCATGATCAGCCCCGACACGATATTCATCGCGGCGATGGTGACCAGCACGCTGAGGATCACGAACATCACCCGGTCCTCAATATCCAGCGCGTCCAGAAACGACCCCGACGCATCGCGCCATGTCCAGACCTGCGCGCGGTCTCCTGCGGCCTGCAACAGGGCGGTGGCCATAGAATCCACGGTTTCGGGTTCTTCAACCATCACTTCAACTTCGTCCGCTACCCCCTCGCGATTAAAGAAGGATTGTGCTTCGGCCAATGGCAGATAGGCGCGAGTCCGGTCGATGTCATAGCGACCCGCCGAGAAGATATAGACCACCTCGTAACCGTTCACGCGCGGGCTGGTGCCAAAGGCGGTCTTGACCCCATTGGGCGAGATCAGCTTGATCGTATCGCCGACCTCGACGCCCAGAATATTGGCCACACCGATGCCGATGGCGATGCCGTTGTCAAAATTGTCGATGTTGCCGGTGGTGTCGTCTGACGGCGCGATGCGCGGGATCGTCTTGAGGTCCGCGGCCGCGATGCCAAGCACTTCGACGCCGGCATTGGCCTGTCTGCGGTTGGCCATCACCTGGCCGCGCACAATGGGCGCGGCGCGGGTCACGCCCGGCACCTGTGCCACACGTTCAGCCATGGCCTGATAATCGGTGATGGTGCGGTCAATCGTGCCCGCCTGCGTCACGTCGCCGATATTATAAAGCGTGACATGTGCGTTTGCGCCCAAAATCGTATCCACGAATTCGGCCCGGAACCCCGAGCGCACGGACATGGTCGCAATCAATGCAAAAACCGCCAGCGTGATGCCGATCAGGCTGATCCAGGTCATCACGCTGACACCGCCTTCGGCCCGGCGGGCGCGCAGATAGCGCCACGCGATCATCCATTCAAAGGGTGCAAAAGGGGCTGGGCCGCGGGAGTGTCTGGCCATGCTGAGGCTCCGGTAAAAGGTCGCGGGCAACCTGCTGGTTTGGCCGCGCAGGGTCAAGCGACGTTTGCATGGCGCCGCCGTCGAAAGGGCCACGCCAAAAGCCGCAGCACGATGCCCGACAGCCCCAGTCCCAGCACCAGCCCGATGCTTGAAAAAAGGATGCCGGCAATGTTGATCGGCAGGGCCGGTTCATAGACGGCCCAGGCAGCGCGGGCGATTTCCGGGTCGGACATCCGCTCAGCACGGTAGGCGCGCATGAACGGGCCCTCGTGTTGCAGCAGCGCCAGATCCGAGGTCAGCCGGGCATGGCGCGCGAAAGTGCGGGTCATATCGGCCTGCCGACGCGTCAGAAAATCGGACCCTTTGAATTCGGCCAGCGCCTCTTGGCGGGTCAGACCGGCCGCAGTGGCCGAGGCATCAAAATCCGCCACCACCTGTGACAGAGCATCGACCGCACCGCCCAGACGTTGCACATATTGCTGCGAATATTCTGGAAATTGCGACGTCGCCGCCGCCCCGGCAAGCCCCCCCGCCAGCACCAGCGCGCGCCCGATCACACCCGAACCGCCCGGCGGGCACAATCGCGCCCGCCCATTGTTGTCGTGATCATTGCGCGCTCCTGCCCTCGCCGCCCTGGTGGCGGTCTTGGCGCGCAGAATAGCACAGCCGCGCGGTGGCTCAAGCCCCGCGCGCGCGCCTCAGGCGATACCGGCGTAGATCTGCGCCAGCCGCGCCACGGCGTCTGCCGGCGGCATCTCTTCGCTTTCGCCGGTCCGGCGGCTGGTCAGTTCAACCACCCCGTTCTTAAGCCCGCGCGGCCCGACCGTGATCCTCCACGGCAGACCCAGCAGGTCCATTGTGGCAAACTTGCCGCCTGCGCGTTCGTCGCGGTCATCATAAAGCGGGTCCAGCCCCAGCGCGGTCAGCCCGGCATATAGCGCCTCACAGGCTGCGTCCGCCTCGGTATCGCCCTGCTTGAGATTGACGATCCCGGCATGGAAGGGCGTGACACCTTCGGGCCAGATGATGCCTTTGTCGTCATGGCTCGCCTCGATGATCGCGCCCAAAAGGCGGCTGACCCCGATGCCGTGACTGCCCATATGGACCGGCGCCGCCTTGCCGTCAGGGCCCTGAACCGTGGCGCCCATCGGCTCGGAATACTTGGTGCCGAAATAAAAGATCTGGCCCACTTCGATGCCGCGCGCCACGCGGCGGCGGTCCTGCGGCACCTTGTCAAACAGGGCCGCGTCATGGGTTTCATCGGTGCGTGCGTAGAGGTTGGTGAATTCCTCCATCACACCGGCGCATTGCGCGTGATCGGCATAGTCGATGTCGCGGTCGCCGAACGAAAGCTCCGTTACCGCGCTGTCATAGAAGACCTCCGATTCGCCGGTTTCCGCCAGCACCAGGAATTCATGGGTGTCCTCGCCGCCGATCGGGCCGCTGTCCGCGCGCATCGGGATCGCCTGCAGGCCCATCCGTTCATAGGTGCGCAGATAGCTGACAAGGTGGCGGTTATAGGCGTGCAGCGCGTCTTCCTTGGTCAGGTCAAAATTATAGCCGTCCTTCATCAGAAACTCGCGCCCGCGCATGACGCCGAACCGGGGGCGGACTTCGTCGCGGAATTTCCACTGAATCTGGTACATGGTCAGCGGCAGATCGCGGTAGCTGCCCACATGGGCGCGAAAGATGTCGGTGATCAGTTCTTCCGCTGTGGGCGTGAACAACATATCGCGGTCGTGGCGGTCCTTGATGCGCAGCATCTCGGCGCCGTAAGCATCATAGCGCCCGCTTTCGCGCCACAGATCGGCCGACTGGATGGTCGGCATCAGCATCGGCAGGTGGCCTGCGCGCTGCTGTTCCTGGTGTACGATGTTTTCAATCTTGCGCAGCACCTTGAAGCCTAGCGGCAGCCAGGAATATATCCCCGCGGTTGCCTGTTTGATCATCCCCGCCCGCAGCATCAGGCGGTGGCTGACAATCTGCGCCTCGGCGGGGTTTTCCTTCAGAACGGGCAGAAAATATCTGGTCAGGCGCATCGTGTACCTCTCATGCGGTGTTGTGCCCCTGATTAGGTCAAAGGCGCGCAGGTGACAATCGCCAAGCGCGTGATGATGCGGGGCGCTCTATTCTGCCTTCACCGCCGCGCGCTGTGCCAGTTCCAGCGCGACGCGCGTGGCCAGCGCCATGTCCTGCACCGAAATCCATTCCAGCGGGCCGTGGATTTCCTGCATGCCGGTAAAGATATTCGGGCACGGCACCCCCATCTCTGTCAGGCGCGACCCGTCGGTGCCGCCGCGAATGGGCACCGACACCGGATCAAGCCCCACCGCCGCCACCGCGCCACGCGCCAGTTCGACCGGGGTCATGTCTTTTTCTAGCCAGTACCGCATGTTGCGGTATTGCGGTGTGATTTCGCAGGTGATCTCGGCGCGCGGTTCCGTCGCCTGCACGGTGGCGCAGACCTGCCGCAGCAGATCCCCCTTTGCGGCCAACCCGTCACGCTCGAAATCGCGCAGGATCAGCTTGATCTGCGCCTCTGACGATCCGCCATGCAGGGTCGTGACATGGATAAACCCGTCGCGGCCTGCGGTGGTTTCGGGGGTCATCGTCACCTGTGGCAGCGTCATCACGATTTTCGATGCCAGATGCAGGGCGTTGACCATTTTGTCCTTGGCCCAGCCGGGATGCGCCGACACACCCTTGACCGTGACCACGGCGCCATCCGCCGAAAAGCTCTCGAATTCGATCTCGCCGGGTTTCGATCCATCGAAGGTAAAGGCAAAATCGCACGCCATGTCCTTGGGCAGACGCGCATCGACGCCGCGCCCGATCTCCTCGTCCGGCGTAAAGGCAAGCCGGATCGCGCCGTGGCGGATGTCGGTATGGTCCAGCAGATGCCGCGCCGCGGTCATCAAGATTGCGACCCCGGCCTTGTCGTCGCCGCCCAGCAATGTCGTGCCGCTGGCAGTGATGATATCCTCGCCGACCTTTTCCGCCAGATAGGGCGCATTTTCCGGCGAAAGCTTTAGCTCCGGCGCATCGGCAAACGTGATGTCGCCGCCGTTATAGCCGCGATGCACCACCGGCTTGACGCCGGTCGCGTTGTATTGCGGCGCGGTGTCCACATGTGCACACCACCCCATCACCGGCGCGCCCGCCACTGTGGCGGGCACCGTGGCCAGCACCACGCCGTAATCGGTCAGCGTCACGTCCTGCGCCCCCATGGCGCGCAACTCCGCCACCAGCAGACGTGACATGTTCAGCTGAACTTCGCTGCTGGGCCGGGTCGCGCTGGTCTCGTCGCTCTGGCTGTCGATGGCGGCATACCGCACCAGCCGCTCTTCCAGTTCGGTATCAAACTCACTGCGCATCTGTTGCTCCTCTGGCTGGCCTGAGAAAGAGCACCCCGCGCGCAACTGTCAAGCCGCGTCAGGACCACCCGGCGCCAAAGCGGCGCCCGGCCCCGCTTCTTTTGGCGTTAAATATCCCGGGGTTTGGGGCAGCGCCCCAATCCAGCATCTGCCGCCCTGCCGGACCCACCGCTTGCAGAAACCCTTGAAAAATCCGCGCGCATGGGCGATGCCGGATAGACAACAACCGGAGAGACCCATGGCCCTGCCGATCCGAGATCAACTCAAATACTGGGGCATCGCTGCGGTGGTGATCATGGTGGCCTTGTGGTTCATCGGGAATGTGCTGATGCCGTTCCTGCTGGGCGGTGCCATTGCCTATTTCCTTGATCCCGTGGCCGACCGGCTTGAGCGGTTGGGCCTGCGCCGCGTGTTCGCCACGGCGGTGATCTCCATTGTGGCGGTCATGTTCTTTGTGCTCATGATGTTGCTGGTGGTGCCGACGCTGGTCAATCAGGCGATATCGCTTTTTGAAACCGCGCCCACGCTTGCCAAAAATTTCACCGCCTTCCTGACAGAGCGGTTTCCGTCATTGCTGGACGAAGGCTCGACCTTGCGCACGTCCATCACCTCGCTGGGGGCCACGGTGCAGGAACGCGGCGGCGAATTGCTGAACACGGCGCTGGCGTCGTTTGCATCAATCATCAACCTGCTTTTGCTGTTTGTCATCGTCCCGGTCGTTGCCGTGTATCTGTTGCTCGACTGGGACCGCATGGTGGCCGGGGTCGACAACTTGCTGCCGCGCGATCATGCGCCGACGATCCGCCGCCTTGCGCGCGAAATCGACGGCACGCTGGCGTCATTTGTGCGTGGCATGGGCACGGTCTGTCTGATTCTGGGCACCTATTATGCCATCGCCTTGATGGTGGTGGGTCTGCAGTTTGGCCTTGTGGTGGGATTTGTTGCAGGGCTGGTCACATTCATCCCCTATCTCGGTGCCCTGCTTGGCGGCGCTCTGGCGATCGGGCTGGCGCTGTTTCAGTTCTGGGGGGATTGGGTTTCCATCGGGATGGTTGCGGGCATCTTTGTGCTGGGACAGGTGATTGAGGGGAACATTCTGACGCCCAAGCTGGTCGGCAACTCCGTCGGGCTGCACCCGGTCTGGCTGATCCTTGCGCTGTCTGTGTTTGGCACGTTGTTTGGCTTTGTCGGATTGCTGGTTGCCGTGCCGGTGGCCGCCGCGATCGGCGTGATCGCGCGCTTTGCGGTCGAGCGTTACCGCGAGAGCCTGCTCTACAACGGGACCGACGTTCTGGTGCCGCCGCCACCCACCCCGCAGTCCGAGGACCGCCCCTGACATGACCCGCCAGCTTGGCTTTGATCTGCCCGGCCGCCCGGCGCTGGGGCGCGACGATTTTTTCGTCGCACCGTCCAATGCCATGGCCGCCGCAATGATCGACGCATGGCAAGGCTGGGCAGGCGCAAAGCTGGTGCTGACCGGGCCGCAGGGTGCGGGCAAAACCCATCTTGTCCATGTCTGGGCCGATCTTGCCACCGCCCGGATCATCGACGCGTCAGCGCTGCAACATGCCGATATCCCGGCCCTCGCGCAGGGCAATGTCGCAGTTGAAGACGTGCCGCTGATCGCTGGTGATGCAGACGCAGAGACAGCTCTGTTCCACCTGCACAATATGGTTCTGGCCGAAGGTCACGCGCTGCTGCTGACGGGCACCGGGCCGGTCGCGGCATGGGGGTTTAGCCTGGCGGACGTCACCAGCCGGATGCGCGGCGCCACCTGTGTAGCACTTGAGGCGCCCGATGACGCGCTGCTGGCCGCCGTGTTGGTCAAGCTGCTGGCAGACCGTCAACTGACCCCGAAACCTGACCTGATCCCCTATCTGCTGTCGCGCATGGACCGCTCTTTTGCTGCGGCCGGCGCGATCATTGCCCTACTGGATGCCGCCAGCCTGGCACGGCAACGGCCCCTCACCCGCGCATTGGCGGCGCAGGTGCTGGACAAGGACCGCTGAGGCGCGCGATAGTTGCCCCCGAGCGTCCGCATAATGTCGCAATCTTGTAACGAGCAACCGCCATAAGGCCCCTATGATCAACGCCGATTTCCTTGAGGCGCCGTTTCCGCCCGCCACCGAACTGCCCGATCTCGACCTTGAGGGGACGGGGCGCTTT
The DNA here is from genome assembly GCA_024636405.1 of Sulfitobacter sp. The sequence goes on along the minus strand of JAGXHC010000128.1, from coordinate 7,434 downwards.
TTCAATCGCGAACTCAGTTGGCTTGGCTTTAACTGGCGCGTGCTGGAAGAGGCGGAGAACCCGCGCGTGCCCCTGCTGGAGCGGCTGCGGTTTTTGTCGATATCCGCCGACAACCTTGATGAATTCTATACCGTGCGCGTTGCGGGGCTGCGCGAACTGGCACAGGCGGGCAATACCACGCCTGCCGCTGACGGGCTGTCGCCTGCGGAACAATTGGTGCTGATAAACGAGGACGCGCGCAATCTGATGATGGCGCAACAACGCGTGCTGGTTGATCTGATGACCGCGATGGACGCCCAGAACATCATGTTGGAACGTGCGGCCGATCTGGACAAGGAAGATCTGAATTACCTCGAAGACGTGTTCATGAATCAGGTGTTCGCGGTTCTGTCGCCGCTTGCCATCGACCCTGCGCACCCGTTCCCGTTTATCCCCAACACCGGCTATGCCCTTGCCTTGCAGCTTGAGCGTGTTGCCGACAAACGCCCCTTGCAGGCGCTGTTGCCGATCCCGGCGCAGATTGACCGTTTCGTGCGGCTTCCGGCACCGGATGGGTGCCTGCGGTATCTGCCGCTCGAAGATCTGCTTGTGATCAAAATTCCGGGGCTGTTTCCGGGGTACAGGCTGAAGGCGCATTTTGAATTTCGCGTGCTGCGCGACAGCGATCTGGAGGTGGAGGACGAGGCCGAAGATCTGGTGCGCGAATTCGAGGTGGCCCTGAAACGCCGCCGTCGGGGGGAGGTCGTGCGCCTGACCCATTCGATTGGCGCGCCGGAAAAGCTCAAGTCCGTGGTCATGGCCGAACTTGCCGTGCGCCCGCAGGACGTCATCGAGATTGACGGCATGATCGGGATTGATGATCTGTCCGAACTGGTGACGGACGCGCGGCCCGATCTGCTTTGGCCGCAGTTCACGCCGCGTGTGCCGGAGCGCGTGAGCGACCACGATGGCGACATGTTCGAGGCGATCCGCCAGAAAGACATGTTGCTGCACCATCCCTATGAGACCTTTGACATGGTCGTGCGTTTTCTTGCGCAGGCGGCGCGCGATCCCAATGTGGTCGCGATCAAGCAAACGCTTTACCGCACGTCGCGTGACAGCCCGATTGTGGAAGCGCTTTGCGAGGCGGCGGAGGATGGCAAATCGGTCACCGCGCTGGTCGAGCTTAAGGCCCGGTTTGACGAGGCCGCCAATATCCGCCAGTCGCGTCGGCTTGAGCGCGCGGGCGCGCATGTGGTTTACGGCTTTATCGACCTCAAGACCCATGCCAAAATTTCGACGGTGGTGCGGCGCGAAGGCACCCAATTGGTCACTTATACCCACTACGGCACCGGCAATTATCACCCGATCACGGCGCGCATCTATACCGATCTGTCGTTGTTCACCTGCGATCAGCGGTTGGGGCGCGACGCGACCAAGGTTTTCAATTACCTGTCCGGCTACGCGCAGCCCGAAAAGCTTGATAACCTCGCGATCTCGCCGACCACGCTGAAGCCTCGGTTGCTGGCCATGATCCGCGCCGAAGCGGAGTATGCCGCCGCCGGAAAACCTGCCGAAATCTGGGCCAAGATGAATTCCATCATCGACGATGAGGTGATTGACGCGCTTTACGCGGCCTCACAGGCGGGCGTGAAGATCAGTCTGGTGATCCGTGGCATTTGCGGGCTGCGGCCGGGCGTCAAAGGGCTGTCGGAAAACATCCGCGTGAAATCCATTGTCGGGCGGTTTCTGGAACATTCGCGCATCGTGTGTTTCGGCAATGGCCACGGCCTGCCGCACAAAAAGGCGAGGGTTTTTATCTCTTCCGCTGACTGGATGGGGCGCAACCTTAACCGGCGGGTGGAAACGCTGGTGGAGATCGAGAACCCCACCGTCAAGGCGCAGATCACCAGCCAGATCATGGCCGCGAACCTTGCCGATGTGGCACAAAGCTGGGTGATGGCGCCCGACGGCACCTTTACCCGGCCACCGCTGCCGGAAGGTCAGTTCACGTTCAACTGCCACCGGTTCTTCATGGAAAACCCGTCGCTGTCTGGCCGTGGCTCTGCCGGGGCGTCGGATGTGCCGATGCTGACCCATACCGAGGACTGACCGCACAGCGCGCAGCACGCGCCCCAAGGGCAAATTTCTTGCCGAACTCGCCATTGACGGCCCCGCCCTGCTGGGTCAGTTTGCGCCAACGCCGCTTGCTACAGGACATGATATGCCCCCACCCAGCGCCTCAGCCGTCCCCGAAACCGGTGTGGCCGAACTGGGTCTGTTCGACAAACCGCTTTTTGAGGACCCCGGCGCGCGGGCGCTGGCGCGTGTTGGCGTTGTCGATGTCGGATCGAACTCTGTCCGGCTGGTGGTGTTTGACGGCGCGGCGCGGTCGCCTGCGTATTTCTATAACGAAAAGATCATGTGTGCGCTGGGGGCGGGCATGTCGGAGACCGGCCATCTGTCGCCCGAAGGCCGGGTGCGCGCGCTGTCTGCCATGCGGCGGTTTTCAAAGCTGGCCGATGGCATGGGGCTGTCAGAACTGACGGTCGTGGCCACCGCTGCGGTGCGCGATGCATCCGACGGGCGCGAATTTTGTGCCGTTGTGCTGCGCGAAACCGGTCTGCGCATCCGCATCATCGACGGCGAAGAAGAGGCGCGGCTTTCGGCGCAAGGCGTGTTGCTGGGCTGGCCGGGTGCCTATGGTCTGGTCTGTGACATTGGCGGATCATCCATGGAGCTGGCCGAAATTTCGGGTGGCCGCGTGGGTCGGCGGGTCACATCGCAACTGGGGCCGCTGAAGCTGCGAGACATCAAAGGCGGCGCCAAGGCGCGTCAGGCCCACATCAAGGACGTGCTGGAAGGGCTTCAGGGCAAGATGGGCGCACAGCGCGACCGGCTGTTTCTGGTCGGTGGATCATGGCGCGCGATTGCGCGTATCGACATGGTGCGCCGCGGCTATCCGCTGCATGTGCTGCACGAATACCGCATGACCGTGAGGTCCGTCAGCGCCACCGTGAAATATATCAAGGACACCAGCACGGAAGAGTTGCGCGCGACCTGCGGCATTTCCACATCGCGCATCGCGCTTGTGCCCTACGCTGCGGAGGTTCTGAGCCGTCTGGTCAAGACCTTCCACCCCAAGGACATCGCCATCTCAAGCTACGGCATCCGCGAAGGCATGCTGTACGAGCAGATGCCGCAGCGCCTGCGCGACCGTGATCCGCTGATCGAAGCCTGCCGGTTTGCCGAGGCCAAGGACGCGCGGATGCCGGGGTTTGGCAAGATTTTGTACAATTTCATCCTGCCGCTGTACAAAAACGCGCCCACACCGCGCAAACGGCTGGTCAAGGCCGCCTGCCTGCTGCACGACGTCAGCTGGCGCGCGCATCCCGATTACCGGGCCGAAACCTGTTTCGACAACGCCACCCGCGCCAATCTTGGGGGTCTCAAACATTCCGAGCGGATCTATCTGGGTCTTGCCCTGCTTCACCGCTATTCCAACAAACGTGAAAATACCCGGTTCGAGGATCTGTATGAGATGGTCGATGAACGCACCCGCAACGAGGCGGAAATATTGGGCAAAGCGATGCGGTTTGGCGCGATGCTGTGGATGAACAAACATCAAGATCGCGGCGAACTACGTTGGTTTCCGAAAAAGAAACTGCTGCAACTGTGGCTGACCGCCGACATGATCCCGCTTTATGGCGAGGTCGCGGAATCGCGGCTGAATTCGCTGGGCGCCTCTTTGGGATGCGAGGTTCAGGTCAAGACCGCCAAACCCGATGATACCACCAGCGGTTAAAGGTCGATCTGGGGTGTGGGAACTGTTGGGGTTTCGGGCGGCACCATCGGATGATCGGGTTTTCGCCGGATAATGATGTCACCGTTGGGCAGCACTTCGGGGGCTTGATAAACGCTCCAGTCGTCGACCTCGTCCACCAGTTCACGCAGTTTGGGCCCCATTTCCTGCGCAAAGTCCCGCAGAGCCGGGCGCATCTGGTCTGCGAGGTCTGACAGATCCTCAAAGGCCGGCGACATTTCCTTCATGATGCCTTCCATGAACATCTGTGCGCCACGTTCCATCAGCGACAGACCGCGATCCTCGGTCTGTTCCTGCGCTTGGGCAGGCAGGGAAAACAGGGCAGCGGCCCCAAGAGAGATCACAAGCTGTTTCATGAACATCAATATAGGGCGGTCACTGTCGTTTTGCGAGTGTCAAGTGGCGCTATCGTCAAACTCTATCGTGACCGGAAAATGATCGGACGCCGTGATCAGTGCATCGCGCAGCGCCGGAGTGTGCCAGCATTCGGGATCGTCCATCGGATGCCATATGCGCCATTTCGCGCCGCGCGTGCGAAAATCCTGCGTTACCATGATGTAATCCAGCAGGGCCTGAAGAAATCGCGCTTCTTGTCTGATCCAGAAACGCGAGGTGGTGGGCATGGCGCCCAAACGCCGGCTGAGCGCGCGTTTGGCATGCGGATCAAAAAGCTGCATCGGCCCGTCATGGCCCAGGACAATCTCGACGGAGGACCGGCCAAACAGATGCTCGAATTCGTCCAGACCCGGTCCGTCGTTCAGATCCCCCATCACCATCAACGGCGTGCCCTGGGGCAGGATTTCTTCGATCCTGCGCCGCAGCCAGACGGCCTGTGCCAGTTGCTTGCGCCGGTTGGCAATGCCAAAACGCGCCACTTCATCTGGGTTGGTGGCGCCGTGCGGGGCCTTTGATTTCAGATGCGCGCCGATCATGCGGAACGAAAATCCGCCGCGTGTGGTGACGGCAAGTTCCAGCGGCGGTTTGGAGAACACCACCAGATCTTCGGTGGCGTCGATATCAAGGTCGATGCGCAGCGCGCCGTCAAACCGCGGGGCCCCCGCCGCCCCGTCCGGCCCGGTGAACGGCCCTTGCGGATCATGGCGGATCTGCATCATCGCAGGATCGTAGAGCATCGCGATTTCCTGCTGGGTATCGTTTGAAAACCCCATGATCGCGTCGGTGGTGCGCAGATTGAAATGCGCCGCAAAGGTTTCCAGCGCGCGGATCGTGGCATGGCTGCGGCTTTGGTCCGGTGCTTCGATGATCATGACCGCATCGGCATCCATCGCGCGAAACACCGCCCCCACAGCGGCGGTTTGCGCGCGCCGCGTGACATCAAAGCGGCCCGAGGGTGCGTCATCGTCAAACAGGGTGTCGTGTGTGTCGAACAGTCCGGAAAACCATTCCACATTATAGGTTGCGATGCGCATCAGGCCCATTTGGCCTGCAACGTCTCCCATGCGCGGTTGATGTCGATCATCCGCTTTTCGGCCATCCGCACCGCTTCTTGCGGCAGGCCGCGCGCCACCAGCACATCCGGGTGATTGGCCCGAACCAGCTTGCGCCATGCGGCGCGGGCTTCTTGTTTCGTGGCGCCGGGTGCTATGCCCAGCACAGTATGGGGCAATGGCGATGTATCGGGCACAAAACGCGCCTCAAGGGAGGCAAAGGTGTTTTCGTCCAGCCCGAAGATTTCGGACACCTGGGCCAGGAAAGCTTCTTCGTTGGGGTGATAGGCGCCATCGGCCATGGCGATGTGAAACAGACCCTCCATGAGATCCGTCAACATGTCCGGCTGGTCCCCGAACATCGCGGCAATCCGCGCGGCGTAATCCTCAAAGCCCGCGACGTCCTGCCGGGCCAGATTGAACACCCGCGCCGCCCCTGCCGTATCGCCTTCGGCAATCTGGAATACCTCGCGAAAGGCGGTGACTTCGTCGCGGGTGACCTGACCATCGGCCTTGGCCATCTTTGCGCCCAGTGCAATCACCGCAATGGTGAAGGCCACGGACCGTTCCGGCGGCGTGCGCAGGCGGTCAAATACCGCAGACAGCCCTTCACCAGTGGCGAGGGCGGACAAGGCTTCGGTGATGCGGGTCCAGATCGACATGGGCAGACGTTATCGGTTTCAAATCAGGAAGTCAGGAGGCAAGGAAGCGTTTTCTGCATCAAAATCAAGTCAAGCCATTGCCCCGCCTTGCGCCCGACCTGTGGCATCCGCCCGACGTGATCAAACCCCAGCGCGCCGTGAAATGCGACGGCCCCCGGATTTGCCCCGCTGATCGCGGCGACCACCGTGTGATGGCCCTGCGCCTTCGCCGCCGCCAAAGCATGGGTCATCAGCGCCCGGCCCAAGCCGCGCCCCTGTGCGGCGGGCGCCAGAATGATGCTGTGTTCCACTGTCGCGCTATATCCCGGCCCCGCACGAAAAGCACCGTAGGTCACGAAACCCAGCACGGTTTCGTCTTGCACGGCGACCCAGAAAGCGTCTGAGCGTGCATGGATTAGTGCTGCCATTTCGTCGGCTGACTTGATCCGGGTCGTGAATGTTGCCAGCGTGTCACGGATCACGACGTTCCATAAATCAGCAATCGCACCCGCATCATCCGCCGTCGCCGCGCGCAGGGTCACGTCAGCACGGCGCGATGTCCGTCCCGCTCGAACTGCGCGGCAAGGCCTGCGTCGCCGGTCACAAACGTGATGCGCGCATCGTGCAGAAACGGGGCCAGCAGCGCGCGCAGGGCATCGGCGCGCGGATGCTGCACCGTGAGGTCCGTCATGCGCAGGCCAGATGCGGTCAGCCGCGCCGCCGGATGAATATCACCGTCCCATTGCATCAGCGCCGGGGCGCAGTTGTCAAAGGGCAAAATGCCACTATTCGGCACCGCCATGCGCCAGGACAGATCCCCGCGCCGCAGAGCGACCGGGGTTCCAAACCCCTCGGGCAGGGCCGCAAGCGTTGCATCCAGATCTGTGCAGCGACAGATCCAGTTGGTCAGCCGCGGCGGGCCTGTGAACCGGTCAAGATCGAACCAGCGCGGGCGCGCAGGTGCGGGCGCGTCAGGATCGGCGGCAATCGCTTCGAGGTAGAGCCCGTCGGCAAGCCCCAGCAGACGGTTATGGGTGTAAAAGACATCATGTCGCCCGCCGTCCTGTAGCGGCACACCCAGCGTCTGCACCACATGATCTGCTGCCGCATCCAGCGTTTGTGCGGCGACGGCCAGATGATCAAGCTCCATGTCGGTTCTCCTTGTTGGCGGCGGCCATTGGTCTGCGCCCCACATTGTAGCTGTCGCAAGAAGACCCTTTGCGTGTCAAACACGTATTGACGGCGCGCCCGCGTCCCGCGTCCCGCAGGTATTTCGTGGTGGGGGCACGTCGCCCCGATATCGGCTCAGCCGCGCGCATCGCGGATCAGTTTCAGGATATCCTGCGCGGCGGCCGGAATGTTTGTGCCCGGCCCAAAGATCGCTTTGACGCCTGCATCGTATAGAAATTTGTAATCCTGCTGCGGGATGACCCCACCGCAGATCACCAGAATATCTCCTGCGCCCGCGTCATTCAGCGCCTTGATCAGTTGTGGTGCCAATGTTTTGTGCCCGGCGGCCTGCGACGAAATGCCGATCACGTGC
>JAGXHC010000127.1 GCA_024636405.1 Sulfitobacter sp. | reverse complement strand
GGCATCCCGGTGCTGGACATGATGCGCGTCAAACGCGCCCTTGACGGGTCCAAGTCCCGTCTGATCGGGCCAAACTGTCCCGGCGTCATCACACCCGATGCGTGCAAAATCGGCATCATGCCCGGCCACATCCACAAACGCGGCTCCTGCGGCGTCGTCTCGCGCTCCGGCACGCTGACCTATGAGGCGGTCAAGCAGACCACCGACATGGGGCTGGGCCAGTCGACTGCCGTCGGCATCGGCGGCGACCCGATCAAGGGCACCGAACACATCGACGTGCTTGAGATGTTCCTGGCGGATGATGAGACGCATTCAATCATCATGATCGGCGAAATCGGCGGTTCCGCCGAAGAAGAAGCCGCACAGTTCCTTGCCGATGAGCGCAAAAAGGGCCGTTGGAAGCCCACCGCCGGTTTCATCGCAGGCCGCACCGCCCCTCCGGGCCGCCGCATGGGTCACGCGGGCGCCATCGTCGCCGGTGGCAAAGGCGACGCAGAGAGCAAGATCGAAGCCATGCGCGCAGCGGGCATCGTGGTGGCCGACAGCCCGGCAACCCTGGGCGAAGCCGTGCAAGAAGCAATTGATAAGGGTTAAGCCAGATGGGTGGGGAGGTTCCCCACCTTTTTCCGCTGTAGGATACTTCAGCGTTCAGACAATACCGACGGCGTGAGCCCAAAAGAGGTGACACAATGACCGACCAACCTGCCAACGACCAGTTCCACGCATCCTCCTTTCTTGAGGGGCAAAACAGCGCCTATCTTGAAGCGATGTATGCGCGTTACGCCACTGATCCCTCAGCAGTTGACGAGGCGTGGCAGGCGTTTTTCAAAGCGATGGGTGACGACGAGGAGACCGCGCGCGCCGAAGCCGCCGGCCCCTCATGGGCGCGGCGCGACTGGCCCCCCGTCCCCACCGGCGACATCATGGGCGCGTTGACCGGCGAATGGCCCGTCGCCCCGGAAGAGCCAAAGGCAGCAGGCGACAAAATCAAGGCCAAAGCCGCCGAGAAGGGCATAGAAGTCACCGACACCCAACTCAAACAGGCCGTGCTTGACAGTATCCGCGCGCTGATGTTGATCCGCGCTTACCGCATCCGGGGTCATCTGGCCGCAGATCTGGACCCGCTGGGCATGCGCGACACCGGCAATCAGCCCGAACTTGATCCAAAATCGTATGGCTTCAGTGATGCGGATATGGATCGCCCGATCTTCATCGATAATGTGTTGGGTCTTGAAATTGCGACGATGAAGCAGATCGTCGATATCGTGCGCAGCACCTATTGTGGCACCTTTGCGCTGCAATACATGCATATTTCCAACCCCGAAGAAGCAGCCTGGCTCAAGGAGCGGATCGAAGGCTACGGCAAGGAAATCTCTTTCACCAAGGAAGGGCGCAAGGCGATCCTTTCCAAGCTGGTGGAGGCCGAAGGCTTTGAGAAGTTTCTGCATGTCAAGTACATGGGCACCAAACGTTTCGGTCTCGACGGCGGCGAAAGCCTGGTGCCCGCGATGGAACAGATCATCAAGCGCGGCGGCGCATTGGGCGTGCGCGACATCGTGATCGGCATGCCGCACCGGGGGCGTCTTTCGGTGTTGGCCAATGTGATGCAAAAACCGTACCGCGCGATCTTTAACGAATTCCAGGGCGGCAGTTTCAAGCCCGAGGACGTGGACGGATCGGGCGATGTGAAATATCACCTCGGGGCCTCGTCCGATCGCGATTTCGACGGCAACACGGTGCACCTGTCCCTGACCGCCAATCCCAGCCACCTGGAGGCGGTGAACCCCGTTGTCATCGGCAAGGTCCGCGCCAAGCAGGACCAGATGAACGACAAGACCCGCACAACGGTCATGCCGATTTTGCTGCACGGCGACGCGGCTTTTGCCGGTCAGGGCGTCGTGGCAGAATGTTTCGCGCTGTCGGGCCTCAAGGGACACAGGACCGGCGGCACAATGCACATCGTGGTCAACAACCAGATCGGTTTCACCACCGCGCCCCACTTCAGCCGTTCCAGCCCCTATCCCACCGACAATGCACTGGTGGTCGAGGCGCCGATTTTCCACGTCAACGGCGACGATCCAGAGGCTGTCGTGCACGCCGCCCGCGTGGCCACGGAATTTCGTCAGAAGTTCCACAAGGATGTGGTCATCGACATGTTCTGCTACCGCCGGTTTGGTCACAACGAAGGCGATGAGCCGATGTTCACCAATCCTGTGATGTACAAGAACATCAAGAACCAGAAGACCACGCTGACCCTCTATACTGAACGTCTGGTCAAGGACGGACTGATCCCCGAGGGTGAAATCGAGGATATGAAGTCCAAGTTTCAGGAACACCTCGGTGCAGAGTTCGAGGCGGGCAAGGATTACCGCCCGAACAAGGCCGACTGGCTGGATGGCAAGTGGTCTCATCTGGACAAGCAGCAAAAGAAATACCAGCGCGGCAAGACCGCAATCAAATCTGAAAAGCTGGAACAGATCGGCCGCGCGCTGACCACGGCGCCTGACGATTTTCCGCTGCACAAAACCATCGGCCGCCAGCTGGATGCAAAGCGCGAAATGTTCGAAAGCGGCAGTGGCTTTGACTGGGCCACAGCCGAGGCGATAGCCTTTGGGTCGCTGTTGACGGAAGGCTACAAAGTGCGTCTGTCCGGACAGGACAGCAGCCGCGGCACCTTTTCGCAACGCCATTCGGCCTTGATCAATCAAGAGAACGAGGACCGCTACTATCCGCTGAACCACATCCGCGACGAACAGGCAGACTACGAAGTTATCGATTCCATGCTCAGCGAATATGCGGTGCTGGGGTTTGAATATGGCTATTCGCTGGCTGAACCCAATGCGCTGACCCTTTGGGAGGCGCAGTTCGGCGATTTCGCCAACGGCGCGCAGATCATGTTTGATCAGTTCATCTCGTCGGGTGAGGCGAAATGGTTGCGGATGTCGGGGCTCGTGTGCCTTCTGCCCCACGGCTACGAGGGCCAGGGGCCGGAACATTCCAGCGCGCGGCTGGAACGTTTCCTGACGATGTGCGGCGGCGACAACTGGATCGTGGCCAACTGCACGACGCCCGCCAACTACTTTCATATTCTGCGCCGCCAGATGCACCGTAGCTATCGCAAGCCGCTAATCCTGATGACCCCGAAATCGTTGCTGCGTCATAAGTTGGCAGTCAGCAAGGCGGATGAATTCACTACGGGATCTTCCTTTCACCGCGTGCTTTGGGATGATGCGCAGCACGGCAATTCGGACACTAAACTGGTGGCGGACGACAAGATCAAACGCGTGGTGATGTGTTCGGGCAAGGTCTATTTCGACCTGCTTGAAGAACGCGACTCGCGCGGGATCGACGATGTCTATCTGCTCCGGTTCGAACAGTTTTATCCCTTTCCTGCACAATCTGCGGTCAAGGAACTGGAACGGTTCAAGGGCGCTGAAATGGTCTGGTGCCAGGAAGAGCCCAAGAACCAGGGCGGCTGGAGCTTTATCGAGCCGAACATCGAATGGGTTCTGGGCCGGATCAAGGCAAAACACGGCCGCGCCTCCTATTCCGGGCGCGCCACCGCCGCCTCACCTGCGACCGGGCTTGCCAGCCAGCACAAAGCACAACAAGCAGCTCTCATCGACGACGCGCTGACCATCAAAGGAAACTGACCATGACAACCGAAGTACGCGTCCCCACGCTGGGCGAATCCGTGACCGAAGCCACCGTTGCCACATGGTTCAAAAAACCGGGCGATGCCGTGGCCGTGGACGAAATGCTCTGCGAGCTTGAGACTGACAAGGTCACGGTAGAGGTGCCTGCAGCCGTCGCCGGAGTGATGGGCGAAATCATCGCGGCCGAGGGCGAAACCGTTGGCGTCGATGCCCTTCTTGCCACGATTGAAGCGGGCGAAGCCAAGGCGAAGGCCAAGGGCGAAGACAACAAACCAGCCAAGGACGAGGCTCTGAAAGCCAAGGACGCAGGCCCCGAAGACACGAAACTGCGCGACAGCGCTGACAGCAGCAGCGGCGACGACAAGAAGGATGGCGGCAAAAAGGGCGGCGGCGCATCTGTGGACGTTATGGTTCCCACTTTGGGCAAATCCGTATCCGAAGCCACGGTCAGCACCTGGTTCAAGAAGGTCGGCGATACCGTCGCGCAGGACGAAATGTTGTGCGAACTTGAAACCGACAAGGTCAGCGTCGAAGTACCGGCCCCCGCGGCTGGCACCCTGACCGAAATCCTTGCCGAAGAAGGCGCCACTGTGGAAGCCTCTGCAAAGCTTGCCGTGATCTCCTCTGGCGAGGGTGCGTCCGCTGCCGCGACGGCGCAGGAAACCGCGCCCGCGCCCGCCGCACAGGACACCAAAGGCGGCAAGGACATTGAAGATGCCCCCTCTGCCAAGAAAGCGATGGCCGAGGCCGGGATCAACCGCGATCAGGTCACGGGATCTGGTCGCGATGGCCGGGTGATGAAAGAGGACGTGGCAAAAGCGATTGCCGCAGGCACATCTGCCGCGTCGACTGACCAAAAATCCAGCCCGCCCCGCGCGCCTTCTTCCGCTGACGATGCCTCGCGTGAAGAACGGGTCAAGATGACGCGCCTCAAACAGACCATGGCCCGCCGCCTCAAAGAAGCCCAGAATACCGCTGCGATCCTCACCACCTTCAATGAGGTCGACATGACCGAAGTGATGGGCATCCGCAACGAATACAAAGACGCCTTTGAGAAAAAGCACGGCGTCCGTTTGGGCTTTATGTCCTTCTTCACCAAGGCCTGCGTGCACGCACTTCAGGAAATCCCCGAGGCCAATGCCGAGATCGACGGCACCGACGTGATCTACAAGAATTACGTGCACATGGGCGTTGCCGCAGGCACCCCTACGGGGCTTGTGGTGCCGGTGATCCGCGATGTGGATGCGATGTCCTTTGCCGACATTGAAAAGGCGATCAACGTCATGGGTAAAAAGGCCCGCGACGGCAAACTGACCATGGCCGACATGACGGGGGGCACCTTCACCATCTCCAATGGCGGCGTCTACGGCTCGCTGATGACCGCGCCCATCCTGAACCCACCCCAGTCCGGCATCCTTGGGATGGCCAAAATCATGGACCGCGCCGTGGTTATCGGCGGACAGATCGTCGCGCGCCCGATGATGTACATCTCGCTCAGCTACGACCACCGGATCATCGACGGCAAAGGGGCTGTGACGTTCCTTGTGCGGGTGAAAGAGATGTTGGAAGATCCACGGCGCTTACTGATGGATCTCTAATATAAAAAGGTGGCGATGCCCCCCACCCTACGGCATATCGGTAGGATGGGGGGCAGCCCCCGGCATTTCAAAGGACCAACGCCATGAACGAAACCACAATCCTCGCCGCCTACGGGCTGCTCGTCCTGCTTACCATCCTGTTGCAGGTGCTTGGCGCCACGCGTCAGCTTTCCATGGGTTACCTGATGTCCAGCCGGGATGAAGGCCGCTCTACCACAGGCATGACCGCCCGGCTTGAACGCGCGCTCGATAACTCCATCATCGCCATGGCACTTTTTGCCCCCGCGATCCTGCTGCTTAATGCGCTTGACCGGACAAACGATACCACGTTGCTGGCCGCGAGCGTATTTTTGATCGCGCGGATCATTTATCTGCCGGTTTATGCGCTTGGCGTCCCCGCGATCCGCACGCTGGCATGGCTGGCTGGATTTGCCGCAACCGCCGTTCTTTACTTCCACGCCCTGTAGAAAGGCCGCGCCATGCAAATGATCGTCCATCAGACCGTCAGCAATTTCACCGACTGGAAGACCGCATTTGATGCCGATGCCGAAGCGCGCCGCAATGCCGGGCTGACTGTGCTTCAGGTCTGGAAAGACGCCAGCAGCGACACCCACGCCTTTGTCCTGCTGGAAGTCAACAACCGCGAAAAGGCACAAGGCTGGGTCGACCGGTCAAATGCACTTGCCTCTGATGATGGCGGCACGGTCAACTCTTCCTCCGCCTATTTTCTGGAGACGATGTGACACCTGAACTCACCGTCCTGACCCTTGCAGCCCTGCTGCAGGTGGTGCAGTTCGTGCTCTATGCCGTGCCCGCCAACCGCGAGGTCGGGCCCGGCTATACAATGTCGGCCCGTGATCGTGATCCCAGCCGCCCGATGTCCGACCGCACCGCAAGACTGGGTCGCGCTTTTGATAATCATTTCGAAGGATTGATCCTGTTCGCCATCGCCGTCGGCGTGATCCAGATGTCCAGCCAGAACACGGCGCTGACCGCCACCTGCGCATGGGTCTACCTGATTGCCCGCATCCTCTATGTCCCGGCCTATGCAATCGGACTGCGCCCGCACCGGTCGGTGATCTGGATCATCGGGTTCGGCGCCACCACGGTGATGTTGATTGCCGCCCTTTTCTAAGCTTCCAAATGGCTGAAAATCCCGGGGGACGGTGCTTGCACCGGGGGGCAGCGCCCCCTACCCTGCCCCAAACAACTCAACGACGCAGTCCAAGGAGAGACCCATGTCCAGCTATGATGTCATCGTGATCGGCTCAGGTCCAGGCGGATATGTCGCCGCCATCCGCTGCGCGCAACTGGGGCTGAAAACCGCATGCGTGGAAGGCCGCGAAACGCTTGGCGGCACCTGCCTGAACGTTGGCTGCATACCTTCCAAGGCCATGCTCCACGCGACCCATATGCTGCATGAGGCGGAACACAACTTTGCCGAAATGGGGCTGAAGGGCAAATCGCCTTCCGTGGATTGGAAACAGATGCTGGCCTACAAACAGTCCACCATCGACACCAATACCAAGGGCATTGAATTTCTGTTCAAGAAAAACAAGATCGACTGGATCAAGGGCTGGGGCAGCGTGCCCGAAGCAGGCAAGGTCAAGGTCGGCAACGAGGTCCACGAGGCGAAAAACATCATCATCGCCACGGGTTCCGAAGCGGCCTCCCTGCCGGGCGTCGAGGTTGATGAAAAGGTCGTCGTGACCTCCACCGGGGCGCTGGAACTGTCGAAAGCCCCCAAGAAGATGGTCGTGATCGGTGCCGGTGTGATCGGTCTCGAGCTCGGAAGCGTCTATGCCCGGCTGGGCACCGAGGTGACGGTGGTGGAATACCTTGACGCAATCACGCCCGGCATGGACCCAGAGGTGCAAAAGACGTTTCAGCGCATGCTGAAAAAGCAGGGCCTGAAGTTCATCATGGGCGCCGCCGTGCAGAAAGCCGAGACGTCAAAAAGCAAGGCAAAAGTCACCTACAAACTGCGCAAGGATGACAGCGAACACGTGCTTGACGCCGATGTGGTGCTGGTCGCCACAGGGCGCAAACCCTACCATTACGGGCTTGATCTTGAGAAGCTGGGCATCCGCCTGACCAAGCGTGGCCAGATCGCGATCACCAAGGAATGGGAAACCGACGTCAAGAGCATCTACGCCATCGGCGATGTGACCGAAGGTCCGATGCTGGCCCACAAGGCCGAAGACGAAGGCATGGCCGTGGCCGAGGTCATCGCAGGCAAACATGGGCACGTGAACTATGGCGTGATCCCCGGCGTGATCTACACCCACCCGGAAGTCGCGTCTGTGGGCGAAACAGAAGCCACGCTCAAAGAGGCCGGGCGCGAATATAAGGTTGGCAAATTTTCCTTCATGGGCAACGCGCGGGCCAAAGCGGTCTTTGCCGGCGACGGTTTCGTCAAGATCATCGCCGACAAGCAAACCGACCGCATTCTTGGGTGCCACATCATCGGTCCGGCCGCAGGTGATCTGATTCACGAGGTCTGCGTAGCGATGGAATTTGGCGCCTCAGCGCAGGATCTGGCCATGACCTGCCACGCGCATCCGACCTATTCCGAAGCAGTGCGCGAAGCGGCGCTGGCCTGCGGAGACGGCGCAATCCATATGTAACGCATGCACCCCGGCGTTTCGCAATCGCGAAAGCCGGGGCCGCTGCGCAGGCGGATGCCTGCCTCACTTATCCAAAACTTGCAGCGCCGCCTCTTTTGCAGGCCAACCGCCGATCAAGAGAGGACAAGATCAACACCTGAGGGGAACAAGAATTGCGCGGCTATGGCTGCATCCCGGCCGGACTTTCGTGCAGGCGGGCCCGCCCGGCGCGCCATAACGGCTACCTTGCATCGCAAGACCACTGATTTCAGGCATCCGTCGCGGTCCAGCCTGCTTCTTGCAACAGCGCCAGCGTGCGGGCTTCGATCCGTGCTTCCAATTCAATGATAAATTCCGCCCGCGGCAGTCCCGGCGCGATAGGGTCCAGAAACTCCACCACTGCCAGGCCGGGCCGTCGGAACAGCCCCCGGCGCGGCCAGAAATACCCCGCATTGGTCGCCACCGGCACACACGGCTGGCCCAGTTGTTCATAAAGCACTGCCGTGCCCACTTTGTACGGCAACCGCGCGCCCGGCGCTACACGGGTGCCCTGCGGATAGATCACGATCTGGCCCGGCTCAATCTTGCCCGCCTCCACGTCCTTGATCATCTTGGAAATCGCCTGACCGCGCTTGCCGCGGTTCACGGCGATCATCTGCATCCGCTTGGTGTATTGACCAATCACCGGCGTCCACAGAACTTCGCGTTTCATGATGAACTTGGCACGGGGCAGCGCGTGAAAAATCATCAGAATATCAAGGAACGACTGGTGTTTCGCCCCGATCAGCGTTTCACCCTGCGGCACGGTCCCGCGCACTTCGCAGCGCAACCCGATCATCCAGTGAGCGCTCCACATTGCCCAGGCGGCGTAGGTTTTGCACGCGGCATAGGCGCCGCGCTTGGAAAACATCGCCCAAGGCGCAAACGCCAGTCCGATCACCGGCATCGCGACGGTCACCTGCAGGATATAGAGGACCGACCGTATCCACTGAACGGTCATGACAATTCTTTCAACGTGCGCCGCGCGGCGGCACCAGTGGCGCCAAAGGCAACCGCAGCAGTCAAAGGCGGGATCAGCAAGGGCACCAGCCAGTGCCAGCCCTGAAACCCAAGCCCTGTCAGAAATCCACCTGCATCCGAGGTGTCAGGCATGAGCAGCACCGCGACCATCGCAATGAACGTGCCGACCGCAGAACCCGTCAGGGCGCGCAGGGTGAAGCGGCGGATGAACGCCTGCGCAATATAGCTGTCGGTGGCACCCACAATCCGCAGCACCGCGATGACCTGCGCATTGGCGGCCAGCGCGGCATGTGCGGCGAGCGTGATCATCGCAGCCACTGTGGCCACAATCAGCACCGTGGACGTCCATCCCAGCAGCCGTAACCGCGCGGCCGCGTCGACCAGCGGCACGCGCCATCGGCTGTGATCGTCCAACACGGCACCCGGCACTTCCGCCGCCAGCCGCAGCCGCAGCCCGGCAGGGTCAATCCCGTCACCATCTTCAATGACCTCGATCAGACGCGGCACCGGCAGCGTGTCCAGCGCCAGTTCTGGACCAAACCACGGCTCAAGAAGCGCCTGCTGCTCCGCATCGGTAAGCGCGCGGGCGCTGGCCACGCCCTTGGTGGTTTCCAGAATGCGCAAGGCGGCATCGGTCTGGGCCGCGCGCTGGTCCAACGGGGCAACGATGCGAATAGTGGCGGATCGCGCCAGTTCTTCGTCCCATTGATGCGCCAGACGGCCCGCAGCCAGCGATAACGCCAGCGCAAACACGGCCAGAAACGCCATCGCCCCGGCGGCAAACAATGTCAATTGCGCGGTAAAGCCTGACGGCGGCACAACGCGGTCGGCCTGTCGGTCCCCGGCACGCAGGGCCCGCATCGGATGCATGTTCAGCTTCACAGGTCCGCCCCTGCCAGTTGGATGCGTCGGCTGGCGATGCGCAGCACCCGCGCCTGCACCTGAGCCTTGGTTGCCCGGATAAGGCTCAGGTCATGGGTGGCAATCAGCACGGTCTTACCCATCTTGTTCAACTCGACCAGCAGCCGCAGCAGACGCTGCGACATCTCCCAGTCGACGTTGCCCGTGGGTTCATCCGCCAGCACGACATCAGGCGACATGATCACCGCCCGCGCCAGCGCCGCGCGTTGGCGTTCGCCGCCCGACAGCTCAGGTGGCAGCGCGTCCGCCCGCTCGGTCAGGCCAACCCAGGACATCAACTCGCTTAGATCACCACCCTCTGCTTCGGCATGGCGTCCCGAAACGGTCAATGGCAAAGCGATGTTTTCGGACACCGGAAGATGATCCAGGAATTGTTCGTTCTGGTGCACCACACCGACCCGGCGGCGCATCATGGCGATGGCGTCGCGGTCCATGCCGCGCACGTCGGCCTCAAACAGGCGAACGTGGCCGGCTGTCGGCAACAGCGCGCCATAGCACAGCTTCATCAAGGTGGTTTTACCTGACCCGGAAGGTCCGGTCAGGAAATGGAACGATCCCGGCGCAAGTTTCAGCGTAATATCGGACAGCAATTCGCCCCCGCCATAGCTGTAGGCCACATTTTCCAGCTCGATCACAAGGGGCACCCCATCAAATTCGACCTGTTGTGCCTCAGCACCGCTTGGGATTCAATCCACCTGATAGTCGCGTCGTGGTCAGATTGCACTTTTCCTCCAATAATCTACGCCATATGCTGTTCGTTAACGCGTATGATTGACGAATAAATTGCTTCAGGAAATTTGATGCGGCTGATCTGCCCAAATTGCGATGCCCAATACGAGGTTCCGGATGAGGTCATGCCGGCCGATGGCCGTGACGTTCAGTGTTCAAACTGCGGTCAGACATGGTTTCAGCACCATCCCGACAATGCACCGGACGAAGACGAGGACGGCGTCGATGTGGACGCCCCCGCAGCGGACGAAGAAATTTCGCCGCCCCCGCAGGAAACGCAAAAGCCACCGCAGCGCCGCACGCTTGATCCCAACGTCGCAGATATTTTGCGACAGGAGGCCGAAGCAGAACAGGACGCACGCCGCGCGCGCCAGCAAGACGCGCTCGAGAGTCAGCCCGATCTGGGACTTGACACCGGTCAGGACGATATTGATGCGGACGACCATGATGCAGGCCGACGCGCCCGCGAGGCGCGCGAGCGGATGGCGCGGATGCGCGGCGAACCGCCCCCAATATCAGAGGCCGCCGCCACTGCCGCAGCGATCAGTTCACGCCGCGACCTGTTGCCCGATATCGAAGAGATAAATTCCACCCTGCGGTCCACCAACGACCGCAACGCCGCGTCCAACTCGGACCTTGAGCGTGACGCGCCCGTTGAAAAGCAGCGCAAGCGTGGCTTTCGGCGCGGTTTCACGCTTGTGCTGGCGCTGTTTCTGATCCTTGCGGCGATCTACATCTATGCCCCTGCCATCGCGCGGGCGGTGCCGCAAGCTGACCCCTATCTTTCAGCGTTTGTGGCTTGGGTGGATCAGATGCGTGTGGTGCTCGACAGCTATGTCGAACGGCTGCTGCGCTGGCTGGACAACATGGCTTCGCAGTCGGGAAACTGACCGTTGATAGGTGGCATTTTTCGATAGAGCCGCCACAGGCGTGCCACGTCACTTTCGCGCGATATTTACGTTCTCCAAAAGCCTGAATACTATTCTCGCTGGTCCCCACATCGGCGGTGTCACTGGCGTCTCGTCGCGGATTTTTCGCGAACCACCGCGCCAGACCATCCTGCCCAAACGTCAGTATTCCGGCTGGCTGGTCATCACAGCGATAAAACCGGTTAGACGCTTCCTTAGAACCTGTCCAATAGCCGCTTGAGGTAGTCCCGCTCAAGCTCCGGGCGTTCTGTCTGCCCGGACCGGCGCCGTATCTCATCCAGCAGGCGGCGCGCCCGTTCAGACCCGTCGCCGCCTTCGGCAAGCGGCCCATCAGACCCGGTGGCACCGTTGCTGCCCTGCTCACGTCCCAACGGATCGCGGTTTTCGGCACGGCGGTCAGATTCGGCGGTGCCCTGACCGGGCTGGCGGTTCTGTTCTTCCTGCGCCATTGCATCACCCAGCGACCGCATGCTTTCGCGCAGCGCTTCCATGGCCTGTGCCTGATTATCTATCGCCTCAGCCAGATCGCCCTTGCGCAGATTGTCCTCGGCGTCGTCCATCGCCCTGCCTGCACGGTCCAGCGCCTCGCGCGCGGCGTCCCCTTCTGGGGTGCCACCACCGGGCAGCCGACCCTCCTGCTGACGCAAAGCATCGCGCAGGGCTTGTTGTCTTTCAGCCAGGCTTTCGGATTGGCTCTGTGCCGCGCCGGGGTCCTGTTGCCCCCCCTCACCTTGCTGGCCTTGCTGCTGGCCCTCGCCCTGCTGATCTTCGCTCCCCTTACCCTGGCCATTCTCGCCCTCGTGGCTTTCGCCGCGTCCCTGACCGCCATTGCGCCCTTCGTTGCCCTGACTTTCGCCCGCCCGCGCGCCGGGATTGTATTGTTCCTGCAGGTCACGGAATGCCTGATCGCTCAGCCCTTGCTGTTCGCGCAGGGTTTCGGCCAGCCCTTCCATTGCCTGCTCACCCGGAGATTTGCCGCCCTCGCCCTGCTGCCCCTCGGAAACGCGCATGTTCTCCATCATCTCCTGAAGTTCTTTCAGCGCCTCGGCGGCCTCGGCCATGCGGCCCTGTTCCATCAGTTCCTGAATGCGGTCCATCATACGTTGCAGGTCGTCCTGCGTCATCTGCATGGTCTCGCCCTGCTGCTGCTGTTGCTGCTGGTCGCCCTGCTCACCCTCTTGTGCCTGCTGACGCTGCAACTGGTTCAGGTAGTCTTCGGTTGCGCGGCGCAACTCGTCCATCAGTTCGGCAATCTCTTCGTTGCTGGCACCATTCTTCATCGCCTCGTTCAGACGGTCCTGCGCCCGGCGCATCCGTTCCAGCGCATCAGCCAACACGCCTTCTTCCAACTCAATGGCAAGTCCCCAAAGATCTTCGGCTATGCGTTCTTGTGAATCGCTGTCCAGCCCGTACCGCGCGCGCAGCTCCAACCGCTCAATCTGGCGGCGCAGACGCAGCGCCGTGGTCTGGGACCGGAACAGATCTTCAGGCAAATAGGCAACGGCCTTGAGCACTTGCACCATGCGCGGTGCGTTCGCCTTCGACCACAGCAAATCGCGCCGCATTTCGATCACCGCCGCCGCCACCGGGTCAAAAAAACGGCGGCCCGGCAGGATCATATCGCTCGGTGCGGTCTGCGCCTGTTGTTCGGCGGCATCCAGCACGCTCAGACTGATCTGTACCGGCAGATTGGCCCACGGGTGCTTGGAAAAGTCCTCGATCATGTTTTCCTCGAAATCGCGGCGGTCACCGGCGATGGGCGTTGGCAGCGGCACGACAATTTCGGGTCGCGCTTCGGGGTCTATTGTCAGTCCGTATTGACGGTCAACCGACGCCAGATCCAGCGTGATCCGCGCCTCACCCGCCTCCACGCCGTAATCGTCCCGCGCTGCGAAAGGCAGCCGCATCTCGCCCAGTGCCGCCACTTCCGGCGCGCCCAACCGCTCCACCTGAGGGGTTGCATCGGGCAGCATGACTACATCCCAGGCGCGCCCGCCGGGGCCTTCAATACTGATAAGCCCGCCTTGAATGATGGCAAAATCCTGCGCCGGATCGCTTTGCGGGGCTTCGGTCTCGGCGCGGCCTGACACGGTTTGTCTCAGCGCCAACGTGCCCACCTCACCGTAAAATCGCAGTGTGATCAGCGTGCCCATCGGCAACGACAGCGGACCTTCGTCCAGATCGTTGAGATACAGCGTCGGTTTACCGGTATATCGCGGCGGCTCTGCCCAGCCTTCCCAAACCGGACCCTGCGCCAGCGCGGTGCCACCGGGTGCCATTCCCGCAACCGATCCCACACGCCACACCGAGCCGAAAAGCAACGCCACGGCGAAGGCCAATACCGCGACATAGCGCAGCGCATAAGGATCGCGCCGCGACACCCGCAGATTTGCAGGGACCGGTTTGGCCTGTGCCGCACGTTCTGCCATGCGGTGCTTGTGCGCGCGCCAGACCGCCATAGAGGCCGCGTCGCCCTGTCCAATGGCTGCATCGTCCAGCAGTGCCTGGATGGGTCGCCCAAGCAGGCTGCTGTCCAGCCGCGACATCGCCGCCGCACGGCTGGGCAGGCGGAAATGCCGCAAAGCATAGATCAGCGTCACAATCGCCAGACCAAAGACCGCCACCGCCCCCGCCCAGACCAGTTCCAGCATGATCTCGTCCTGCACGCCCAGCATCAGTATCGCCAGCACCGCAAGGCACAGCGCAAACATCGGCCAAAGCGCCTGCACCAGCCGTTCGGCCAACATGCCCGCCCATGTCAGGCGCAGCGGCCAGCGCAATCCGGCCATGCTGCGGCGCAGGTCATTGGGGGTGAATGTGGGCATCGTTTGGTCACTCCTGACGCTCTAACCGGCGCGGCGCCGTCAAAGCCATTCGGGGATGGTATCGCGATTTATCATTTCGTCAAAGGTCGGACGTCGGCGAATAACCGCAAATTGATCATCCTTGACCAGCACCTCCGGGATCAGAGGACGCGAATTGTATTCGCTGGCCATGACCGCGCCGTAAGCCCCGGCAGAGCGGAACGCCACCAGATCACCAGCCCCCAGCGGCGGCATCATCCGCTGCTTGGCAAATGTATCGCCGGATTCGCAGACCGGACCCACGATATCGACAGGTCGCGTTTCGCCACCGGCCAACGGCTCGACCACCGGGATGATATCATGCCATGCGTCATACATCGCAGGGCGGATCAAATCGTTCATCGCGGCGTCAAGGATCAGGAAATCACGTCCCTCACCGGATTTGAGATAGACCACCTCGCTCACCATCAACCCTGCGTTGCCCGCAATAAGTCGGCCCGGCTCGATCTCGATCTCGCAGCTCAGATGGCCCAGCGTGCGCTGGACCATCGCGCCATAATCCGTGGGCAGCGGCGGCGCGCTGTTTGACCGCTCATAGGGGATGCCCAGACCGCCACCAAGGTCCAGACGCGTGATCTGATGCCCATCCGCGCGCAGCACCTCGGTCAGTGCCGCGACTTTTTCATAGGCTTGCTCAAAAGGCGCCAGATCGGTCAATTGGCTGCCGATATGCACATCGATCCCGATCACTTTCAGCCCCGGCATTGCCGCGGCCATCGCAAAAACCGTGCGCGCCCGCGCGATTGGAATACCGAATTTGTTCTCGGACTTGCCGGTGGCGATTTTGGCGTGGGTCTTGGCATCCACATCCGGGTTCACCCGGATTGTGATGGGTGCTACCATGCCCATCGCGCGTGCGGTGGCGTCCAGCACGGCCAGTTCAGGTTCACTTTCAACGTTGAATTGCCGGATGCCCCCCTCCAGCGCCACGTGGATTTCCGTTGCGGTCTTGCCGACGCCGGAGAACACAATCTTTTCCCCCGGCACACCTGCCGCACGGGCGCGCAGGTATTCACCCTGCGATACCACGTCCATCCCCGCCCCCGCCTGCGCCAATGTGCGCAAAACGGCCTGATTTGAATTGGCCTTCATCGCATAGCAGACCAGATGATCCATGCCCGCCAGCGCCTCGTCGAACAGTCGGAAATGCCGCAGCAGCGTCGCCGTGGAATAGACGTAGAACGGCGTGCCCACGGCGGCCGCGATATCGCGCACGGCCACGTCTTCGGCAAAAAGCGCGCCGTCGCGATAAAGGAAATGATCCATGTTTCTTCTGGCCCTAAATATCCCCGCCGGAGGCTTCCGAACTATCTGACAGGTGCTGTGCGCAAAAACAGATAAAGCGGCAGTCCACATGAAACCCCAATACAGAATGTCGCGGGGATGGCAATCAGCGCGGTCCAGTTGCGGCGCACGGCGACCTCGGCCAGCACCCACAGCGTCAGCGTGATGGCGGCAATCGTCAGATCCCAGACCAGACCGCTTGCAGCAGCATTCGCGTGCCAGGCTTCAACCATCCGGCCAATGTCAAAACCGTCGACGCGGAACCAGGACACAAAATAATACATCGGGTGCAGCGTGCCCCAGATCGCCAGCGCCAGATACGCCATGCGCAGCAGCGACATCTCAGAACCGGCTTACGATATCAAGATCAACCTGGCCCGACTGATACAAACGTGGCGACGACGCCGTTCTGGCGCGGCCTGCGCCACTCTCGCTCATCACGCCCACGTTGACGTGACCGGACAGGTGCAGGCCGGGGGTCGTATTGGTGGGGATCTGACGCGTATCAGAGCGGCCCGCAGGGACGTCATCGCCATCAGGCGCACCGCAGGCCCCGATCAGCGCGACCAACGCGATCAGCACAGCGCACCTCACAGGCCCAGCCCCAGGTTGACGGAAAACGGCCCGCGCCGCAGCCCGAGGTTGGTGCCCACGGAAACCCCGGCATTGGACAGGGTGACGCTGCTGTGCGCCACCGGCGTGACCGGTTCGCCATCAGCACCGCAAGCACCGAGCATCATTAGCAACGTGAAGATCAACAAAGGTCGAATCATGCCAACAATTCCTTCCATCGTGCGATCTGGGCACGCACCTGCGCCGGTGCAGTGCCCCCGTATGATATACGCGAATCCACTGAATTTTCCACGCCCAAAACGTCAAACACCTCTGCGGTGATCCCGTCATTGATGGATTTCATCTGCGCCAGCGTCAGATCGGGCAAGTCGCAGCCCTGTTTTTCGGCCATTCCAACCAGCGCCCCCGTGATATGATGCGCGTCGCGGAACGGCAGCCCCAGCACCCGCACCAGCCAATCGGCAAGGTCCGTCGCAGTGGAAAACCCAGCCCCCGCCGCCGCCGCCAGATTGGCGCGCTGTGCGGTCATGTCGCGCACCATGCCCTCCATCGCGGCCAGCGCCAGCATCAGGTTGTCAGCGGCATCAAAGACCTGTTCCTTGTCTTCCTGCATGTCCTTGGAATAGGCCAGCGGCAGACCTTTCATGACCATCATCAGCGCCGTATTCGCGCCAAAGATGCGCCCCACCTTGGCACGGATCAGCTCAGCCGCATCCGGATTCTTCTTTTGCGGCATGATGCTGGACCCGGTGGAAAAACGGTCGCTCAGCGCAACAAAGCGAAACTGCGCGGACGACCAGATCACCAGCTCTTCGGCAAAGCGGCTCAGGTGCATGGCGCAGATGCTGCCCGCACCCAGAAATTCCAGCGCGAAGTCCCGATCACTGACAGCATCATGGCTGTTGGCCGATGGTCGATCAAATCCCAGCGCCTGCGCCGTCATCTCGCGATCAATCGGAAAGGACGTCCCGGCCAGTGCTGCAGCCCCCAGCGGACATTCGTTCATCCGCGCGCGTGCATCGCGCATGCGGCTGCGGTCGCGGGCGAACATCTCCACATAGGCCATCATGTGGTGGCCCCATGTCACCGGCTGCGCGGTCTGCAGATGGGTAAAGCCCGGCATGACCCAATCGGCGCCCGCCTCGGCCTGTCCCAGCAAGGCTTCGATCAGCGCCGTCAGCCCGGTGTCTGCCGCGTCCATCTGGTCGCGCACCCAAAGTTTGAAATCCGTCGCAACCTGATCATTTCGGGACCGGCCCGTGTGCAAACGTCCCGCTGGTTCGCCGATCAGATCCTTCAGCCGGGCCTCCACATTCATGTGAATGTCTTCGAGGGCCGTGGAAAATTCGAATTTGCCGCCTTCGATCTCTGACAAGATCGTGAGCAAGCCTTCCCCAATCGCTTTGGCATCGTTATCAGTCAGTATGCCTGTGGCCGCCAGCATGGCGGCATGGGCACGCGACCCGGCAATGTCCTGTGCGGCCATCCGCCTGTCGAACCCGATCGAGGCATTGATTGCCTCCATGATCGCGTCCGGCCCGGCGGCAAAACGACCGCCCCACATCTTGTTCGAAGTCGTGTCTGTCATTTTGGATACCCCTGGAGGGAAGCATGAGAACATTTGCGCTCGCGCTCGTTTATACGGCCCTGACCATGGGTGCAAACCCTGCCTTTGCCGGCCCGGACAACCTTGCCGCGCTGCGCGACGGCGATATGAAGAAACTGATCATCCACGAGACCCCCGCGGCCACCTCTGACGCGGCCTTTGATCTTGAAGACAACGGCGGCAAGAGCACGCTTGCCGACTACCGGGGCAAATATCTTCTGGTGAACTTCTGGGCGACATGGTGCGCGCCCTGCCGCAAGGAAATGCCGCAACTGAACGCGCTGCAAAAAGAATTTGGCGGCGATGACTTTCAGGTTCTGACCATCGCCACCGGGCGCAATTCACCCGAGGATATCGTGCGGTTCTTCAAGGAAGCGGGCGTTGACAGCCTGCCGCGCCATCAGGACCCCAAACAGGCGTTGGCCAGCCAGATGGCCGTTTTCGGCCTGCCAATTTCGGTGCTGATTGACCCCGAAGGCCGCGAGATCGCCCGCCTGCGCGGCGACGCCGACTGGTCCAGTGACAGCGCCAAGGCCATCATCAAGGCGCTGGTGGACGACGCCGCGGAAAGCTAAGCGCGTTTAGGCGGCGTGACGCAGGATCGCCGCCTCAGAGGCTGAAAGGTTGCGCCGCGCAAAGCTGCCGTAGGTGTGCGGATCGTAATCCAGCGCCGGATATTGGGCCAACAGCCGCGTGCGGTCCACTTCTCGCAGCGAACTCAGCGTGGCCGAGGCCGGATGAAAGCTTTCGGTTTCTACGCTATTGGCCCACATCACCTGATGGCGCTCAAGCAGCACATGGATATAGGTGACTTCGCGCAGTTTTAAATCGACGCAGATCGTATTGCCGTTGATCAGGTCCTTGGCGGCGACCAGCACTTCGTCCGTATTGAACAGGCTTTGCGCCACGGCGCCCCTGATCAAAACGCGATGTTCGGGCGAGACCAGAAGATCGCCATCAGGCAGCGCCTGACCCAACGCGCCGGATCGGAACCGCACCGGGCGCAGACGCGGCATCGCAAACATGCGTGCGCCGGTCATTCGGCGGCTGCCGACCCATTGCAAAGGTTGCGCGCCATTGTCTTTGGTCTGGATCAGATCGCCTTCACGCAGATCCTCGATCATGGAAAAGCCGTTTGGTGTGCGGATGCGGGTCCCTGGCGTGAAACAGATCACACCGCCGCTGCCCGGCCCGTTGGTATCTGCGGCCACCGTGCCCAATGTGTGATGCACGATCCACAGATCGCTGTTGCGTGGTGGCATTTCGTCCAGAAACATCAGCAGTGGCTGTGTGCCGCGCCCGACCTCGATCAGTGTCACGGTATAGCTCTTGCCACCGTCTGTGACGACAAAGCTGTTGTCCATAAGGGGCGGCGCGGGTAAATCGCGGTCAGGTTTCACAGGAACAACGACTTTATCGTCCAGTGCGACGCCGACAAGTCGGTGCACCATCCGTGCTGCGCGTTTGCGCAAATTCTCTGCGTCGTCTGCCTGATCCAGCCGCAAAACATCAGTCGGTCCATCCACTCGGATGGCATCCCCGCGCCATGCCCATGCCGCCCCTACGTTGAGAGAATGCACCGGCGCGGCATCAAGGCCGTCTATTTCTGTTTGCGACCAGCTGATGACAAACGTGCCTCGAAAGCCCGTTTTCATTGCGTGTCTGCCTGCCTCAGTCTTTTATTATTGCAGCGACGTTAGCAAACTGAGGATCAGTGGGGAAGCCTGTATTTGCATCGCGATTCAAGCTGTTGCAAATTGATCTTGATGTGGATCGCGCCGGGATCAGAACCGCAGGTTGATCCGGACGGAGCCGATCACCTGCTCCGCAGGTTGCCCCTCGAACTCTCGGCCCATCCAGGTCAGCCCGTAAAAGCCCGAACTGTCATCGCCCTGCCAATGCAGACCCGCGCGGACCCGGTCGCGGGTGTCGGTAAGGCTATATCCACGGTCTTCGGGCAGATAGATACTGTCGCTGACGTGGGCAATATCGGCCCCCATGACAAAAGTGAAACCCGTGTTGTCACTGTCCTGAATCGCGCGGTATCGTTGTCCGGTGCTGACATCGCGGACCATTAATTCGCCCTGCCCCACCGGCCCGAATGTCAGATCAAAACCCGCCCGCACCAGCGTTTCATCACCCGCGCGCCCCTCAACGAAAGGACGCAGGGTCGCGCTGTCAAACAGGCCCAGGGGCATGCCCGCCTCCAACACCACGGTGGGGTGCACGCCGTTGCCAATCTGGCTTGCGCGCGTGGCGTCTGAATGGCCATTGGTGCCCAACAGATCGTGAAACGCGTCCTGCAACCTGCCCAATTGGGTGCTTGGCCCCGTGAACACCAGATTTGCGCCCATCGCCATCTCAAGGCCCGCCCGTTGGAAATGGGTGTGCAGCCCCGCGCTGAGCACCCCGGCATAGGGGCGGTCACCGCGCGTGGGTGTATTCAGATCGTCCGGCGCCATTACCTGACCGCCCAGTCGCAATTCGATGATATGGCCAAATCGGTCAGGCAAAGTCCCGTTCCAGACCGGCCCCCAGATGCGCGACGATGAGAACGATCCGCTGCGGCCACGATCGTGACCGTCCCCCAGAAGGTCGTTTGTTATCAGACGGCCATAGCCAAGCCTGCCACGTTCCGCCGCATCGGACGGGCTGAGGGACAAAAGCAACGCAAAAAGCGCCACAGCACAAAGTCGAAGCATGAATACATCCTGCCTTGAACGCCCCCACAGCGTAATTGACCGCCTATGTGATTTGTGCGCGGCTGACTAGTGCAACTGGGCAACAGCAGGCTTTTTTGCGGCTTTGGCCGGTGCCCGATCAAAGGCTTGGTTGGCGCGATTTACTTGTATCTTGTCGACAATTCGATAACGTTTCTACATCTGACACATTTAGGAGTGTGCCCATGTCGACCCCCTCCGACCCCGCGCCGGAACGCCGCATCGTCTCTTCGCGCCATCTGGCCGAGGGTGACGGCTGGGAGGCGTCAGAGCTGGAATACGGTATGATCATCGCCTTCAATGCGTTCAACAGATGGATGTCGCGCTGTATGGCGGCGGCGGGCAACGCCGATCTGGCACCGCTGGAAATTCTGGTGTTGCACAACACCAATCACCGCGGGCGCGAAAAGCGGCTGACGGATATCTGTTTTCTGTTGAATATCGAGGATACGCATACCGTCAACTATGCCTTGCGCAAACTTCTGAAGGCAGAATTGCTGGAAGCGGAGAAGC
>JAGXHC010000126.1 GCA_024636405.1 Sulfitobacter sp. | reverse complement strand
TTACGCCTATCCGGGCGGGTATTCGGATGTGTCTGTGGGCGAGGCCAAGGCCGCCGCCCTGATCGAAGCGGAAGCCTCTGGCCACGAGGTATGGAAGGCAAACAGCAATATCCTGAACCTCAATGTCGGAAAGCTTTTTGAACTGGTGGATCATCCGCGCCATGTTTCTGCGGCGGACAACGGTTTCATGGTGACCACCATCCGGCAGTTCTTTCGCACCAAGAACCAGGCCAATATGACCATCCGGTCGGCCTTGCAAACCGCGTTTGACAGCCAGCTCAACGCGCAGGATTTCTTTGCCACGACCTTTGATGCGGTGCTGAAATCAAAACCTTTCCGGATGCCGAAAGTGACGCCGCGGCCGGAAATGTTCGGCGTTCAGACCGCCGTTGTTGCCGGTCCGGCAGGCGAAGAGACATCGGTCGATAATTACGGGCGCATCAAGGTGAAATTCCACTGGGACCGCAGGCCCGAAACCGACGAGACGGCGTCGTGCTGGGTGCGCACGATGATGCCTTGGACCGGCAAGGGATGGGGCATGATCGGTCTGCCGCGCATCGGCCAGGAGGTCGTGATACAGTTCGAGGAAGGCGACCCGGACCGCCCAATCTGTGTCGGAATGGTGTATAACGCCGATAACATGCCCCCCTATGCCCTGCCGGGGAATGCCACACGAACGGGGATCAAGACCAACAGTTCCAAAGGCGGGGGCGGCTATAACGAGCTCATGCTTGAGGACAAGAAGGGGGACGAGCTGGTCCGTTTCATGGCCGAAAAGGATTTTGTCCAGAACGTACAGAACCAGTCGCATGTCAAAGTCGGCTATGATCATGGAAACGACGTCAAAAAGGCCGAGGCCCAGGCCGACAAGAGCATGAAGTTGGAGGTCAAGGAGCACCTCGACGAAATTGTCGAAAGCGGAGACCACTCTTTCGAGGTCCAGACCGGCAAGCAGACCATCAAGATCAAGAAGGACAAGACCGAGACCGTTGAGGGCAAAGTCAATCTTACCGTAACGAAAGACAAGACAACGACCGTCAAGATGGGAAACGTGTCAGAGACCGTCAGCAAGGGAGACAAGGAAACCAAGGTCAGCATGGGCAATATCAAGGTCGATGCGGATTTGGGCAAGATCGACATCACCGCGATGCAGTCGATTACCCTGAAGGTAGGCGCGAATTCAGTTAAGATTGATCAAATGGGTGTCACGATCACAGGAATGATCGTGAAGATCGAAGGTAAGACGATGCTTGAAGCGAAAGCGCCGCTTACTCAGGTCAAGGGGGATGCCATCTTGATACTCAAGGGCGGCTTGACGATGATCAACTAGGGAGGTTGAAGATGAACAAGCGATTTGACGACCTCAAAAAGGTCCCGAAACAACCCGCGACGCGGCTGTTGGCAATGTCGAATGCCAAGCTGAACACCAAGCTGGATCTGCCCGCAAGTGCGTCAGTGACTGACGTTCTGACTGCGCTGGAACAGGTCGGCGCGTTTGTAGATATGTTGCGGCTGTTGGGTGTGGCGCTGCCCGCGCGGGAACGGACATGGTGGGCCTGTCTGGCGCCGCGTGATGTGATTGCCGATGCGGCAGAAACCGTTCCCTTGTCGCTGGAACTGAGCGAGACTTGGGTGCGCAAACCCAGTGATGACATCCGCGCCAAGGTGAGCCAAGCCGTCGAAGCCGCTGATATTGATGACGAAACCACGCTCTGCGGACTGTGCGTCATGTACCATGATGAAACGCTTGGGCCTGGCGACCTTGCCAAGATGCCGGGGCCAATCGGGGCCGCGCAGGCGGCGGCATTCGGGATGAATATCAAGGCATTGGGGCAGGGCGATAATATCCCTGAAACAGCGGACGTGTTGATAGACCGCGCGCTGGACATCGCACGCGGCGGTAACGGGCAGATCCCGTTACCCGGCAAACAAGTTCAAGTGGAGGTACAGTAGTGGGAAAACCCTGTTCACGGGTCGGCGACATGCATGTGTGCCCGATGATAACCGGCATTGTGCCCCACGTCGGCGGTCCAATTCTTCCGCCGGGCGGAATTCCTGTGCTTGTCGGCGGGATGGCCTGCGCGCGCGTGACCGATATGGCCGTCTGCGTTGGTCCGCCCGATGTGATCGCGCTGGGTTCAATGACAGTGTTGGTCGTCAAGATGCCCTGTGCCCGAATTGGTGACATGACAGCGCACGGTGGCGCCATCGTTGTCGGGCTTCCTACGGTACTGGTCGGCGGGTAAGGGGTTAAATGAGCGTAACATTGCATTTTCAGTCCACCGGCACGGTACCGGGCAACGCGGCCCCGTTCAGGATGCTGGGCGGCTCATTGACCATTGGGCGCGCCGATGTGAACGATCTGGTGCTGCCGGACCCCGACAAGATGATATCGGGGCGTCACTGTGCCATTGAGGATCAGGATGGCAATGTGGTGGTGATTGATTTGTCCACCAACGGGACATTCCTGAACTATGGCAAGATGCCGCTTGGGCGCACGCCGACGCCGCTGAACGACGGGGATATCCTGTCTATCGGGTCGTTTGAACTGATGGTTGAAATCCCGCCCGCACAGGCCGCGCCCATCGCGGCGCCGCTGGCGGATGAACGGGTGAGCTTTGGCAGTGACCGGGACATGTCCGACCTCGCCGATCCGCTAAGCGACGCCAGCCAGAAGGATGATTTTCTGGATGGACTGCTGGGAGAACCGATGGCCGGCCCGGCAGGGGTGCAGCGCGAAAAGCTGGGTGATGACGGGTTGCTGCCGCCGCTGGGCGGTGATGATGACGATTTCCCCGGCCACCCGTCAGAAGACGACCGCCCGGCGCAATCGTCGCACGGGGCGGCGATATCGGACTACATGCCCACCCCGTCCCCCGCGACCAGCGCAATACCCGACGACTGGGACAATGATCTGGACCTGCCTGCGGCAGACGACGACCTGCCAGACACCCCGTCAGGCGACCTGTCAGATGATGAACCTTTCGCGGCACCAGACCCTTTGCCACCTGTCGAACTGCCTGATCCGGTGCCGCAGCCACAGGCATCGGCCCCCGTTGCCCCACCCCCCCCAGCCGACGTTCCCGTCCCGGCCCGCGCGCCAGCGGTCGGGGCAGACACCGCCAGCGGTGCATTTCTCGAAGCGCTTGGCGCGGCGGGCATGTCGATCCCGCCGGATCAGATGGGCGCGACCATGACCCGACTGGGCGAGGTATTGCGCACGATGATCGTCGGTGTGCGCGAAATCCTGATGACCCGCCAATCCATCAAGTCGGAATTTCGCATCAATCAGACGGTCATATCAGCGGGCGCAAACAATCCGCTCAAATTCTCGGTCAGCATTGATCAGGCCATTGGCGCAATGGTTCAGCCCACAACCAAAGGCTATCTGCCCGCAGGCGAGGCCGCTGTTCAGGCGCTGGACGACATCAAGGCGCATGAGGTCGCGATGATGACCGGCATGGAAGCGGCGCTGAAGGGCGTCTTGGCTGAGTTGGACCCAAAGAAACTGTCTGAACGCATCGCCGCAGATAGCAGTCTGCGATCCGTGCTGAGCAACAAAAAAGCGCGCTATTGGGATGTGTTCGAGGCCCAGTACGGCAGAATTTCCGATCAGGCCGAAAACGATTTTCACGAGCTGTTCAGCAAGGAATTTGCCCGTGCCTATCAGGCCCAGCTGGAAAGGCTCAAGAAGGAATGATTTTGGAATTGAGGACATATCATGTCGTGGGATAGCAAGGTTCTATGGACCGAAGGGTTGTTTTTGCAGCCACATCATTTCCAACAGGCGGACCGCTATACCGAAGCTCTTGTTGCCGGACTGGCACGGCGGATTGTGCCTTATGCCTGGGGCGTCTCTGCGCTTGAGATCGACACCGAAGTGCTGAAAGTAGGGCAGTTCGCGATCAGATCCTGCGCCGGGCTGACCCAGGACGGAACCGTCTTTCGCGTGCCCGACGCAGAAGATCACCCCCCCGCGCTGGACGTGCCCGCCGATACCAAGGATTGCGTTGTGTACCTGTCCATCCCCCAGCGTCGCCAAGGTGCCGCAGAGGCCGAAAGAACCGGGGCAGAGCTGTCAAATACCCGCTTTCGCATGGCAGAGCTTGAGGTGACCGATACCGCCGGCAGCGGCAGGAAACAGGCGATGCTGACGGTCGGCAAGCTTCGTTTGCAATTCGCGCTGGAGGTGGACGACCTGGCTGATCGGCTGGTGATCCCGATTGCGCGCATCATCGAAGTGCGTGCCGATCAGGAGGTGATCCTTGATGGCGCGTTCATACCTTCATGTCTTGATATCCGCGCCGCCGCGCCGCTGATCGGCTTTGCACAAGAGCTTGAGGGCCTGCTGGCGCACCGCATGACCGCGCTGTCAGGGCGCATTGCCCAAAGCGGGACCACCAAAGGTGCTGCGGAGATACAGGATTTTCTGCTGTTGCAGGGCATCAACCGTCTGCTGCCGGTCGTGCGGCATTTCCTGAACATCGACAACGTGCATCCGGTGCAGTTCTACCGCGATTGCGTGTCGCTGGCGGGCGAATTATCGACCTTCATGGCGCCCCAGAAACACCCGCCGGAATTTCCGCCCTATCAGCACCACGATCTGACCACCAGTTTTGCGACCGTGATCCGTCTGTTGCGGCAATACCTGTCGTCGGTGCTGGAACAAACAGCGGTCGCGATCCCGCTCGACCCCCGCAAATACGGCATTTACGTTGGCGTGATTGCGGATCGCAAACTGATCAGTACCGCGGGTTTCGTGCTGGCCGTCAGCGCCGATGTGCCATCCGAAAACATCCGCCGCCATTTCTCAGGGCAGGCCAAGATCGGATCGGTGGAGGAAATCCGCCAGTTGGTCAACTCCGCCTTGCCGGGCATCCCGATGCGCCCGCTGCCCGTTGCACCGCGCCAGATCCCCTACAGCGCCAATGTGGTATACTTTGAGCTGGACAGCGACAATCCGATCTGGGGCAAAATGACGACCTCTGGCGGGGTCGCGGTGCATGTGGCCGGCGAATACCCCGGTCTTCAGATGGAGCTGTGGGCCATCCGTCATGGGTAGAACACTGGAAAGATGAACATGCCTGACGCAGACGATCCTTTTGCCGAACCAGATGACACCGATCGCACGGTGATCCGTCCCAATCCGGGTGGCCGGCGGTCTGCGTCTGTGGCACCTGCAGCACCGGTTGACGCGATGCCCGCCGCGGCACCGCAACAGCCGCGCGGAACTGCGGCTGCGGACGCCTCCGTTGCGGCGGCACTGACGGGCACCAATCCGCTGAACGCTGCCGCTGCGCCGCTTTTTTCGCTGGTCAGCCGCATACGCAACCGCGCCCAGCATCCCGACCCGGACGCGTTGCGCCGTTCGGTCGTGGCCGAGGTTCGCGCCTTCGAGGGGCGCGCCCTGCACGCCAAGATTGATCCCGCGCAAATCAAGGTCGCGCGGTACGCGATCTGTGCCACGCTTGATGACGTGGTGCTGAATACCCCTTGGGGCGGAACATCGCAGTGGGGCCAGCAAAGCATGGTCGCCACCTTCCACCGTGAAACCGTGGGCGGCGACCGTTTCTACGATCTGCTGGCGCGGTTGGAAAAGGATCCCGCCAACAACATCGACATGCTTGAATTCATGTACATGTGTCTGTCTTTGGGGTTCGAGGGTCGGCTTCGCGTCGAACAGGGCGGGCCGGACAAGCACAACGATATCCGCATGGGCCTTGCACGTATCATCCGCACCCAGCGCGGTGAAATTGACCGTGGACTGTCGCCGCACTGGCCCGGCGTGCAGATGCCACATCGCGCGCTGTCAGCATGGAAACCCTTCTGGATTTGTGTGGGTGCAGTCAGTGCAATGCTGGCTGCGGGGTTCATGATCCTGTCCTATCTGCTCAATGCGCAGACCCAAAATGTGATCGGACAGTTTTCCGTGCTTGATCCCGGCGGGGTCGCCACGCTGGAACGGCGCGCGCCGCCCGTTGTGCCTGTGGCGATTGCGCCTGAAAACGACGTCCAGCTCAAGCGGGTGACAGAGTTCCTGAAGCCCGAAATTGACGAAGGTCTCGTGACCGTGCTGCATGACGCCAGCACCATTACCGTGCGCATTGCAGGCAACGGGATGTTCCGCTCTGCCTCGGATGCGCTGGTGCCGACATTTGAAAAACCGCTCGATCGGGTCGCAAAGGCGCTGGTTGATACCAAGGGGCCGCTGATCATTGCAGGCCATTCCGATGCGTCTCCGATCAGCAGCAAGCGCTTTAAATCCAACATGGAACTGTCGCTTGCCCGTGCCGAAACCGTGCGCAAGACGCTGGCGCCGGTGTTTCCCGATGCCTCACGGCTGCGCCCCGAAGGGCGCTCTGACGCGGAACCGATTGCTTCCAACAAAACCAAAGAAGGCCGCGCCATGAACCGACGGATCGAAATCGTGCTGGTCCGTGAGGAACAGTCGTGAGGGTCCTGCGCGCCATTTTTTCCGGCATCGGCATCACCTTGATGGTCACGGCCATCCTGTCGGCCTGCCTGTGGTTTCTGGGCGGGTATCTGGCGCTTGGTGAATGGCACCCCTTTGACAGCGCCACAGGGCGTTTTGTGGGCATCGCGATCTTGTGGATATTCGCTTTGCTGATCATCCTGCTGTTGCTGCTTACGGCCAAGAAAAAGGACGAGGAGCTGACCAAGGACATCGTCACGATGGCCGAAGTGGTGGAAGTCGAGGACGAGGTCGTCACAGCAGAGCTGGGCGAAATGCGCGACAAGCTGAAGTCCGCAATGGTCAAACTGCGCAAATCCAAGACCGGGCGCACGCATCTGTATCAACTGCCGTGGTATATCATCATCGGCCCTCCCGGCGCGGGCAAGACCACCGCCATTGTCAATTCCGGCCTGCAATTTCCGCTTGCCGAAGACGGCGAAGCGGCGGCCATTGGCGGCGTTGGCGGCACACGCAATTGCGACTGGTGGTTCACCGACAACGCCGTGCTGGTGGACACCGCCGGGCGCTATACCACGCAAGAAAGCGATGCCGAGGCCGACAATGCCGCCTGGCTTGGATTTCTGGGACTGCTCAAAAAACACCGCAAGCGCCAGCCGATCAATGGTGCCATCGTCGCGATCAGCCTGTCAGACCTGTCCATGCAGGACGAAACCACCCAAAAAGGCCACGCCACCGCCGTGCGGCGCCGTCTGCACGAATTGCGCGAAAAACTTGGCGTGCATTTCCCGGTTTATATCCTGTTCACCAAGGCCGACCTGATCGCAGGTTTTTCCGAGTTCTTTGACAATCTCGGCAAGGAAGACCGCGCGCAGGTCTGGGGCTTTACCCTGCCACTGGCAAAAAAGGGCAGCAAAACGCAGGTGGTCGCGGCATTTGATGACGAATTCGGGCTGCTGGTCGATCAGCTTAACGGGCAACTGGTAGAGCGCGTACAGGCCGAACAGGACCCCCAGCGGCGCAGCCTTATTGCCAGTTTTCCAGCCCAGGTCGCCTCTGTGCGCGGGGTCGCGCGCGATTTTCTGGAGGCGCTTTTTCAGGACAATAAATACGAACACCGCCAGATGTTGCGCGGCGTCTATTTCACGTCGGGCACTCAGGAAGGCACGCCCATAGACCGTCTGATGATGGGCATGGCGCGCACGTTCGGTATTGGCCGTCAGGCCATCGGATCGGGGCGCGGTGTTGGCAAATCCTATTTTCTGACCCGGCTGTTCGACAGCGTAATTTTCCACGAGGCGGGGCTGGTCTCTGCTGATGACAAGGTTGAGCGGCGCTATCGGTGGACCAAACGCGCGGCCTTTGCCGCTGTGGCGCTGGTGGCAATGGGCATGGGCAGTGTTTGGGGGCGCAGTTTTACGGGGAATGCGGAATTGCTGGACACCACGCAGGCCGGCATTGCGCAATACCGCGAAAGTGCTGCGCTGATCCCGCCCAGCCCGGTTGGGGACACTGACCTGATCTCGATCTTGCCGGCGCTTAACACCTTGCGCGATCTGCCCAACAACCCCGTACCGGAGCCAAAGCCGCGCCCCGATGGTTTGGGTTGGGGGCTTTATCAGGGGCGTGTGCTGGCCAATCAGGAAAAGCTGAGCTACCGCGCCGCGCTCAATACCCATTTCCTGCCCCGGCTGTTGTTGCGGCTGGAAAACCAGATGCAGGGCAATATCAACAACCCTGATATTCTATACGAAACGCTCAAGGTCTATCTGACACTGGGGCAGGTCGGGCCGCTCAACCGCGAACTGGTCACCGACTGGATGGTCGAGGACTGGGAAGCGGCATTTCCCGATATCAGCCGCGAAGCCTTGCGCGCCGATCTGACGCAGCATCTGGAAATCCTGATGTCCGCGCCGATGCGGCCCATCGCACTGAACAACGATCTGGTGGAGGCGGTGCAGCGTGTCCTGACACAATTGCCGCAATCACAGCGGGTCTATCAGGGCATCATCAATTCCGCCATTGCGACATCGCTGCCGGAATGGCGGCTGACGGATGTCGGAGGACCGGCCATATCGCGGGCCTTCAGCCGCTCGTCGGGCAAGCAATTGAATGACGGGATACCGGGGATCTATACCTATGACGGCTTTCACAATGTCTTTCTTGAGGAGGCCCTGACTGTTGCTGCGCGCATCCAGACCGAAAGCTGGATTTTGGGTGAGGCCGGGCAGCAGGAACAAACCGAAGCGGCGCTGATATCGCTCAGCCGGGACGTGCTGGATCTATATTACGACGATTTTGTTCTCAAATATGACACGCTGCTGGGGGATGTGGACATCATCCCGATGAACGATCTGCCGAATGCGGTGGAGGTCACGAATGTCCTGTCAGGCGCGACTTCGCCGATCCTCAACGTGCTTGAAGCGGTGGCAAAGGAAACCAGTCTGACCGTCAACCCCGACGCCGCAGCCGATGCCGCAACGCAAGGGGCCGCAACCGTGGCGGGCGTTCTTGCCATTCGCAAGCTGTCCCCCAAAAGCCGTTTCGTGCTGGAATCCATGATGCAGACACAGGCCGCGCAAACCGGTGCCGAACCGCGACAACCGGGGCAATTCGTCGAGGACCATTTTGCCTGGCTGCACCGGTTGACCAACGCACCTGACGGTCAGCCGTCACCGCTTGAGGCGCTGATTGATGTGCTCAAAGAGGTCTATCAGGATCTGAGCAATCTCAATTTTGCCGGCGGCGTGGGCAACCCGCAGGAAAGCAGCACCGCCTTGCCGCGCTTTCAGGCGGAAGTGGGCCGGATCGAGGGCGGGCCGCTTAAACGGTGGGCAAGTCAGATCACCGTGGGGTCCAGTGGTGTGGCAACCGAAGGCACCCGCGCAGGCATCAACGCACGCTGGCAGGAGGCCGTCCTGCCGCTGTGTGAACGGGTCACGACCAATACCTATCCGTTCAAAACCCGCGCCAGCGCCGATGCGCCCTTGAACGAGTTTTCCGAACTGTTCCGACCCGGCGGACAGATGGATACCTTTTTCAAGCAGAACCTCGATAAATTCGTGGACACGGCCAAACGTCCCTGGGCGTTCAAACAGGTCAACAACACCGATCTGGGCATATCACCCGCCGTGCTGGGCCAGTTTGAAAACGCAGCCTTGATCCGGGACGCCTTCTTTGCCGGATCACCCGCGATGAACGTTTCGTTTCAGATCACGCCAGAGGCGCTGGACCCCAAGGCCGAGGGTATCTTGCTTGAGATCGACGGCCAGACCGTCAGCTTTGCGCATCGCGACGGCGCACCGCGTCCATCTGCAATTCGCTGGCCGGGTCCTGTGGGCGCGGCGCGCGTGACCTTCATGCCCGAAAAACCCGGATCCGAAAGCGGGTTTTCACAAAACGGCGCATGGGCCTGGTTTCGCATGCTCAGCGCAGCAGAGGTGCGCAACACCAACGCACCGGACCGCAAGCGTGTGATTTTCAACATCGGCGGGCGCATCGCGATATTCCAGATGCAGTCAGGCAGCACGCTGAATCCATTCACCCTCAAGGCACTGGGCGCGTTCAGCTGCCCCAAATCGTTCTGAGCATGGCAGGCTTTTCCGCCTACGGAAAAATGCCTGATCTGGGTGACTTTTTTCGCATTCGTGCCGATCCGGCCTTTGTCGACCCCTGGGACCGCTGGCTTCAAACCGCGCTGCAGACCAGCCGCGAGGCGACGGGCAACCTTTGGGATCAGTGCTATATGTCTGCCCCGATCTGGCGGTTCACCCTTGCGCCACGGCTGATGGGTCCGGACGGCGTTCAAGGCGTGCTGATGCCGTCCGTTGACCAGGTGGGCAGGAAATTTCCGCTGACATTGATGGCGCGGGTACGCGGCGATCCCGTGCGGAACCACACCGCCGCAATGGCGCTGTTTGAGCAATTGGAAGAGATCGCACTGGCAACATTGGAAGAGGGTGCCAACCGCGAAACATTGTCAGCCGCTTTGGCGGCACTCACGGTTGAATACGGAGGCACACCTGCGAAGGCTGCAAAGGTCAGCTTGTGGTCCGCCCAAACTGACGCAGGCGTGGTGCACCTCAAATTTGACGGTATGCCCGACCCCACACAGGCCGCGTGGCTGTTTGATCTGACACAGCTTCCGGCACAAACCGGCGGCACGTTGCGCGAGGCCCGCGCATGACCCGGCTGCGTCACAGCGCCGTCACCCATGTCGGGCGGGTACGCAAAGTAAACGAAGACAGCATCCTTGCGCTGCCTGAGCAACAGATATGGGTCGTCGCGGACGGCATGGGGGGCCATGCGGCGGGTGATCTTGCGTCACAGCTGGTGGTTGACAGCATCGCAACCCTGCCGCTGGACATGGACCCGGCCGAACAGATGCAACGTTTGCGTGGTGCCATCCAGTCGGCCCACCGTGCCATTCTGGCTGAGATAGACTTGCGCGGCGGTGTCACCATCGGGGCCGCCGTCGTGGCGCTGATGATATCGAGCGGGCATTTCGTGTGTTTCTGGGCGGGCGACAGCAGGCTGTACCGGCTGCGTGGCGGCGAGATCGAGATGCTCACGTCGGATCATTCGGTGGTGGGTGACCTGGTCAGGGCCGGGCAAATGAACTGGGACGCAGCCGAGCACCATCCCCAGTCAAATGCCATCACCCGCGCCGTGGGGGTGGGCGATGAACTGGAGCTGGACAAGGTCCGTGGCACGATTGAGCCGGGCGACAGGTTCCTGCTGTGCTCGGATGGATTGAACAAATATGCGGGCTTTGCGCGGCTGCGCGACGCCATGGCCGCCACGCCGATAGAGATTGTTTCGGAAAAGCTGCTGAGCATCGCGCTGGAGGGCGGCGGCGCTGACAATATCTCCATCATCGTGGTCGACGTTATCTAAAGACGATCACGGCAGCGCGGTGGTCAGAATGCGGCTGTCAAGCGTGCGCACCTTGCCCGAATAGTTCGCCAGTGCCGACGCATAACCGCCCGCGCTTTCGGTGGTCGGGCGCAGCCCTTCAAAGATCTGGCCTTCTGCATTGATGACCACGATCTGGGTCTTGCCCAGCGACGTGTCATCCACCGTGAAAGCCAGTTTTGATCCATCAGCCGCCTGATCCAGAGGATAGGCGACGCGCACCGAAACCGGGCCGTCCTTGCCGTCGCGCAATTTGGCGATGTCGTTTTCCTCTTTCAGCAAATTGGGCAGGAGATGAAAGACGTTGCCAGACACATCCAGCGCCGACACAAACAGAAACCCTTCCTTTATGTCCGCCGGGATCACGACGTCGATCACTGGATTTTCACCCACGAAATAGCGCCCCGTTGTATTTTCGCTGCCGTCATCGCCCATGCTGAACGCAATGTCGAAGCCACCCTGAGGCGCATTTGGCAGCACCTCTGATACCAGACAAAGCGTCGGGTTCATTACATCTACGTTCAGCAGCAGATCACGGTCTCCGATCTGTGCTGTCAGCGCATCGGACAGCGCCACCCGCGTGCCGATTTCCGCGACCTTGCCCAATACTTGCACCTGTGTGCCTGCGCCGTAACCGGCAGCGGGCGCGCCGATCAGCTCCAGCGCGCCGCAATCGGCGTTCGCGCTGAGGATTGGCATCAGGTCATCCGCGCGTAGAATGGCGGGCTGATAGGCAATCTCTGCGGTGCCCGACAGACCAGCCAGCAACGCGCCATCATCAAAAAGCCCGCTCAGCTGGCTTTTTTGCGCCGCGTTATCCGTGGTGCCGGTAACGCGCACTCTGGATCCGTCGGCCACGACCTGCCACGCGGGCAAAACGGATACCAATGCGATCAGCTGGGCAATATCTTCGCCCCAGTTCGCCGGAATGTCGCCGCTGGACAGGGTCAGATCGGCGGTGCCATCCAGGTCCGCCATCAGACCGCGCAGGGCCTCGGCGGTGTCTTCTGAGGGAACATTACCGACAACGGCAGGGGCGGCACCGTCGATCCGCCGGGCAATCAGGGTATAGGGATCGGCACGCGGATAGGCGGGGGTCATCAGGGTGTCGAATAGCCCGGCAAAGTATCCCCCGATGCCAAGCGCCAGCACAGCCAGAACCGCGAGGATCGCAATCCGTCCACCGGCACCGGACGATGCCTTGGGTTTGGGCGGCGGTGAGATGGGCGGCGGGGCAGGGCGCGGCACGATCACCGTCTGTTCGCCATCGCCGAAATCAATCTCGGCGGCATCCACCGCCGACCCTTTTGGGTCGTCAATCTGCGCCAGAACGGCCTTGGCGGTTTGCAACCGTGCATCGCGGTCGGCGCGGGTCATCTGATCAATCAAGGACCGCAGAGGGTCCGGCACCCCGTCGGTGTCCAGCGGCTCTGACTTGCGTTGGATCACCTCCATCGGGTTTGATCCGATGTCGGGCGCCTTGCCTTTGAACGTCGCCAACAGCAACGCCCCCAGCGCATAGATATCCGCGCGCGCGTCGGTTTGTCCGCTTAGT
>JAGXHC010000125.1 GCA_024636405.1 Sulfitobacter sp. | reverse complement strand
TCGCATCGACCGTCAGCCTGCTTTCCCCATAGTCTCACCAAGCACCCGCGGCTTCGTCCTTCCGAGGTTTGTCAACGCGGGCCGCCATCTCCTGGCAGCCACTGTTACGCCACGGCCCGCATCGAAAAACCTTCAGGAAACCGGAACGTGCCCCAATCCTGAGGTTTGACCGGGGTCGCACCGCCGCTGAAGCGCTGCCCGATGGCGCGGGTCCAGTCAACGGAATCGATGGTATCCTCGGACGGTTCGAAATGTGGAGGAGGGGGTGCATTCTCGGACACGAAGTACCCTGAACGCCCTTTTGAGGTCAGATAGTCGTTCGCCAGCAACTCGGTATAGGCGATGGTCACCGTGATCCGGCTAAGCCCCAGATGCTGGGCCAGCTTGCGGGTTGAAGGCAGTTTTTCTCCGGTGCGGAAACGTCCCGACAGGATGCCTTGGGCAATCATCTGCTGGATCTGCTGTTGCAGCGTGCCTTGGGCATCGGGATGCAGGAAAAAAGTTTCGACAGGAAGCGCCATGAGGATCAGCCTAGGCTGGCCTTAGGTTCTGCGCAATCTGGCATTATCTTATATCCACAAAAAAAGGCCCCGGCATATGCCGGGGCCTGATGTCGTTTCTGCCGTGAGGCAAAGTTCGTTTACGGGCAAGCAGCCGTGTAGCGCTGACCAACCGAGTTCTGATAGACGCACTGACCGTTTGCGCCACGACCGATATATGCACCGGCAGCCGCGCCAGCCAGACCACCCAATACGGCACCTTTGGTACGGTCGCTGTCGTTTGAGACAACGGCACCCAAAGCGGCACCGGCGGCAGCACCTGTCAAAGCGGATTGGTTTTGCGTGTCACAAGCTGCGACAGCGGCAAGCAATGGCAGCATCAACAAAAATTTCTTCATGGTTTTCTCCAAATTCAACTACGAAAGTAAACGCAGTGGATATTGATTAGTTCCAGTCTCATTTAGGGCATCGGCGGGAATTGGCCGTCTTGCCAGCCCCTCACCCGAACACCCGCCCCATGGCACCGTCAACTGCGGCGATGATCTCGTCGATATCGTCTTTCTTGGCGATCAAGGCAGGGCTGAAACAAAGGGTGTTGTTTTTGCCCGGCAGCGACCTGTTGGTCGCCCCGATAATAACACCTTGCGCCATGCAGTCAGCAACGACAGCTTGGACCACTTTTTCAGCAACAGGCACGCGCGTGCTGCGGTCCTCAACCAGCTCCGCCCCCAAGAACAAGCCTTTGCCGCGCACCTGACCGATGACCGAATACTTGTCCGACAGCTCTTCAAGCTGTTCCAGCATGTAGTGGCCCATGTCAGTGGTGTTTTGCAGCAGATTTTCACGCTCGATGATGGCCATGTTTTCGATGCCGGCGGTCGGCCCTGCAGTGCAGCCGCCAAAAGTCGAGATATCGCGGAAATAGTTCATCGGATCGGACGCATCGTCCTTGAACATGTTGAACACCTCTTCGGTGGTCACAAGACACGCGATCGCGGCATAGCCAGAGGCAATGCCCTTGGCCATTGTCACCATGTCCGGCTTGATGCCGTAGTGCTGATAGCCGAACCATTCACCGGTGCGGCCCACGCCGCAAACAACTTCGTCGATGTGCAGCAGGATATCGTATTTGCGGCAGATTTCCTGCACGCGTTCCCAATAGCCCTCGGGCGGCGTGATGACGCCGCCACCGGCAGTCACGGGCTCAAGGCACAGGCCGCCGACAGTGTCAGGCCCTTCGGCAAG
Organism: Sulfitobacter sp.; assembly: GCA_024636405.1. The sequence goes on along the minus strand of JAGXHC010000125.1, from coordinate 24,317 downwards.
GATCACCTTTTCGATCTGGTCTGCGGCCCAAACGCCGTAGTTATCCTCTGGGGCACCGTCTTGTTCGAATTTGCGATACTCAAGACAATGGGGCACGCGCACGAACCCATCGGTGAACGGGCCGTATTGCGCGTTACGCTCGTCTTGTCCGCCCGCAGACAGACAGGCAATTGTGGTGCCGTGATAGTCGCGGTCGCGGTAAAGGATCTTGTGCTTCTTGCCACCGTACCGCTTGTGGGCAATCTGGCGTACCATCTTGAAGCCCTTTTCATTCGCTTCAGAGCCAGAGTTGCAGTAATAAACGCGGCTCATCCCCGGCATCTTCTCGATCAGCTTTTCCGCAAAGATCGAACCCGGGATCGAACCGGCAGAGCCTGCGAAATAGTTAAGCTTGATCAACTGGTCGCGCACGGCGTTGGCGATGCTTTCACGGCCATAGCCGACGTTGACCGTCCAGACACCACCCGACACGGCATCAAGGTGCTCTTTGCCCTTTTGGTCCCAGACGCGCATTCCCTTGCCTTCGACGATGATCCGCGGGTCGGTCGTCTCGTAAGGTTTGTGCTGGCTTAAGTGGTGCCAGATATGGGCGCGATCCGCCTCGACCACACGGGAGATGTCGTTTTCGTTGAATGTACCGTCCATGGACCAGACCTTTCGGATGCTTGGAGTGTCTTTGCGAACAACTATAGCGATGCTATGACAAAACCACACCGTAAAAAAGGACGCGCCAGTAGGGCCAGCTGGGGTCTGTTGTTAAGTCCAAAAAAACGGTGGACTGAAAAAGCACGTACAAGCCAATGTGTCTGCGCTGGATTTTCTTTGGAAAACGGGTCGGAATTCTGGAAAATTCCAGCCCGGATCAATGTCGCGTTATCTTCGAAAAATTGCGCTACGGCTATTTTGGCAGCGCATTTCGTGATGCAAAACACGCAGCCACATCGGCACGCTGGTCTTCACTCATGACCTTGGCGAACTGGTGCATCGGGTTCAGACTTGGCAAGGGCAGACACGATTCGCGCGCAAAATACTCAAGACGGTTGCGCAGGTAATTGACGTTTTGACCCTGTAGCGTCGCAATCAACAGCATCTTTTTGGTCTGCGCGGCACTGTGACATGTCAGGCCGCACATGTATTCTTTGATCGGATCCGCTTTGATGCCAACGTTGCTGGCGGCCAGTTCGCCCGGCGCGCCATAAGGCATTTGAGGCACGTCACGAACCGGCTTGACCATATCGGCATATGTCGGGCTGTCCAATTCGGGAAGTTCGCGCAGAAACGCTAAAATAGATCAGATTTCATCTTCGTTTCCAGTAGTTGGCCACGCGGGCATCGCGCTCACCGTTTTGCAGCATCACAAACAGCTCGGAATCGGTGAAATGATCGACAACGGCCGGTAAATGCTGGGGCGGGGGCGCATCGACAGCGCAATCGGGTTTTGCCCCTATCCAAGAGCGATGACGACTGAGGCCACCGCTCCACCTGCGACACAAAGATCGATCAGGCTTAGCAGGATCATCTTTAAACTAATTTTACTATTTAACACACGCCAGATGACGTAAATCACTGTGGCGTATGTCAAATTGGAATCAATAGTCTCTGACAGACAAGCTTTGGCCCCGGTTTACAGCGCCTTACTTGGGCCGAAAGCTGGTTTTAGGTTTCCGGGGTGCCCCTTCGCCGCCGCCAGCGGGCTTGCCACCCTTTGGCTTTCCACCGGCTTTGCCCAGCTTGTTTGGTGGGACAAAACGCTTTGATGGATCAGCAGCACGGGCCTTGTAAGGCTTGTCTGCCGCAGGTTTTGCATCACTGCGCGGGGCGTCGGTGCGTGGGCCGGCAGGCTTGTCTTTTTTCCAAACGGCTTTTGCCTTGGGCTTGTCGAAACTTTCGGGCTTGGGGTTCGATTTCGGCTTTGGCGCTGCACCGGCCTTCATGGGCGTGCGTTCGGTCTTGTGCGACTTTGGCGGGCGCTCGCCTTTGGCGGCGCGGGGCTTTTCGAACTTGGGTTTGTCGCTGCGTGGCTTGTCCCCGTAGGGCTTGGGCGCGCGAGGTTTTTCGCTGACCGCGACAGAAGCCTCGACGGTTTCAGCACGGGGTTTACGAGGTTCGGTTGGCGCATCCGGGTTATAGGCCGGACGCGGTGCACGTTCAGCGCGCTCTGGGCGGGGGCCACGATCAGGCTTGGGGCCGCGGCTGCCGCCGGGCTTGGGGCCACGCGACAGGTCGGGCGCCTTGTCCAGCTGGGTCACAATTGCGCCGTCTTCGACTTTCATGTCGGGGCCAAGCGCGTTGGTGAATTTAGAAGCCGACGTGGCCAGGATTTCAACAAACGTATGGCTTGGCTGGACGCGGATCGCGCCGACGTCGTCCTTGGTCAGATCGCCCATGCGGCAGATCATCGGCAAAATAGTGCGCGGCTCGGCCTCTTGGTTGCGCCCGATCGAAATCGAGAACCAGACAGACGGCCCGAAATCACCACGCGGTTTTTCATCGGCGGGCGTGCCCGGCTCGGCCAGTTGCTCGGGTGCGGACTGACGTGCGCGATAAAGATTGACGAAGGCGGTCGCGAGCTGCTCGGCGCTGAACTGTTCCACCAGGTTCGCGACAAAACCTGTCGCATCATCAGGGATGGGATCAGACCAGGCGGAATCGGCCAACAAGCGCTTTTCGTCTTCGGCGTTCACTTCTTCTGCCGACGGCGGGTTGGCCCATTCGACTTTCAGCTTGGCCCCGCCGATCAGACGGTTCGCCTTGCTGCGCAGTTTCGCTGGAACGATCAGTGCGGAAACACCTTTGCGGCCGGCGCGACCTGTACGGCCAGAGCGGTGCAGCAACGTGTCAGAGTTCGACGGCAGATCAGCGTGAATGACTAGCTCAAGATTGGGCAAATCGATGCCACGGGCGGCAACATCTGTGGCGATACAAACGCGGGCACGGCCATCGCGCAGCGCTTGCAGGGCATTGGTCCGTTCCGATTGCGACAACTCGCCCGACAGCGCCACGACCGAGAAGCCTCGGTTCGTGAAACGTGTGGTCAGACGGGCAACGGCAGCGCGGGTGTTGCAGAACACGATGGCATTCTTGGCTTCGTAAAACCGCAATACGTTGATGATCGCGTTTTCGATGTCGCGCGGATGCACGTTGAGGGCGCGGTATTCGATGTCGGTGTGCTGCTTGGCCTCGCCGATGGTTTCAACCCGCTGCGCGTTGCGCTGATAGGCCTTGGCAAGCTTTGCGATCGCTGCCGGAACTGTGGCGGAAAACAGCAAGGTGCGGCGCTCTTCGGGCGCTTCCGAAAGAATGAACTCAAGCTCGTCGCGGAACCCAAGGTCAAGCATCTCGTCAGCCTCATCCAGCACCACGGCACGGATGTCATTGAGGTTGATGTTGTTGCGCTTGATGTGATCGCAAAGACGCCCCGGCGTGGCGACAACAACATGCGCACCCCGGTCAAGGGCGCGGCGTTCGGTGCGCGTGTCCATGCCGCCCACACAGGTGGTGACGACTGCCCCGGCAGGGCCATAAAGCCATGTCAATTCCCGGCTGACCTGCATGGCCAGCTCGCGGGTCGGCGCAATGATCAAGGCCAGCGGTGCACCGGCATGGCCAAATTTCTCGGAGCCGCCCAGCAAGGTCGGTGCAATTGCCAGACCGAAGCCGACGGTCTTGCCTGATCCTGTTTGTGCCGATACCAAGAGGTCAGCGTCGGCAAGGGCCGGATCGGTAACCGCCTTTTGTACTGGGGTGAGTGTTTCATAGCCTTGTTTGGCAAGCGCGTCTGCGATGGTCTGAATCAACGGAATGTCCTGTCTGAATAAATTTGCGCCTGAATAACGCGCTGCACGGCGTTGGCGCGCACGCCAGCCGAGTGTTGCGCCCGTCCCTAATAGCTTGCGGGTCGGATGTACATGACTTTGTCGAAAGGTAAGCATTTTAGACCTATTTTGGCGTTAAAGTGCCGAATTCCAGCCGTGATACTGCTGAAGGTTGCCGCGCTTCTTTAAAGTCACCGGTCTATCTTTGGTCCGCGAACGACAGAATCTAAAACGATTGCTTGGGCTTAGCTGAAATTGGCGTGCGGGCTTGAAATCCACCTCGTCAAACGCACTCTTTTCATGTAGAACAAAAAGTGAACATATGGAGGAATGCATGACACCCGATTCCCAATTTGCACAAGTGATTTCCTTGTCCGACAAGCGTCTGGTCAAGGATGTGCCCGCCCCACATATGGGCGGTGCAATCTTGCGCGACGCGTTGCCGGACGCGCCCTTCGATGCGGCGGCAACAGGGTTTGTGCTGGCCTGTTTGCCCGACAGCAAGGATCCGGTGCTGTGGATCCAGGATCGCATGTCGCGGCGCGAGAACGGGCGGCTTTATGGTCCGGCGTTACGGGGATTCGGCTTTTCTGGCAATATCCTTCGGGTCGAGGTGAGCCACCCGCGCGACGTGCTATGGGCGATGGAGGAAGGGGCCGCTTGTGCGGGCCTGTCTGCTGTCGTGGGCGAGATTCACGGCGCGCCAGAGGTGCTGAGCTTTACAGCCACCAAGCGATTGGCGCTGCGGGCGGAAAGCTCTGGCGTGCCACTGTGGTTGATCCGGTCGGGCGATCACGGCGCGCTGAGTGCGGCGCGCGAACGCTGGCGGCTGCGGTCGCGGCCCTCGGGGCCCAACCGCTACAACGCACAAGCCCCCGGCGCGCCGATGTGGGAGGCGGATTTGTTCCGCGCCCGTGGCCGCGCCCCCGGTGTCTGGACGGCGGCCTATGACGGCGGGGCACAAAGAACTGCGGATCGTCTCCGTCTACTTCCCGGAGCTGGCGATGGAGCGGTGGCGGCGGATCATCACCCAGCATCGCACGCCACCGGCAGATGATGTGCCTGTGGTGCTGGCGCGTGATGGCACCCATGGCCCCGTTATTCACGCGATGAACGCTGTGGCGCGCACGCGTGGCATTGCGGTGGGTACGCGGGTGGTTGATGCGCAGGCGATCTACCCTGACCTGCATGTCGAGCGCGCCGATGCAGCGGGCGATTACAAGCTGCTGGAACGTCTGGCCCATTGGGCGCGGCGCTGGTGTCCTTGGACAGTGCGGGACGGTCAGGATGGTATCGTGATGGATGTCACGGGGGCCGCACATCTGTTCGGGGGCGAAGCCGCGCTGCTGCGCGACATGGCGACACGGTTCAAGATGCAGGGGCTGACCACACGGCTGGCGATGGCACCGTCGCGGGGGGCGGCGCAAATGCTGGCGCGCTATGCCCCGGCCTTTGTGATCTGTGACGGCGAGACGATGATGGCGCAGCTTGGCCCGCTACCTGTGGCGGCGTTGCGGTTAAGCGATGATATGCTGCGGCTGCTGACGCGATTGGGCCTCAAGACCATTGGCGCGCTGGCAGATGTGCCGCGTGTTGCGTTGATGCGGCGGTTTTCCGGGTTGGCCGAGGATCGCAATCCGCTGGTGCTGCTGGACCGTGCCACAGGCCGCGCTGCCGATCCGCTGAACGCGCCGCCCGATGCGCAGGTCTGGCTGGCCCGCGTGCGCTTGCCCGAACCGGTGATTGATCCCGTGCCGCAACTGCCCGCGCTTGCCGAAGCGCTTTGCGTTGATCTGGCACGGGCCGAGCAGGGTGCGCGGTTACTGCGGCTTACGATCTACCGTGTGGATGGCGAATGGCGCAGCCGCGATGTCGTGACGGCCAGTGCGACCCGTGATCCCGCGCATATGCTGCGGCTGCTGGCGGGCAAGCTGGAGGGAATTGACCCCGGTTTCGGCTTTGATCTGCTGACGCTCGAGGCGCTGCGGATCGAGCCTTTGTCCTTGCATCAGGATCATCTGGACGGCAGCCGCGATGCGGGGCGCGATGTGGCGGCCTTGCTGGACCGGCTGACGGCGCGGCTGGGGCCCGAGAAAATCACCTGGTCGGCATGGTGCCAAAGCCATCTGCCCGAACGGGTCGAAGCGCGTGTGCCTGCGATTGCCCATAACGCTGCGCCAGCCCCTGTGATGACCTGCGAGCGCCCCTTGCGCCTGCTGGACCCGGCTGAAGAAGTAACCGTGCTGTACGCTGTTCCCGAGGGCCCACCCGCACGGTTTCAGTGGCGGCGCGTGGCCTATCACATGGCGCGGTTTGAGGGGCCTGAACGGATCGCGCCTGAATGGTGGCGCGACAAGCCCGGCACGCGGCTGCGAGATTACTACAAGGTCGAGGTGCAGGATGGGCGGCGGTTCTGGATTTACCGGCAGGGGGTTCTGGGCGACGGGCGCGGGGGCGACCCGGTGTGGTTCCTGCACGGGGTTTTCGCATGAGGGCGGCAGACGTGCGCCTGCGGCGACACCCCTCCCGCCCTCCCTTCAGGGTCTGTGTCGATGCCGCAGAATGATGCGCTGCCCCGCCGCACGATCGAGGTCGAGGACCCGTTTCAATGGCATCCCCCCAGCCGTTACGTGGAACTGGGGCTGGCCAGTTGTTTTTCGTTTCTGCGCGCGTCTTCTGATGCGGTCGACCTGACGGCGACCGCGAACCTGCTGGGCTATGACGCGATGGGGGTTGCGGATCACAACACGCTGGCCGGTGTCGTGCGGGTACATGTCGAGGCGAAGAAGGCCAAGATACGGCCCATCATCGGGGCACGGTTGGTGCTGATGTGCGGCACCGACCTGTTGGCCTATCCGCGCGACCGCGACGCCTATGCATGGCTGTCGACGCTGCTGTCGAAGGGCAAGATGGCTGATGTGGATGGCGGCTGGCAGGAGAAGGGGACCACCCATCTGACGCTGGACATGGTCGCGGACCATGCCGAGGGACTTGAGTTGATCGTGATGCCACCCGAGAGGCTGGAGGTGTTCGAGGCCGGGTTGCCCCGCCTGACCCGTGCTTTGCGGGGGATGCGGCATGTGGGAGCGGCGTATCTTTACCGGGGCGATGATGTGGCACGGATCAATCGGCTGGATCGCATCGCAAAGGCCTATGGCCTGGAGATACTTGCCACCAATGATGTACTATATCATGCCGCCAGTCGCCGCCCCTTGCAGGACGTGATGACCTGCATCCGCGAGGGGCGCACGATTGACACGGCGGGGTTCTTGCTTGAGGCGAACGCCGAACGCTTCCTCAAGCCGCCGTCAGAGATGTGCCGCCTGTTTGCTGCGTGGCCTCACGCGATTGCCGCGACGCGCAAGGTGGCGGATGCCTGCACCTTCAGTCTGGATGATCTGAAATACGAATACCCGCATGAAATTGTGCCGGAGGGACGCTCTGCCCAAGAAGAACTGGAGCGGCTGACATGGGAGGGGGCCACCACACGCTATCCGAATGGTGTGCCCGACCGCATCAAGGCGATCATTGAAAAGGAATTCGCGCTGATCCGGTCCAAGAAGATCGCGCGCTATTTCCTGACCATCAATGATATCGTGCGCTTTGCGCGCCAAGACGCGCAGCCGCCCATCTTGTGTCAGGGGCGTGGGTCGGCAGCCAATTCCACCGTGTGTTTCTGCCTTGGCATCACGGCGGTGGACCCTGCCGAGCATGATGTTCTGTTTGAGCGCTTTCTAAGCGAGGAACGCGACGAGCCGCCCGATATTGATGTCGATTTCGAACACGAGCGGCGCGAGGAAGTGATCCAGTACATGTATGCCAAATACGGTCGCCACCGCGCGGGGCTGTGTGCGACCGTGATCCATTACCGCCCGCGTTCGGCTCTGCGCGAGGTGGGCAAGGCAATGGGGCTGTCCGAAGACGTTACATCCAAGCTTGCCAGCACCGTGTGGGGCAGTTTCGAGGCCGAGGTGGGCGACGACCGCGTCAAGGAGGCTGGGATGGACCTGTCGGACCCGTATCTGCGCTGCGTGATGATGCTTGCGCGCGAGATGACAGGGATGCCACGCCACCTGAGCCAGCATGTCGGTGGTTTTATTCTGACTGAACGGCCCTTGACCGAGATGGTGCCCATCGGCAACGGGGCCATGCCCGAGCGTAGCTTTATCGAATGGGACAAAGACGACATCGACGCACTGGGAATCTTCAAGGTGGATATCCTTGCGCTTGGGATGCTGACCTGCATTGCCAAATGCTTTGATCTGATGCGGGCCCATTACAATGATGACAAGGAACTGGCGACGGTGCCGCCGGATGACGATGCGACCTATGACATGCTGTGTGCCGGGGACAGTCTGGGCGTGTTTCAGGTGGAAAGCCGTGCGCAAATGGCGATGCTGCCCAAGCTGCGCCCACGTGTGTTTTATGATCTGGTGATCGAGGTTGCCATCGTACGCCCCGGCCCGATTCAGGGCGATATGGTGCATCCTTTCTTGCGGCGGCGTCAGCGGCAGGAAGGGGTCAGCTATCCCGCACCGGGGCCGGAACATCCGCAGGACGAGTTGCTTAAAATTCTGGGGCGTACCTTGGGCGTGCCGATATTCCAAGAACAGGCGATGAAGATCGCGATTGATGCGGCAAAGTTTACGCCCAAGGAAGCGAACGAATTGCGCAAGGCGATGGCGACCTTCCGGTCGCGCGGCACGATTGAAACGCTGCAAACCAAGATGGTCGGGCGGATGACCGAACGCGGCTATGATCCCGAATTCGCGCAGCGGTGCTTTGACCAGATCAAGGGGTTCGGCGAATACGGGTTTCCCGAAAGCCATGCGGCAAGTTTTGCCAAGCTGGTCTATGTCTCAAGCTGGATGAAATGCCATTACCCTGCGGCCTTTGCCTGTGCCTTGCTGAACAGCCAGCCGATGGGATTTTACGCACCTGCGCAGATCGTGCGCGATGCCCGCGAACACGGGGTCGAGGTGCGCGGTGTCGATGTGGATTTCTCGGATTGGAACAGCACGCTTGAACCCTCGGCGGATGGGTTTGCCCTGCGGTTGGGGATGCGGCAGATCGACGGGATGCGCGCAGATGCCGCTGCCCGGATTATGGCAGCGCGGGACCGCCCGTTTGACGATGTGGCCGATCTGAAAACCCGAGCGCGGCTGGACCGGGGCCAGATCCGCAAGCTGGCCGAGGCGGACGCCATGCGCAACATGGGTATAGATCGCCGCCAGGCGCTGTGGCAGGCACAGGCGTTGAAAGACGCGCCCGATCTGCCGATTTTCACCCATGCCGATGCGGTGGACGAAGGGGCAGAGCCGCCCGTGCTGCTGCCCGCGATGCCTCAGGCCGAGCAAGTAGTGGCGGATTATCAGACGTTGCGGATGTCGCTCAAGGCGCATCCGATCAGCTTTTTCCGCGCCAGCCTGCGCAAACAGGGGTTTATCAGCGCGGATCAACTGCCAGCGCTAAACCACGGGCGTAAAGTGTCGCTCGCGGGTCTTGTGCTGGTGCGGCAGAAACCGGGCAGCGCCAAGGGGGTGTGCTTTGTCACGATCGAGGATGAAACCGGCGTCGCCAATCTGGTGATCTGGCCCAAGCTTTTTGACCATTTCCGCCCCGTAATCATGTCGTCGCGTTTGCTGGTGGTGCATGGGCGGATGCAGACCGACGGCCGCGTAATCCATGTGGTCGCCGAGCGGCTTGAGAACCGGAGCGACCGGCTGGATGCGCTGGCGCAAGAACGGGTGCCAGCGACTTTTGCCCGAGGGGACGAAGTGACCCGTCCGCTTCCCAATCAGGTTGCCCCCCGGCAACACCCGCGCAATGTGCGGGTGATCCCGAAGTCACGTGATTTTCACTAAACTGGGGGGCTTAGGGTTTTGAAGGCGTGCCCAAAAAGGCAAAGACCGGCGCTGGGGTATAATCGGGCTCTGGCTGAAGCGCGTTATCTGGGTAGATGAAACCCTTGACCGGATAAACGCTGCCATAGGAATCAGACTGGCTTTCCAAACGCACCTCGGTCCAGTTGTTGGCCGCTGAGACGTCGACCACATTCATCTTCAGGGAAATCTTGTTGCGATTCCAATTTGCGTGATCGACCTTGATCTCGCGGGGGGAAATGACTTCGGACACGACAGCGACATGACCCATCGGATTTTTGCGTGTCGCCTTAAAAGCCATCACGGCACCAATCGTAGGCTGTTTGCCGCGGGCATATTGCCCCTCGGCCTGACCCCACCACGTATTGGCATTGCCGCGGATGTTAACGCCGCTGGCATTGCGCGCGAAAGGCACGCACCAAACGCGTTGGCCTTTGGATTGCAAAACTTTAACTTCGCGAATCGCCATTGCGTGAAGATCGGGGTTAATACCAGCTGAGGAAATCGTCTGAAGCTCGGACGGCGCGCGTGCACACCCCGCAGCAAAAAGTATACCTAAACATATAAATGGAATGCCTATCTTAGATGACCACTGGCGTTTCACGCTCATTTAGTTTCCCCAACCGTTGTTTCTGCCGCCTTACTGCCTCGGTAAAGCTGGGCGGACATTTGACGAATTTGGGAAAAAAACAAAGTGCCCTGTTAACAAGCGGCAATAATCCGCCAGTTTTGTTACAAATTGTTAATCTGCGGGAACCAATTGTAACCCACCAATGCGCACGATCAGGTCCAGCACCTCGGCTACGCCTTTGTCAGATTTCATCGCGGCAAAGACGAAAGGCCGCTCGCCGCGCATGCGTTTCGCGTCGCGGTCCATCACCTCGAGAGATGCACCAACATAGGGTGCAAGGTCTGTTTTATTGATGATCAGAATGTCTGACTTGGTGATCGCAGGGCCGCCCTTGCGGGGAATTTCCTCGCCTGCCGCGACGTCGATGACATAAAGTGTGATGTCTGCCAGTTCGGGGCTGAATGTGGCTGAAAGGTTGTCGCCGCCCGATTCGATCAAGATGCAGTCAAGGTCGGGGTGACGCTCCTGCATCCGCGCAACGGCGGCCAGATTGATCGAAGCATCCTCGCGAATCGCCGTATGGGGGCAGCCGCCCGTCTCGACCCCGATAATTCTGTCATGTGGCAGCACCTGCATCCTCATCAGCGCTTCGGCGTCTTCTTGGGTGTAGATGTCGTTGGTGATGACACCAATCGACCAGCGGTCACGCATGGCACGACACAGGGCGGCGGTCAGGGTCGTCTTGCCAGCGCCCACAGGGCCACCAATTCCGATACGCAAAGGGCCGTTGGGGGAACTCATGTCTGGAACATCCTTGAATAGAGCGTTTCATGTTGCATCGATGCGATATCGGCTAGAAAGCAGGCGCTGCCGATGTCGTCGGGGGGTTGGTTCAGGGCGGTTTCAACGGTCTGCTGGCACAGCGGCGCAAGGGCGCTGATCACCCGCTGCCCGTCAGTCTGCCCCAAAGGTACAGCGCGAATAGCGGCCGAGACAAGTGCACTGACGAAGGCGTGCAGGAACATCTGCGCTGCGTCTTCCAGCGGCAGACCCTGCGCCGCGCAGGCCGCGCCAAAGGCGACAGGCAGCGTCAGATCAGGCAGATCATGTCCCCACACATCATTCACAACACGCACGAACGCGGCACCTTGCTGTGTGGTCTCGATTAACCGCTCGGCAGAGGGGGCCAGAGCACGCGCCTGCGCATCCAAGCTCTCCAATCCCTCGCCTTGGTAGCCAGCTGCAAGCAAGATGGCATCGTTGCGACCTGCACCGTGGCGGATGATTCCCTCAAGCCAAGCTTGCAGGGACGCAGCGTTGTGGACCGTACCATCGCTCACAGCCATCTCAAGCCCGTGGCTATAGCTGAACGCCCCCACGGGAAAGCTGGGCGACAGCCATTGTGCCAAGGTGATAAGAGCGTGGGTTTGCATCAATGGGCGTGACTGTGGGTGCGACCGTGGCCATAAGCGCCGCCTTCGGGAATGAAGGGTTCGGACACATCGCGCAACGCCGCTCCCAGTTTGCCGAGCATGTCGCGGATCACGTGATCATTCTGGATCAGCAGGCGTGTGGGTTCCACCTGACAGGGGCAATGGCGGTTGCCGATATGCCACGCAAGCCGCACCAGATCGTCTCCTGTCACTTCAAGCAAGGTTTCCTTGGCAGCGATGACTTCGATGAACTTGCCGTCTTCCAACTGGAATGCATCGCCGTGATTAAGGGATTCTGTATGGGGCAGATCGACCAGAAACCCCTCGTTATGGGCGGTCAGCAAGCGTTTGCGGCGCAAAAAGCGTTCATCATAGGTCAGCACACAGCTGTCGTGGGCACCGTCCCAATGGCCGCTGCGTCTGATTATGTGGGCAGAGGAAAGTTCAGTCATATCGGGCCTCAGAACATGAAATAGCGTTGCGCCATCGGCAACGTTTCGGCGGGTTCGCAGGTCAGCAGTTCTCCGTCTGCGCGCACCTCGTAGGTTTCGGGGTTTACCTCTACCTTGGGTGTGGCGGAGTTGTGGATCAGGTCGGATTTCCCGATGTTGCGGGTGTTTTTGACGGCAATGGTCTGTTTTGACAGGCCAAGGCTGTCGTGCAATCCGTTCGATTGTGCTGCGTCCGAAATGAAGGTCACAGCGCAATGCTGCAAGGCGCTGCCATAGGCCCCGAACATCGGCCGCGTATAGACCGGCTGCGGCGTCGGGATGGATGCGTTCGGATCGCCCATTTGCGCCACCACGATCATGCCGGACATCAGCACCATTTCGGGTTTCACGCCAAAGAAAGCGGGGCTCCATAACACCAGATCAGCCTTCTTTCCCACCTCGATTGAGCCGATTTCGCGGCTGACACCATGGGCAATCGCCGGATTGATCGTGTACTTTGCGATGTAGCGTTTGACGCGGAAATTGTCGTTGTCGCCGGTTTCTTCGGGCAGGCGCCCACGCTGCTTGCGCATCTTGTCTGCGGTCTGCCATGTCCTGATCAACACCTCGCCCACGCGGCCCATGGCCTGACTGTCGGATGCGATGATCGAGAACGCACCGATGTCATGCAGAATATCTTCGGCGGCAATCGTCTCGCGCCTGATCCGGCTTTCGGCAAAGGCGACGTCTTCGGGGATCGACTTGTCAAGGTGGTGGCAGACCATGAGCATGTCCAGATGCTCTTCCAAAGTGTTCACCGTGAAGGGGCGTGTGGGGTTGGTCGAGGAGGGCAAGACATGCTCTTCTCCGCAAATCTTGATGATGTCGGGCGCATGACCTCCGCCTGCGCCTTCGGTGTGGAAGGCATGGATGGTCCGCCCCTTCATTGCCGCCAGCGTATGTTCGACAAAGCCGGATTCGTTCAGGGTGTCGGTATGGATCATCACCTGTACGTCCATGTCATCGGCGACCGACAGGCAGCAATCAATGGCGGCAGGCGTCGTGCCCCAATCCTCGTGCAGCTTAAGGGAGCAAGCCCCGGCATTGACCATTTCGATCAAAGCACCGGGCTGGCTGGCGTTGCCCTTGCCCGACAGGCCAATGTTCATCACCACGCCGTCCATCGCTTGCAACATGCGTCCGATGTGCCAAGGGCCGGGGGTGCAGGTTGTGGCGAGCGTGCCGTGCGCGGGGCCAGTGCCACCACCGAAACAGGTCGTCACGCCGGAGTGCAACGAATCCTCCATCTGCTGGGGGCAGATAAAGTGGATGTGGCTGTCAAACCCGCCTGCGGTCAGGATGCGACCCTCGCCGGCTATGATCTCGGTTCCTGGTCCTATGATGATATCGACGTTGGGCTGGGTGTCGGGATTGCCCGCCTTGCCGATGCCCGCGATGCGCCCGTCTTTCAGCGCCACATCGGCCTTGTAGATGCCGGAGTGATCCAAGATCAGCGCATTGGTGATCACGGTATCGACCGCGCCATTCGCCCGCGTCACCTGAGACTGTCCCATCCCGTCGCGGATCACCTTGCCCCCGCCGAATTTGACCTCTTCGCCATAGGTGGTCAGGTCGCGTTCAACTTCGATGATCAGATCGGTGTCTGCCAACCGCACACGGTCGCCTGTGGTGGGGCCATACATCGCAGCATATTCAGAGCGGGGGAGTTTGGTGGTCATATCAATTCTCTTTTGTTTGCGGCGTGGGGCCGTCGCTTAAAGTGCACCCATCACAGCACCGTTGAAGCCGAACACCTTGCGGTCACCTGCCAGCGGGATCAGGTTCACTTCGCGGCGCTGGCCGGGCTCGAACCGCACGGCGGTGCCTGCGGCGATGTCCAGACGACAGCCATGGGCGGCTGTGCGGTCGAAATCCAGCGCGGGGTTGGTTTCGGCGAAATGGTAGTGGCTGCCGACCTGTACGGGGCGGTCGCCTGTATTGGCGACCATCAGCGTGATCGCCTCGCGCCCCTCGTTCAGGGTGATGTCACCCTCGGCGCAAAGCACCTCTCCGGGGATCATTTGCGGGCCTTTTGGGTGGCTTTGACACGGGTGCGCAGCGCGAGAACGGTGGCGGCACCGATCACGGCGAGGCCCATGAAAACGGGCATCCATTCGGCACCATGCGGGGCCATGTGCAAGCCGGGATGGGCAAGCGCGGGGGATGCAAGAACAAGCGCGGGCAGGATCATCAGATGTTTCATAGCAGGGCCTTTCTAGCGGATTGGGTTGTGGACGGTGACCAGCTTGGTTCCGTCAGGAAATGTGGCTTCGACCTGAATGTCGTGGATCATCTCGGAGATGCCCTCCATGCATTGGTCGCGGGTGATGACCTGGGCACCCGCCTGCATCATGTCGGCAACGCTGCGGCCATCACGGGCACCTTCAACGACGGTGTCCGTGATCAGGGCGATGGCCTCGGGGTGGTTCAGCTTGACGCCACGGGCCAGCCGTTTGCGCGCGACCTCGGCCGCCATGGCGATCAGCAGTTTGTCTTTTTCACGAGGGGTCAGCTGCATGTTAAAGCATCCATGTTTTGGGTGGGGCCGCACCGTGAAGGCGGGCAATGATCGGCACCAAAGATTGGCGCAGGATGTAACTGTCGGGTGCCAAAAGACGCGCGTAAAGCACGCCGGGCCGGATCAGGCTGGCACCTGCGGTCGTGGGCAACAGCGCCCGCAGGGGGGCCAGCAGGGCGTCGGCATCGGCGGCGGCATAAAAGACGCTGGCCATGGCAAAGTGACCCACAGCAGTGGCTGGACCGGAAAGCTGCGCCGCGATATCGCCCGACAGGCGCACGGCATCGGCAAAGATCGGCTGGCCATTGCGGCGGATGGTGACATTGTCTGCAAAAGTACCGCAGGTCAGCGTTTCCCCCATCGACACGCGGCCAAAGACCAGCGGCTCGACACCAAAGAACGTCGCATCGGGGGCCAGATCGACTTCAAGCTTGCGGTGGAGTGCGGACCCGTTGAACAGGATGGTTTCCTGCGGCAACCAGTCGATCCGCGCCCGCTCTTTGACGCTCAGTGTGGTGGTCAGCCGTGCGGGTGGGCCGGGTTGCGCGAGATACACACGCTCGGCCGCCTGTGATGTCAGGGTTAGGCGGCTGTCCGGGCCAGCGACAGCGTCAATCGTGAGGCGGTCGCCGCCTGTCATCCCGCCAGAGGTGCTCAGGAACACGCCCGTCATACCGCCAGACGCCGCGCGCGGGAACAGCGCCTTTAAGCATCCCGATTGATAGAGATCGTCGATGACTGATCGCGCCCCATAGGTTTTGCTGGCAACGCGCAGCGCTCCCAACGCACGGGGCTGGGCGGCGGCTTGTGACGCAAGATCGATATGTGTCGCGATGTTAATCGGCCCCTCCACTACGCCATCAAAATCAGGATCATGGATAACGGGATTCGCTGGCGGAGCGATGGCAAACGATAAAGTTCGAAAGTTTTTGGGCCTTCAATTTGCGCTATGCGTAAATTTTAGGCAAATTCGATAGGGTTTGATCCTAGCTCAAAAACCGCTGGCGATACAGCGAAGGTGTCTGCCCCTGCACAGCCCGAAATCGGCGGGAAAAATAGGACGGGTCAGAAAAGCCCAGTCGATACCCGACCTCAGCAATTGAAAGTTGGGTAAATGCCAGCAGGCGGCACGCCTCCTGAATGATCTGTGCCTCAATATATGTGGATGCCGACACGCCTTTAGCCGCGCGGCACAGGCGACTGAGATGCCCGGTGCTTAGCCCCATTTCAGCAGCGTAATCACGTGGACTGCGCCCGACTGATCGGTGGTTCGAAATCAACTTGTCCAACCGTGCCAGCCGTCTGTCGGGGCCACGCAGCGCATTGCCATTTAGCGAAGCACCCAAGGCGGCGGTCATGGCCAAAACACTATGGGCCAGCCCAAGGGCTGTTTGCGTCCGGTAAAGGCCAGTGCTTTTTAGCGATGCGTCCAGCACCGACATCATGGCGAGCAACTGCGCATCCGGCTTTGCCAGGAAAGGTTGGGACAGCACGACTGAAATGTCCGCGTTAGCGGGCACAATGCTATGCAGAACGGACAGTGGAAAAGACTGCACAAGCCCTTGCGTATGTGGCGCAAAGGCAAAGCTATGCACCGCCTGAGCTGGAACAAAAAATAGCTGGTTGTCTGACAGCTCGAAATTCTGCCCGTCCACATCGGCTTTCGCGCTGCCTGTCTTGATATAAAACACCTGAACCAACTGCGCATGACGATGCGTCGAAATGTGCCATCCGTGATCCGGAGCACGATCCTTGATGTGTTCGCAATGTACTATATCCGGAAAGGCGTCGGTTTCCCCATATAGCGCGTAATCGGGTATTGGATGCATTTGACTCATGCACGAATAATACCAGCAATTGCGCTATTGGTCCATTCATCGATGCGTCCTTTCGCCTATGTTGCAAAGCATCACCAATCAAAAGGGTATGCGCTGTGAAAACCGAAGTCGTCATCATCGGAGGTGGGCCATCAGGCCTTTTACTTTCGCAACTGCTCAACCGGGCAGGGGTCGATACGGTGGTGTTGGAACGGACCAGCCGTGCACGCGTCTTGGCGCGCATCCGTGCAGGTGTGCTGGAAGACGGAACAGTGAACCTGTTGCGCGAGGCCGGTGCCGGTGACCGTATGGACCGCGAAGGCCAACATCATGACGGCTGCTATCTAACCGATGACGATCTGATGGTGCGGATCAATTTCCATGAACTGACAGGCAAAAAGGTCATGGTATATGGCCAGACCGAAGTGACGTCTGATTTGTATGATGCCCAAGATGCCATGGGCGCAACGATCGTGCACGAGGTCGAGGACGTGGTGATACTGGATGCCGCGACCACGGCACCTTTTGTTGAATACACCAAGGGCGGTGCGCGGCACCGCGTGGACTGCCTTTATGTTGCGGGCTGCGATGGATTTCACGGGGTCAGCCGGCGAACCATTCCGGCAGAAAAGCGTGACGAGTTCGAGCGGGTTTACCCCTTCGGCTGGCTTGGCGTTTTGTCCCGCACCCCTCCTGCCAATCACGAATTGATCTATGCCAATTCACGCCACGGATTTGCCTTGGCGTCGATGCGCAATAAAAATCTGAGTCGATATTACGTGCAAGTGCCCCTGACCGACAAAGTCGAGGATTGGAGCGATGACCGCTTTTGGGAAGCGCTGAAGATGCGTCTGCCCCGAGAAACCGCCCAAACCATGATCACGGGCCCTTCCATCGAAAAATCCATCGCGCCGCTGCGGTCGTTTGTCAGCGAACCGCTGAGATGGGGAAGCCTGTTTTTGGTGGGTGATTCCGCGCATATCGTGCCGCCGACCGGCGCGAAGGGGCTGAACCTTGCCGTGTCTGACGTATATTATCTGCACGCCGCGCTGATTGCCGCGTTAAAGAAAAACGACATGTCCGGTCTGGACAGCTATGCAGACCGCGCGCTTGCAAGAATCTGGAAGGCGATGCGCTTTAGCTGGCAAATGACAACGATGCTGCACCAATTCGACGGCGAGGATAGTTTTGCGGCACAAATGCGCAAAGCAACGTTGAGCCATCTGTCGCAAAGCGAAACCGCTCGACGTGACTTGGCCGAGAATTATATCGGCTTGCCGTTCTAGATTTCGCGCGATGGGACGTCGCGTGTAACGCTTGTTGCAAATTGAAAGAAGGCATTGCCGCGAGGTACCAGTGTTGCTTTTAGGTATCCGGGCATCTTTTCCAGAGCGGCCACAGCAACCCCGCATAGTCACGACCACATGCACTAACGCCTTATCGCAAGGGTCTGGTTTGTTTTCAATATATTGGAAGTTTTGGTGGAGCCTAGCGGGATCGAACCGCTGACCTCCTGCATGCCATGCAGGCGCTCTCCCAGCTGAGCTAAGGCCCCATCGTTGATCAACGATCCGGGTAGATTATCGACCTTGGGAAAGCCGATGAGCGGCTGAATAGGCGCAAGCGAAGGCGGGATCAAGGGGAAAATCCATTCCCGCCTTTGCAAACTTCAATCAGTCGTCGTCGTTAGATGCGACATCCGCAATTTCATCAAGCGGCACAGTATCTTCGTCATCGTCGTCGTCATCCAGAATATCGTCATCCAGATCCACGTCTACATCGTCGTCATCTACCAAGATTTCGTCGTCTTCAACATCAGCCTTCTTGGCTTTTGCTGTGACAGCGTCTTCAGCATCGGCGGCGATCATGCGGGATTTGGAATTGTCCACCTCGACCACTTCGCCGCTATATGGGCTGATGATAGGTGTTTTGTTCAGGTCGTAGAACCGTTTGCCCGTTGTGGGGCACAGGCGCTTGGTTCCCCATTCTTCATTGGGCATCGAAGACCCCTTTTTGAAAGTGTTGTTGCGTATAGATGATTCAGGGCAAGTGCCATATGAGATAGGAACTGTCAAAGGCAATCGCCACCCCCTGTTTGTCTGGAACCCTGAAATGCCTGATCCGATCCTGCCCGGTAATCCACCGATCCCGCTTATCCTGCGACGCTCTGCTCGGGCCAAGCGGATTTCCTTGCGCATCTCGCAGCTTGACGGGCGTGTGACACTGACCATGCCCAAGCGGTTGAAAGAGGCTGAAGGTCTCGCGTTTGCGCGTGAAAAGGAAGATTGGATTCGGGGTCATCTGGACGCGCGCGGCAAAGATGTCCCGATCGGGATCGGGGCCGAGTTTCCTTTAGGGGGGCGGATGGTCCTGGTCGTGCCGGGGCAGGGGCGGCGCGTGCACCTGGGGGAAGCGTCTATCGCCGTACCAGGGCGCGAAGACCGTGTGCCCGTCCGGCTGGCAGCACACCTAAAAGAGCTGGCGCGGGACAGGCTCGCAGGGGCCTGTGACGACTATGCTGCCGCGCTGGGGCGACCCTACACAAAGCTGACATTGCGCGATACGCGGTCGCGTTGGGGGTCATGCACGTCCGATGGCGGGCTGATGTTCTCGTGGCGTCTGATATTAACGCCGCCGGAAGTGCTGGATTACGTTGCCGCGCACGAGGTCGCGCATCTGGCACAGATGAACCATTCGCCTGCCTTCTGGGCCGAGGTTGAACGCATCTATGGCCCTTACAAGGAAGCACGGGGTTGGCTGCGCAAGAACGGCAGCGATCTGCACCGCTACCGGTTCAGCTAGACCGCGTTACTTGCAATCGTTCTCGCAGGAGGGGCGCTGCGGTCTGTTGACAAAAACGACTTCTGGGCGCGAGTGGGTCGAAGGCCCGAATGCGCCAAGCTAGAGCCAAGAACACGTGTTGACGTGCCACCCTTCTGTGATCACAAAGGCAACCATGAACCTTCATCCTCGCCCCCTTGATGCCAATCCCCTTGCGCATGATCGCGTGTACCGTCAGTTGCGCAGCCGCATCATGCATGGTGATCTGCCACCGGGCCATGCGTTGACCTTGAGGGGAATAGGCAAGGAATACGAGGTATCGATGACGCCCGCCCGCGAGGCGGTCCGCCGTCTGGCGGCCGAAGGGGCGTTGACGATGTCCACCTCGGGCCGCATTTCGACACCCGAACTTAGCAATGAGCGGATCGAGGAACTTGCCGCTTTGCGTGCGCTGATCGAAGTCGAACTTGCCAGCCGCGCCCTTCCTCGTGCCCATTTTGCGCTGATCGAGCGATTGCAAACCATCAACAACGCGGTATCCGAGGCGGTCGCCCACCGTGATGCGGTCGGCTATATCCGTACCAATCTTGAGTTTCACAGGACGTTGTATCTGCGTGCCCAAGCGCCAGCGATGCTGGCGATGGCAGAGACGGTTTGGCTGCAAATGGGGCCAACGATGCGCGCGCTTTACGGCCGTTTACGCCGGACAGAGCCGCCGCATTTCCACAGACTCATCATTGCAGCGCTTCGCGCCGGAGACGAACCCGGTTTGCGTTTGGCCGTCAGAACAGACGTCACGCAAGGGCTGCGGATGCTCGCGACATAGGCTGGACTTTTTCAAAAGGTCCGACCCGTTTGCCGGGCACCCAAACGGTCACCCGGCTTAGATCAGGCAGCCAAGCCTTTCGAGCCCAGATTCATGAATTTTCTACGCCGGTCATCGATCAGCGCCCTGCTGTCTTTGCCGCTTAGGTCCTCAAGCATTCCTGCGATGGCCTTGCCCACCGACGCAATTGCCGCCTTGGGATCCCGGTGCGCACCGCCGCGCGGCTCTGGGATGATCCGGTCATTGACACCAAGCTGTTTCAGGTCTTGTGCCGTGAGGCGCAAGGCTTCTGCCGCTTCGCGCATCTTTTCCGAATCTTTCCACAAGATCGACGCGCAACCTTCGGGCGAAATCACCGAATAGACCGAATGCTCAAGCATCGCGACACGGTTCGCTGTTGCAAAGGCCACCGCCCCACCTGATCCACCTTCGCCAATAATGACAGAGACCAATGGCACGCCAATCTGCAAACATTTCTCGGTTGCCCGCGCAATCGCCTCTGACTGGCCACGCTCTTCTGCGCCTTTTCCGGGATAGGCACCGGGCGTGTCGACCAAGGTAATGACCGGCAGGCCGAACTTACCCGCCATATCCATCAACCTCACGGCTTTGCGGTACCCTTCAGGGCGGGCCATCCCGAAATTCCGTTCGATCCGTGACTTGGTATCGTTGCCCTTTTCGTGGCCAATCACCATAACGGGTGCATCGTTGAAACGCGCGAGGCCGCCCATCACGGCGTGATCATCGGCAAAGTTCCGGTCACCCGCAAGCGGGGTGTAGTCGTTGAAAAGTGCTTCGATAAAGTCTTTGCAATGGGGGCGATCGGGGTGTCGCGCAACCTGGCATTTCCGCCATGGGGTCAACGACTTATATAAGTCATCAAGCATCTGTTGGGCCTTTTGGTCCAATCCCTTGGCCTCGGCGCTGACATCCATACCTTCCGAAGATCGCGCAAGGGCGCGCAATTCTTCTGCTTTTCCCTCAATCTCGGCCAGAGGTTTTTCAAAATCCAGATACTGCGTCATGTCATGCCTCGTGCTTGGGTATTGGCTATATGGCGCTGATTTGCGATGTTTGCAACGCAACCTGTTTACGATCCGGGCCAAAGCACCGGTATCAGGGATGCGACAAGCAAGACTGCCATCGTCAAATTGAACAGCCTTAGACGTCGGGGATTGGTCAGAAAACGCGCAAGTTGCTTGCCCATTACCGTCCATATGGTCACCGATGGAAGGGCCATGACAGCCACAACAAGTGCTGCAATCAAAAGCGGTCCAAAGCTGGAGACCGGGATATAAATCGTAATGATACTCAGCCCGAAGGCCCAAGCCTTGGGGTTGACCCATTGGAACCCGGCCGCTTGAAGAAAGCTCAACGGGCGACTGCCTGCTTTGGCTTGCTGCGCCGGGGCAGCCATTGCGATCTTGTAGGCCAAAAATAGCAGGTACAGAACGCTAAACACCTTTAGAATGATATAAATAATCGGAAATGCGTCAAAAACGCGGATCAGGCCAAGGCCGACAAGCAACAGCATCGCCATAAAGCCAAAGGTGATTCCCAGCATGTGGGGCACGGTCCGCGCAAACCCGAAATTAGCCCCGGACGCCATCAGCATCAGATTGTTTGGCCCCGGCGTAAGCGACGTGATAAGCGTAAAAAGCGCGAGTGCAGAGAGTACATCAAATGTCATGGCCATGTGATGCCCGAACTTTGATGCCGCGCCAAGTCCGCCTTTCTCTGGCTCAGAAATATCCCGGGGGGTGTGGGGGGCTGGCCCCCCACATGCTGTCTATGCAATTAGCGCCCCAAGATCATTTCGGACTGGCGCACGATGCCTTCCGCCTGTTTGATGCTGGCGATATCGACCAGGCGACCCTTGTATACTGTCGCGCCTTCTCCGTTGGCTTTGGCCGTTTCCATGGCGGCCAAGATCTCGCGGGCTTCTGCCACGGCTTCGTCTGAAGGGGTGAAGACCTCGTTTGAAATGGCGATCTGTTTGGGGTGGATGGCCCATTTGCCAACCATGCCCAGCGTTGCAGACCTGCGGGCCTGCGCGCGGCAGCCTTCGTCATCCGAGAAATCACCAAACGGGCCATCGACAGGCAAGACGCCATGGGTCCGGCAAGCAGCAACAATCGCGGTCTGCGCCCAATGCCATGGATCAGACCAATGCTTTACGCCGTCATGCAGCATGTAATAGTTTTCCTGCGTTCCGCCAATGCCGGTAGTTTGCATCCCCATCGAGGCTGCGAAGTCGGCCGCACCCAGGCTCATGGCTTCGAGCCGCGGGCTAGAGGCCGCGATCTCTTCTACATGCGCGATTCCGGCGGCTGATTCGATGATCACTTCGAACGCGATGCGCTTGGTACGCCCTTTGGCGGCCTCGATCGCAGTGACCAGTGCATCGACGGCATAGACGTCTGCGGCACACCCTACCTTGGGGATCATGATCTGGTCCAGACGCTCGCTGGCCTGCTCAAGCAGATCAACCACGTCGCGGTACCAATAGGGCGTATCCAAACCGTTGATCCGCACCGACAGGGTTTTGTTGCCCCAGTCTACTTCGTTGATCGCCTTGATCACATTTACCCGTGCGCTGTCCTTGTCTGACGGAGCAACGCTGTCTTCCAGATCGATGTTGATCACATCCGCGGCCGAACTTGCCATTTTTTCAAAAAGGGCAGGGCGCGAACCCGGTCCAAACAACTGGCAACGGTTGGGGCGTGCGGGCGGCGTCGGCTGAATGCGAAAGCTCATGATCAGAGTTCCTTGGGTAATTATGTTTCGGATAAGTCGACCAATCTGCTATTAAATTACGTGGCAGGTCGCAAGCCGGATTTCGCAGTTGCAGCATTAGGTGTCGCAACGGCTTGCACAAATATTCTGCAATAGCTGAATTTATCACAATATTCTGCCACATGCCCTTGCTCTTGGCGTGAAATTGCAACCTCCTTGCGGCAAGAAACAACGAAACTGACGCAGACCCATTTTGCGGAGAATCCGATCATGATCGAAACACCATATCTTCTTTTTCTAGGCGATGCGCCTGACCAGCTTGCGGTCAAAGTTGCCCAAGGGATCAAGGACTGGCGGCCCGACAATGCGGTTGCTCAACTGCGGCTGGACGCCTGCAAAGCCGACCTGGGCATTCCCGATATGACTTTGGCACAGGCCAAGGAAGCGGGGGCCAAGACCCTTGTGATCGGCGTTGCCAACCGTGGCGGTATCATCAGTGCGGCTTGGAAAGCGGTCCTGATTGAGGCGCTTGAGATGGGTTTTGACCTTGCGTCAGGGTTGCATAACCTGCTGCGCGACGAGGTTGATCTGGTCAGCACCGCGCAAAAGCACGGGCGCAGTTTGCATGACGTGCGCATTCCATCCGTGAAATATCCGATCGCCAATGGTGTCAAACGCACGGGCAAGCGGGTGCTGGCGGTCGGGACTGATTGTTCCGTGGGCAAGATGTATACCGCCTTGGCACTGGATGCGGCGATGAAAGAAAAGGGCATGAAGTGCAGTTTCCGCGCCACGGGTCAAACCGGCATTTTGATCACCGGGGACGGCGTTCCGCTTGATGCTGTTGTCGCGGATTTCATGGCTGGATCGATTGAATATCTGACCCCCGATAACGACGCCGACCATTGGGATGTGATCGAAGGACAGGGCAGCCTTTTCCATGTCTCATACTCCGGTGTGAGCCTCGCATTGATTCATGGCGGACAGCCCGATGCGCTTATCTTGTGTCACGAGCCCACCCGCAAGACGATGCGCGGCTTGCCGGATTACACCCTGCCCAGTTTGGAAGAGGTGCGTGATACGGCGCTGACCATGGCGAAAGTGGCCAATGCAAACTGCAAGGTCGTAGGAATTTCGATCAACACCCAGCATATGTCGCTGGCCGAGGCCGAGGCATATCTGGCCGAAGTTGAGGCGCGGCTTGGTCTGCCCGCCGTTGATCCGTTCCGTCAAGGGGCTGCTAAGCTGGCTGATGCTTTGGCATCCCTCTAAACGGCCCTTCGGGGAGAGTTTATCTGGCAAAATGAAGGAGCGGTCATGCGTATTGAGGTAAGTCGGGATGTGTTTCGACTGGCGCAGGTCTTTACCATTTCGCGCGGGTCCCGGACCGAGGCTCAGGTGTTGACCGTTCGGATCACGGACGGCGGGGTGATGGGCTGGGGTGAAT
>JAGXHC010000124.1 GCA_024636405.1 Sulfitobacter sp. | reverse complement strand
TGCCTTTGCTGGAAGGGGCGCAACTGGCAGCCCGAGTTGCGCAAGACCCGCAACGGTTTGAGGCCGCGATGGAACTTTTGGTGACGCGTTTGCGCAAATAGATCCGACTGCTGCGTCTCAGATTGTATCTATCAATCCCTGTTTGAAAAGGCTGGCGGCGACATCATTAACCACAAGAGCAGACACTCCTGTGCTCTGCAGCACTGGTCACACCCAACCCGGTTCGCGCAAATCGCTTGCCGTGTTGCGCGGTCAATGGGATAGTTGGCATTTACGCATTCGATTTCCAGGAGGTATTTGCATTGGCCCGCGAACCAATCCAACACCAGTACGGCCCTGCTCCGAGAGAGCGCCATCAACCGGTCGAGCATGGCAGGGAAATGCACCAGATCAATGCGCAAGCGGGCCATCAGGACGGGGGGCACCGGCAGCAAGAGCACCAAGCCGATTTGGCGAGAGACGAGCAGCTTCTCCAGGTCGGCCATTATGGGGATGTCCCGGTAAACCCTCCCCGACGCGAAGCATACCATGAGTCGACATTTGCCAACAACCAAGCTCTCAATCACGACGACGCGATGAACGTGAACAAGGTCGAGGCCGGGTCGTCCTGGCAACGGAAGCTGGGGATCGGGGCCGCGTCGTTTGTCGGGGTCGTGGCGGTCACGGCCGGCGTCACTTTGGGGACGACGGCCCATATCGCGGTCAACTCTCTCACCACGAGCAAGACCGGCGGCAATCCGGATCCGGAGGAACCGGACGCTCGGGACGAGACATTGATCAACCAGCCAAAGGGCGAGACCGTCACCGTTCCGATCAAGCGCCGCGTGCGCAGGGGCGCGCATGGCAAGGATGTCGATCTTGCCTCGCTGAAATTCCTCGGCCAAGACGGCGTGCCGATCAAGCTTCTCGAGGTCGAGGGCGAAGGTGTCTGGACCGCATCGGAGACCGAGCTGTCTTGTACCTTCGAGCCCGACCCCGAATTGCAGGTCGACCCTACACCTGTCGCCTACCAGGTCGCGGACGTCGAGGGCCGCACGTCCGAACCGGCCTTCATCTACATCCATTTCCTGGTGCAGGGCGGAGGTTCCTCCGAGGATACCGACCCTGTACAGCCGGGCACGCCGCTTCTGCGCCCTACGGTGTTCGACCAGCTGCTGCCCGGACCCACGGAAGGCCGGACCGTGGTCAGCTTCGATGTCGTCAATGGCTATAAACCGGGCGCGGCTGCGTTTCCCGGCGAGCATGGCCTCAATCCCGAAAGCGTCGTCCTGCTCAGCGTGCTGACCGATGACCGCATCGACGGCACGGTCGGACCCAATGGCAAGTCGCTGACCGTGCAATCGCAGGGCGTCTGGACGGTCAGGAAAGGCGGCATCGTCACCTTCGAGCCGGCCGCCACCTTCGACGGAGAACCGTATCCGGTCCGCTATGCGATTGCGGATACCGAGGGAAACCTGTCGACCCCAGCCACGCTGATCGTCAGCAGCGCCGGGGTCGAGGTCGAGCGGGCCCTGAAGGAAACCGCCGAAATCGGCGACGAGGCGTTCTGGGCCAAAGTTCGCGAGCAACTCGTCGACCGTGATCCGCCGCCCGAACTCGACGTGATCCACCTCACGTTGGTGATGCTCATCACCGGTCTCGCCCGCGTCATGAAACCGACCGACAAGGACCGCGCGCTGAATCCGTCGATCAAGCCGCCAAAGGAGACGTTCGACAATGCCTACGACGACTGGGTCATCGCCGGCCTGACGCCGGAGGCGCTGCTGTCGACCGGCGATATCGTCACCGCCGAATCGACCGGTCTTGCCGACGTCCCGCTGGGCGTCCGGCTGGCCCGACTACGGTTCATTCTCGATCTGCTCAACCGGTTCTTCGACGAGCGCGACAAAGAGATGGACGGCTAGGGCCGTGGCGGGGGGAAGCGCGCGCAACCACTATGATCTCACCCCGCTGGCCTTTGTCGACAACAACTGCCTGCTGCGTTTTCTGAGCTACCAGTCCGGGCAGTTGATGCTGCCGCCGTCGCTGGCGGCAGGTGCGCCGCCGCAGCCCTTCATTGA
This sequence comes from Sulfitobacter sp., assembly GCA_024636405.1. The sequence continues at coordinate 17,988 of JAGXHC010000124.1, read as the reverse complement.
TCCGGCGTTTGTCGCTGCGATGCGCGCGCCGGGACAGCCGGACCCGGCGGACTTCGTCGCGCAGATCCGGCCGCAATTCGCACTGTCCGGCACGTTCATCCTGGTCCTGAATGCAACGGACGGCGCGGTCCGGATCCCCGATGGCGGCGCCTACCGTGCCGCGGATCTGTCGTGGCGCGACGAGACGACCATTATTGTGCCGGGCCTGAAGGAGTGGGGCGATGATCGGCGCGACAACTTCGGGATCGTTCCGGGTCGCGTCACGCTTGCGAATACCGACTATTTCGGCCTCGGGCTGTATAACATCCCCGTCGCCTCCGACGATTTCGGCTCATGCGGCGCGGTGATCCATCAGGTGGAGTTTAACGGAGAAAACCCCAAGAACATCATGACCTGTTTCAACGCCCCGACGGTGTCGTCAACGTCCGGCGCGACCGTCGCAAAGGTGGACAGCTTCGACGTCGACATGCTTGAGGAAAGTTACCAGAAGATGGAATGGGACACCGACGCACACAAGTCCTGGAAGCTGTCATTGGGTAAGGGCAAAGGCCGCGAGATCACCCTGCACAGCCGTTCCACCCCGATGACGTTCGATATCGAACGCAACGACTGTCTGTTCATCCTCCACGTTCTGACCGACGACCGGATCGTCTTCGCAGGCGATCCAATCGCAAGCGCTCCGGGCATCGGCATTGGCCATCCTGACCTGAATTTCTCCGGAGGCCGTCGCAAATGAGTGGTCAAGCCGATGGTTTTCGCGCCGCCTTCAACCTCGGCATGATGGCCGGATACGAGGTGCCGGTGCTGGGACCCTCCATCGTGGTTCTGTCCGCGATCGGTTCGACAATTCTGGATGTCTTCGACCCGCCGCAGGCGCAACCTCGCGATGAGGTGACGGCAGACCAGCTCGAGGAAGCCATGAACCAGATCATCAGCGAGACCTGGGAGGATTTCAGAACTCTGGAGGAGACGGAAGTCAAGGCGCTGGCCGCAAACCTTCGCGATCATCTCGCAAACGCTCTTCACCCGGAGCGCTTCGGCGCAGCCTTTAAAGGCGAGTTTCAGATGCCGAACACCTACGATGCCTGGAACGACAGGTTCCACAAGGTTGTGACGCCGGTTGACGGCGATGATACGCGCATATTCAGGGCGGTCGAATGGATCAAGGAGAACGACCAGCACCGGTTGGAAACCCTCGCCCTCTATATGCTGACCGTCGACGTCTTTATCCAGTATTGTCGGCTTGCCATCATGTGGGAGTTCAACCTCGCGCTACGAGATCACGACGACAAGGTCGATGCCCTGAAGGAAGAGAATAAGGGTTACGCCACGGAGATGATCATCTGGCGCAAGAAGAAGGAAAAAGGGCTGGACCCGGGACCCAAGCCGACACTGAAGGGTGGCAGGGAAATTTATGACATGCTGGCAAAGGCGCAACTCTGCCATCGCAGCGGATACGCCGAATTGCTGCGCCAGCACCTGCACGATCTGACATCGTACGCCAAGGATGTCATGGGCGAAATCGACACCGTTTGGTCCAATGCCCTGAACAGTGTCGCGTCGGACGGTGGCCTGAACGGCACGGACCACCGGCAGGAGAATGGCAAGACGATCTACTGGACCGGAGACTACAATTCGCAGTCCAGCGCCATGGTAGAAACGGTCTGCGATATCCGGAACGGCGTCTCGCGAGCGTCTGCCGTGTATGCCGCACTGGAAAACCCGGTTCTGTCTCAATGGAGCTACAGCGATCTGCAATTGCTCAAGACCAAGATTGGAATGTGGGAGAAGCTGTCGAGCGACCTCACGGACGAGAACAAGGACCTTACACCTGAACTCGACTAGCGCCGCGCGCAGGCCGTGGGCCCGCCGGAGCGCGCCATCGGGGCAAGGCGTGTTGGCCGGCGACGACATGGCGCTTGCCTGTCGGCCTGGCGCGCGGGACACTGGCCAAGACGATCCGAAATGGCTGCCCACAATGGCGCGAAACACGGGCCCGACAGCGCGCGAAATCAATGCCCACATTCCGCGAAATGCGCCGTTCTGTGATCATATCTCTTTTTGCAGCATGTCGTCACGCAACGGGACGGCCTGGCGTTCGATCATCCGGCGCACAACCGGTGAGCCTTGCCCGCAATGTAATTTCCTGAGACGGTCAGAAAGCTCGGCGTCTGCATTGGTGCGACGTTCATTGTGGCGCACATATTCGCCCCAGGTCGGCACGTGGTAGCTTTCGCTCCAGTGTTCCGGCTCATGCAGGTCGCGCAACAGCGCCCACTGCTGTGCGCCATCGCGAATACGCACGCGGCGACGCTGGCTCATGGCTGCAAGGAATGCGGGAACGTCTGATTGTGCGATTTCGTAGTCGACCATCACCAGCACCGGACCGCTGCGATAGTTCAGGTCAAACCGCGTCGTCGGTTCTTTGAAGCGATTGAGCGGGTCAAGATTGAGGCCACCAAATTCGGGCAGTGGCAACCGAAGCCCGATCAGCATGCCAATCACAAGCAGGACCGACGCGCCGAGCAATGCGGCTTCGGCGCCCAATCTTTCCGCCATCACACCCCAGATCAGACTGCCCGCAGCCATTCCACCGAATGTGCCTGTCTGATAAAGTGCGATGACACGCCCCACCACCCAGCGCGGGGTCGACAACTGGATCGTGACGTTGAACATCGACAGTGCGAGCACCCAACAAGCCCCGGCCAGCATCAGGGCCGCACCTGAAATGACTGTCAGCCCGCTCAGCGCCAGAAGGATGCAGCTGACGGCAAACCCGATGAATGCGCCTCTGGCGATGGTTTCATTATTGAAACGCGAACGAAGCTGAGCATTTGTCAGCGCGCCAACAACCGCACCGATACCGAAGCAACCCAGCAGAACCCCATAAACAAACGCCGTCGCGTGAAGCGTTTCGCGCACAACGACAGGCAACAGCGCCAGCAGTGCAATTGCAGAGAGCCCAAACCAGAAGCCGCGCAGAATGACCCGCATGAGGTTTGGCGACATCGCGACATACCGCAACCCGGCGGAAAAGGCGCTGCCCATGGATTCGCGCGGGAGCCGCGTGTCCAGAGCGGGCGATTTCCACCGCAGCAAGGCCAGAATGATCGCGATATAGCTCAGCGCATTCACCGCAAAGGCCGCCGCTGCCCCGGCGATGGCTACAATGGCACCGCCCGCAGCCGGGCCGATGCTGCGCATCAGATTGAAGCCCATGCTGTTGAGCGAGACCGCCGAAGGCAGTTCTTCGCGCGAGACGATATCGCCCATGGTCGCCTGCCATGACGGATTATGCAGCGCGGTGCCGCACCCGATCAGGAATGTGAAGCCCAAAAGCAACCAAGGGGACAGCCATCCTTCAAACGCCATAAAGGTCAGGATCACCGAAACCGCGAACATGAACGATTGCGCAATCAGCATAACGCGTCGACGGTCAAAATTGTCGGCAAAGACCCCGGCGAGAAGCGAAAATATCATGATGGGCAAGGCCACCGACCCTTGCACGAGGGCGACCATGTTCTGCGAATCTGACAGCGATGTCATCAGCCATGCCGCCCCGACCGCCTGAACAAGCCCGCCGAAATTTGACGCCAGCGCCGCAATCCACAGCGACCGAAATGTCTGGTTGCGGAACAGAATTAATGGCGACACGCGATCTGGCACTTGCAGAGCCTCTTGTTAACACCCGACCTTGGTACGGGTGTGCCACCATCACTGTCGAGGGTCCAGCCCGCTCATGGATGTGCCAATCGGGGATCTGTAGCTCATTTTGCATCCAAGCGGGCCCCGCGTCGCGCCCCGCGACCCAAGTCGGGACCATTGACATCATGTCGTGTGTCCGACCGAGCGCCTTTTGGGCCCCTGCGGGTTAGGTATGATCGGTCATTGCCGGGCAGGCGGGCGATCAGCATTCGTGGCACGCATACTGGCCTGTGCGCCCTTGACTTCCTGACCGCCAAAAGGTGTACCTGCCCCACATAATTCCAGCCCTAGGAAGGGACCGACATGCACGCCTATCGCAGCCACACCTGTGCCGATCTGAGCCTTGAAAACAAGGGCGACACCGTGCGCCTTGCCGGGTGGGTGCATCGCGTGCGAGATCATGGCGGCGTGCTGTTCATCGACCTGCGGGACCACTATGGCATCACCCAGGTGATTTGCGATCCCGACAGCCCCGCATTTGCCGAGCTTGAAAAGGCGCGTTCCGAATGGTGTATCCGGATCGACGGCACTGTCAAAGCGCGCGACGAAAGCCTTGTAAATCCCAAGCTTCCCACCGGCGCGATCGAGGTTTACGCCCGCGATATCGAAGTACTGGGCGCGTCAGCCGAGCTGCCTTTGCAAGTCTTTGGCGATCAGGAATACCCCGAGGAAACGCGCCTGCGCTATCGCTACCTCGATCTGCGGCGCGAAAAGATGCAGGCCAATATGGTTCTGCGCTCTGACGTTGTTGCCTCCATTCGCAAACGCATGTGGGACCGGAAGTTCCGTGAGTTTCAGACACCGATCATCACCGCCTCCAGCCCGGAAGGCGCGCGGGATTTTCTGGTGCCGTCGCGCCTGCACCCCGGCAAATTTTACGCCCTGCCGCAGGCGCCTCAGCAGTTCAAGCAACTGTTGATGGTGTCCGGGTTTGATAAATATTTCCAGATTGCGCCGTGTTTCCGCGACGAAGATCCACGCGCCGACCGGTCGCCGACGGATTTTTATCAGCTCGACCTGGAAATGAGCTTTGTCACACAGCAGGACGTTTTTGATACAATCCAGCCTGTCATCGGTGGCATTTTCGAAGAGTTTGGCGGCGGACGCAAAGTCGATCAGACGTGGGAACAGATTTCCTACAAGGACGCGGCACTTTGGTACGGCTCTGACAAGCCGGACTTGCGCAACCCCATCAAGCTGCAAGTGGTGTCCGAGCATTTCGCAGGCTCCGGGTTTGCCATTTTCGCCAAGCTGCTTGAGCAGGAAGGCACGCAAATCCGCGCCATTCCCGCGCCCGGTGGCGGCAGCCGCAAGTTTTGCGACCGCATGAACGCCTTTGCGCAAAAAGAAGGGTTGCCGGGCATGGGCTACATCTTCTGGCGCGATCAGGGTGACGGCATGGAAGCCGCAGGACCGCTGGCCAAGAACATCGGTCCCGAACGTACAGAGGCCATCCGACAGCAGTTGGATCTGAAAGTGGGCGATGCGGCCTTCTTCCTTGGTGGCAAGCCAAAGACCTTCGAGGCCGTTGCGGGCCGTGCGCGCAATGTTATCGGCGAGGAGCTGAAACTTACCGACAAGGACCGCTTTGCCTTTGCCTGGATCGTTGATTTCCCGATTTTCGAAAAGGACGCAGAGACCGGCAAGATCGACTTTGAACACAACCCTTTCTCCATGCCGCAAGGCGGGATGGAGGCGCTTCAGGGTGACCCGATTGACGTGCTGGGCTATCAATACGATTTGGCCTGCAACGGTTATGAACTGGTGTCTGGGGCCATCCGAAACCATCGGCCCGAGATCATGTTCAAGGCATTTGAAATTGCTGGCTACGGCGAGGACGAAGTGCGCAAACGGTTCGGCGGTATGGTGAATGCGTTCCAATACGGCGCCCCGCCGCATGGTGGCTGCGCAGCCGGCATTGACCGCATCGTTATGCTGCTGGCCGACGAGGCGAATATCCGCGAAGTCATCCTGTTCCCGATGAACCAACGTGCCGAAGATCTTATGATGAACGCGCCCAGTGAACCTCTGCCAGATCAGCTTATGGAACTGGGTCTGCGGGTCATTCCGCAGACGTAATGGATTGGGCCGCCTGCGGGCGGCTCTTCCTCAATCCTCCAGCGAATCTTCGCGTTTTTCGTCGATCAACCCGCGTTCCTCTTTTTTGCGCGCTTCGAAGCGTGCACCGAACGCGTCGTTATGTTCTGCGCCGATAACTTCCTTGGCGCGTTCAAAAACCTCATTCTCTTCTTCATCCATGTGATGCTCATAGTCATGCTTGAGCGTCTTGAACCGTGTCAGCCAACCTGTTGACGACAGATCCATTTTGTTCAGCTCCTCCATGATATCATCCATTTGCTGATGCTCATGGACCGAATGGCGCGCCGCGTCCTGTCCCCAGGTTTCCGAAATCAACTTGGAATAAAATGTTTCTTCCTCCGCCGCCGCATGGGATTTCACGTCGTGATAAAACGCATCCCACGCCTCGCGACGCTCTTGGCTGTTGCCTGACGTCTGTGCAATTCGGTCAAGCAATTCCCGGTGATTTTTGTGATCGGCCTTGATGGCTTCATAAATGGATGGCATGGAATCGTCCCTTTCCTAAACATATTGTCCAACGTCCTTGCGCGGGCCGGGTTCCCATACTTCTGGTGGCGGATTGCTGCCATGCGACCACTGCAATTTTGCGAAGGCGGATGAATTGCGCGGCGCTGCTGCTATACTGCTGTCCGATGCACATTGCATCTGCCAGAGGTGCCATTTGACCTTTTCACCTGAAGTCGCGGAAAAACGGTTTGGCTACGGGCTTTCTCCCGTTGTGCCGCCCGTTTCGTCGGTAGAGGCCATGCTTGCGGGCCTGAAGGCCGCCGACGACATGCAGGCGCAATACCCGATCCCAGGGTTCGATCACCTGCGCAAACTGATGGTGCTTAAACGTGGCTACGATCAAAAGGCAAAGACAGCAAAGGGCGCCGAGCAGAAAAATAAGTTTCGGAAATTTGGCAAGGTTCTGAACCGCGACTTGCGGCTGGAAAGGACCCGCTGGTTTGCCCAGACCCAGCTTCGGCGCATCAACAGCTCTCAATCCTTTCGCGAGCGATTGGTGGCGTTCTGGGGGGATCATTTCGCCGCGCAGGGCAAGGCCGGACTGCTCCGCCGAGGCACTTCGCCCTATCTCGAAGACGCGGTGCGTCCGCAGATCGCAGGAAGCTTTGCCGATCTGCTGATTGCCTGCGTCACCCATCCGCTGATGTTACACTATCTTGATCAGGATCAGTCTGTGGGCCCTGGCAGCGAATTGGGCCAGCAAAAAGGCAAGAATCGCGGGTTGAACGAAAATCTTGCGCGCGAGGTGCTGGAACTGCACACATTGGGCGTTGGCGGGCCGTACACGCAAAAGGACGTGCAAGAACTGGCAGAACTTTTCACCGGGATGACATTTCGCCGTGAAAAAGGGTTCACCTTTCGCAAGGCGATGGCTGAACCGGGACCAGAAACTGTGCTGGGTGAAACCTATGGCGGCCAATTAAACATGGGTCCGATCCGGGACGTGCTGCATGATCTGGCGGCGCATCCGGCGACTGCGGCCCATATTGCCCGCAAGCTTGCCGTGCATTTCATAGCAGATGATCCACCCGTCGATCTGGTTGCACATATTGAGACCGCCTACCGCGACAGTGGTGGCAATCTCACTGCGGTTTACGGCGCGCTGCTGGAACATCCGGCCGCTTGGTCTGCCGAGGCGACCAATGCCAAACCCCCACTGGATTTTATCAGTTCCGCCTTGCGCGCGCTTGCCGTCCATGCGGGCGCGTTTAGCCCGCTGAAAGAAAAGCAAACGGCAGAGCTGTTCTATCGCCCGCTGACCCTGATGGGACAGATATGGGAACAGCCCAATGGGCCAGATGGCTGGCCGGAAGCCGACAGTGCCTGGATCACGCCGCAAGGGGTCGCGGCGCGTTTGGAGTGGGCCGTGCAGGTGCCTCAGCGGCTGCTGAGCGACCTTCCCGATCCGCGTGATTTTGTGCACCATGCGTTGGGCGCATCGGTGCCGCCCGAAGTCGCATTCGCAGCGAGCGCAGCCGAAAGCCGCAACGAAGCGATTGGCCTTGTGCTGGCCTCGCCGGCATTTCAACGGCGATGAAACAGGAGTTGGCGATGAAACAGGAGTTTGGAAATGTCTGACCCTCTTTCACGGCGCGGGTTTCTGGCCAAAGCCGGGATCATCGGCTGTTCGTTGGCGGCAAGCCCGCTTATGACTCCCATCAGTTTTGCCCAAGCGCCTTGGGATACAAGGCTTGTCGTGATCATCCTGCGCGGCGGCATGGATGGCCTTGACGTGGTGCGCCCGATGGGCGACCCGGCCTTTGCCGCCATGCGGCCGGGATTGAACGCAGGCGATCCGTCCTTTGATCTGGATGGATATTTCGCGCTGCATCCGGCGCTGGGTAACCTGATGCCGCTGTGGCGTGCTCAGGAGTTGGGGTTTGTGCACGCGGTGTCCACGCCCTACCGTGACAAACGCAGCCATTTCGACGGTCAGGATCTGCTGGAAGCAGGCACCGATACGCTGGGCGGGACGCCGCGCGATGGCTGGTTGAACCGTATGTTGCAGCAGATACCGGGCATCGCCGCCGATACGGCATATGCCATCGGGACCAGCGATATCCGGGTGCTGGACGGTCCTGCACCGGTTGCAAACTGGGCACCCGAAGCGGAATTGCGGCTAAGCCCACAGGCGATGCGCCTTGCCGAACTGGTGATGGAGACCGATCCAACGATGCACGCGGCGCTGGCCGAAGCGATGATGCTGGCCGACGGGCCTGCAGCGTTGATGCAGGCCGCCACCGGGAAACAACAATCTGGACAAGCGCATGTTCAAGTCGCGCGCTTTGCAGCCGAACGCCTGCGCGGCGATGCCCGAATGGCTGCATTCTCCCTGAATGGATGGGACACGCACCGTGCGCAAAGCCGTACCCTGCCGCGCAGTCTTGGGCTGCTGGCGGAGACCATTTTGACGCTCAAGCAAGACATCGGGGCTGACGTCTGGGCAAAAACGGCGATTGTCGCGATGACGGAGTTTGGCCGCACGGCGCGCGAAAATGGCACCGGAGGCACCGATCACGGGACAGCCGGGTTGATGGTTCTGGCGGGCGGTGCGGTGCAGGGCGGCAAAGTTGTGACGCAATGGCCCGGCGTTGAGCAGGCAGCGCTGTATCGGGGCAGGGACCTGATGCCGACACGCGACGTTCGCGCCCATGCGGCATGGATCATGCGCGGGATGACGGGGATGGATGTCGCAACGTTGGAACGGCACATCTTTCCGGGGCTGGAAATGGGGACAGACCCACGCCTGCTGCGCTGACAAGGTCAGAAAAAGTAGTGCGTGTTGACATAGGCACCAAGGTTGGCAGCAAGCCCGTTTTCACCGGCCTGAATGGAGGCAAGCGCGACGATTGCCAGCCCGATAGTTGAGGCGGTCAACACGATCCAGTCCACGGTCATCCCGTCCGATCCTGATTTGGTTGGTTTCTGCGGCTCGCGTTTTTCCATTGTGCTCACATCATCTCATCTCTCTCCACCCTACAGAGAATATGTGAATCCATTGTGGCAACAATCGGGTACATTGAAGACTTCGCAGCCTGATGATGCAAAGGTCTCTGCGATGAACAAATCGTTGGCGCGTTCGGCGAAAAGCTGGATTTGTTCAGACCGTCGAATACCGCCAAGTGGTTTGCATGCAACAGGGAAGGGCGGAGCAAAAAGAGCGGCTTAAGCCTGTTTGAAAAGGTGTCGATGAAAATTTATGCCAGGCTGAAGGTCTGAACTGGTGCAAAGTTTGGCGCAACTTATAGGGCTTGGCGGACGCGGGCCTTCGGCATAACGTGCCAATATGAGAACACCGGAAAACGATGCCAAGCAAATGGGTGCGCCCGTTCCGAACTGGACGCCGCCACCTGTCCCGCAGGGCGCGCAGATGCTGGGTCGGGATGTCGCGCTAGAACCCCTGTCGGCAGAAAGACATGCGGCTCTTTTGTATCGCGCTTATGCGGGGCACGACGAGGTATGGGACTACATGCCGTACGGCCCGTTTTCTTCCGCCTCGCAATACCATCGTTGGATCCGTGACGTCGAAAGCCACAGTGATCCGTTTTTCTATGCCATCCGAAATCTGGAAACAGACAGGTGGGAAGGCGTTGCCAGCTTCCTGCGGATAAGTCCGGCGGCTGGATCAATCGAAGTTGGCCACATTAATTTCAGCCCCTCGCTGCAACGAACCCGCGCCGCTACTGAGGCCATGTTTTTGATGATGCAGTGGGCGTTTGATAATGGATATCGCCGGTATGAATGGAAATGCAATGCGCTGAATGTGGCCTCGCGCCGGGCAGCGCAGCGGCTTGGCCTCAGCTTTGAAGGCGTGTTCAGGCAAGCCGCCGTGGTTAAGGGGCGCAATCGTGACACGGCGTGGTTTGCTGCCATTGACGCGGAATGGCCGGCTTTGAAAGAGGCCTATGACGCGTGGCTGTCAGCCGATAACTTCTCAAAGGCCGGTATTCAGCGTGAACGTCTGGGCGATCTGACCGGCCTCGTTCGCACCGCCAATGATCCAACGCTGTAACCGCAGCGACACATGTTTTCAGATCGCAATCTTTTGGGCCAACCGGTGTTGGACCATGCCGGCGATTACCGCAGTTTCCGACGCGGTGGAATGGCCCAATGCCCGTTTGTGTGCCAACGCCCTTGCTGCCTCCTCAAGACACTGATCGCTGGCTGACCGCGCCACACCGCATAGGAACTGCGCGACGTAATCCAGCGCATGTTCGTCAGGCGGATCTTCCAGAACGTCGGCGATATGGGCCATGTCGTCCTGAAACGCGATGCGGTCGGGCGCAACTTCTTCGTTCGACATGACGCGCGGTCCGCTTGGGCGTCGATCGGGCGGCAATGTGGACAGCACGGCTTCTTGAAAGGTACTGATCGACGTGATCGGTTTGGCGATGAAACGGTCCGCACCAGCGGCCATGGCATCGGGTTCCAGGTGGCTGTCGCCTGACGTGGCAATGATCGCGCTGACACGCGGCTGTGCGATGTTCAGATCGGCAATCAGATCCGCACCGTTTCCATCGGGCAGACCAAGATCGATGATGACCACGGAAGGTCGGTAGACCTGAAGATGTCGACGCGCAGACCGCAAGCAATCCGCCCGCCTGATCCGCGCACCGGAACGCAGACACAAAAGGCGCATCGCCTCGCAGGCAAAGCGGCTGTCTTCGACGACAAGAATGGTCAGCCCCAACAGCGGACGGGCCGCGGTTGGCGCAGGAATTGACGTTGCGAAAGGATCTGTGTTGTCCATTTGAGCCTCCTGGAACAGGTCACGACTCAATGGTTACGCTTGCTTGCCTAACAGCAGGTTAATGCGGCCGCTTGCCCTTGGTCGCGGCGCAGCGCATAACGCCCGCATCTATGCAGGAGAACGACAGATGATCGGCCGTCTCAATCATGTTGCCATTGCCGTTCCGGACCTGGACGCCGCTGCGGATCAATACCGCAATGCGTTGGGCGCACAGGTGGGCGCGCCGCAGGATGAACCAGATCATGGGGTTACCGTGATCTTTATCGAATTGCCCAATACCAAGATTGAGCTTTTGTATCCGCTGGGTAACGACAGCCCGATCACCGGTTTTCTGGAAACGAACCCGTCGGGCGGAATTCATCACATCTGCTACGAAGTGGATGATATCCTTGCCGCGCGCGATCACCTGATATCCAGCGGTGCGCGGGTACTGGGCAGTGGCGAGCCAAAAATCGGCGCCCACGGCAAGCCAGTGCTGTTTTTGCACCCCAAGGATTTCAACGGCTGTCTTGTCGAACTGGAGCAGGTGTAGCATCATGGGTATTGTTTCAGGCATCGTCCTTTTTGCGGTCATCTGGTTCATGACCTTTCTTGTGGCTCTTCCGATCCGCGTTCAGACCCAAGGCGATGCGGGCGATATTGTTCCCGGTACGCATTCCGGCGCGCCAGAGCGGCACCACCTCAAGAAAAAGGCATTGTGGACAACGGTCGCCGCCATCCTGATCTGGGGGGCGGTCGCGACAATCATCCTGTCTGGCTGGATTACCGCCGACGGTTTGGAACGTCTGCTGGCGCCGTCCCGTGTGGTAACAGATGGAACAAATGGGTAAACGTCGCAGCACCAAGGATCGGGATCAGCAGGTTCACCAGCGGCACAGATAGCGGCATGGCCATCAGGATACCGGCCAACCAGATCGTGCCAAAATGCCTGCGCCGCAATTCACGCGCCCGTTTGCGGCCAACCCGGCGCATTGCGGCAAGCGTGTAATACTCACGGCCCAGCAGATATCCGTTCAGCGCCCAAAAGATGAAAATCGCCGCAGGTGCAAAAAAGATATACAGCAAAATCGCCAGCAGGTTCGCCCCGATCAACACCCCCAAAAAGTTCACCGTATCGCGCAGGGCATCGCCAAAGGGGACGCGCGGCGCCTTTGGCAGGTCGGGATAACTTTCAGCCTCCACCGCGTCGGCCACGTCATCCAGAAACATGGATGTAATCATAGAAGCAACCGGCACCATCAAGAAGATCGACAAAAAGGCCAGCAGAAACAGCGCGCCCCAGCTCAGCAGATCGTCAAGCCACCGCACCTCGCCCAGCACCGGCAGCCAAGCAGCTTCGGGGGTCACCCATTCAATCAACCACGCAAGACCCGCTGTTGCACCAATGAGCAGCACCAGCGACAGCACAACCCCGATCAAAAGCACCCGCCTGAACCGCGGATCGGAAATCTGACCCAGCGCGCGTGAAAATGCGGTAAATATCATCTGGAAAGCCACGTCGTGATGTTTTCGACATTCGGGCGCGGACGGTCAGGCGGGGTCGAGGTTTCAGTGCCGATGTGGATGATGCCTGCGACCTGCTCGTTTTCCTCCAGCGCCATGGTATCAAAAACAAAGCCCTGATCATGGGACGGCCATCCGCTCAGCCAGTTGGCGCCCCATCCCGAAGCAAGTGCCGCGTTGAGAAGTGACAGGCACACAGCACCGGCGGAATAGGCCTGCTCGATTGCCGGGATCTTTTCCGATGGCTTCAGCACCGCCACCACGACCACGGCCAGGTTTCCCTGATCAAACTGGGCACACCCTTTTTCGATCTGTTCGGCGTCGAGCCCCAGCGCATTGCCGCGCGATTGCACGACCTCGGACATACGCGCCATCGCCCTCCGGTCCAGCACGATAAACCGCCAAGGTTCCAGTTTGCCGTGATCGGGGGTGCGCGCGGCGGCTGTCAGCAGTGGCATGAGTTCTTCGCGCGTCGGCACCGGCAGGCCCAGCGTCTTGGCCGGACGGGACCGCCGGGTCAGCAAAAAGTCAAGCGCGTCGGGATTGGGTTTGGGCATCGGTCTCTCACAGGTCCAGCGTCTTTGCCATGTCATCAATGGACTGGCGCAGAAAGGCATCAAATGCGGGGTTTGGCTGGCGCGCATCAAGCACGCGCGCCATCGGATCGGGGGCGGTGACCGTGCTGCCCGCAAGGGTGGCAATAGTGGCGTGGCCGCAGAACGGTACATAAACTTCGGAATAGCCGCCCTCGTGGACCAGCACCAGCTTGCCCTTGCACACACGTGCGGCGGTGTCTTTGATCCTCTGGGTCATGGCGGCAAAGGTCGCGGCTGTGGCCTGCATGCGCGCCAGCGGATCAACGGCCGAAGCATCATAGCCGCACGCAACCACGATGATATCGGGCTTGAACGCCTCAATCGCAGGGATCACCACCCGGTCCATTGCGTGCAAATAGGCGGTGTGCCCTGATCCTGCGTGCATGGGCAGGTTGATATTATGACCCAGCCCCGCGCCGCGCCCCCGGTCGGACACGGCGCCGGTATCAATGGGATAATTCGCCTCCTGATGCATCGAGATTGTCAGCACATCGTCACGGTCATAGAAGATCGCCTCGGTCCCGTTGCCGTGGTGCACGTCCCAGTCAAGCACGGCAACGCGCCCGACCAAGCCTTTGGCCTTCGCGGATTCGATGCCGATCGCGATATTGGCCAGCAGGCAAAATCCATTGGCAAAGTCCGGCAGACAGTGATGGCCGGGCGGACGGCTTAGTGCGTAAACATTGGCCAACTCACCACCTGCAACCGCAGCAATGGCGGATATGGTCAGCCCGGCGGAAAGCGATGCAATCTCAAAACCGCCAGCAGCGAAGGGCGCGCGCAGGCCAAGCTCGCCTCCGCCCGCATCGGAAAGGGATTTAAAGGCATCCAGATAGCCCGCCGGGTGCACCCGGTCCAAATCCTCTCGGCTGGCCGCAGCCGCGCCGCGCATGTCAAGGTCGCGGGCAAGGCCGGTGACTTGCATCAGGTTCATCAAGCGACGCTTGCTTTCAGGGCTTTCAGGCAGACCGCCCGCTGCCAGCGGCTGGACCAATCCACCCAGCGGCAGCAGCGCTGCATAATTACCGCCAGCGTGCCAGAAGCAATGCTCGTCCCAGAAAAATCCTGTTGTCACCGCCGCCATCTCCCCATGATATTGCGAAATTGGCGCAGCGGGCCCAAATTGTCCATGGCACGCGTTGTCTTATCGCGCCTCGGCCAACAGGGCCGGAATGTCCAGCGGGGCATTTGACATGCTCAATGTGCCGTCAGCATTGCGGGGCCAATCGTTGCGCGGGCGGTCCCGGTAAAGCTCAACCCCGTTTTGATCGGGATCGCGCAGATATACCGCCTCTGAGACGCCGTGATCAGCGGCGCCATCCAATGTGATGCCGGCATCCAGAACCCGTTGCAGCACGGCACCAAGGCTGGCCCGGTCAGGATAGAGAAACGCGCTGTGATAAAGCCCGGTATGACCCGGCGGAGGGGGTCGTGCCCCCGCGCTTTCCCAGGTGTTGAGGCCAATGTGGTGATGATATCCGCCCGCACCCAGAAACGCGGCCTGTTTGCCGTAGCGCGTTGTCAGATCAAAACCCAGCACGTCGCGGTAGAATGCGATGGAACGGTCAAGGTCTGCCACCTTGAGATGGATGTGACCGACGGAAGGGTGGGACATGTCATTGGCTCCTATTTGTCCCGATCAATATGGGCAGGGTATCGACCATTTGCCAGTGACCCTTGCGCGCGCGTGCTGTGCGCAGATGCGTGAGCGGGCTTGTCGGTGCGCGCAATCGTGGCCTCGGCAATCAGTCAGAGCGCGTCTTCAACTGATGCCTGTCGCAGAGGGCGCGCCGCCGCCGGGCCAATCGCGCGCTAATCACTCTTGTCTATGAGTGACGTTGTCAGCCCACCATTCCCACGATTTCATAGGTCTTCTTCAGGATCGGCGCCGTGATCTCGCGGGCCTGTTCGGCACCGCGTGCG
This sequence comes from Sulfitobacter sp., assembly GCA_024636405.1. Next base: position 2,904 of record JAGXHC010000124.1, on the reverse strand, counting down.
AGGATGCGGTCAATCTCTGCCCGATCGGCCATGAGGCGGGCCATTTCCGTTGAAATCGGGGCAAGCTTGCTGACTGCCAGTTCCGCAAGCAGGGGTTTGAAGGTGCCAAATTGCTGGCCGCCCACGTCGGCAAGAACGGCGTCCACTGTCTGATCATTCAGGGCGGCATAAATGTTGACCAGATTGCGCGCATCTGGTCGCCCTTCAAGGCCGGCCGCCTCTGAGGGCAGGGCGTCCGGATCGGTCTTGGCCTTGCGGATCTTCTTGGCGATCGTTTCGGCATTATCCGTCATGTTGATACGGGATGCGTCAGACGGGTCGGACTTGCTCATTTTCTTGGAACCGTCGCGCAACGACATGACCCGCGTTGCGGCCCCCTCAATCACCGGTTTGGTCATCGGAAAGAAGTCGACGCCGTAATCATTGTTGAACTTGGCCGCGATATCGCGGGTCAGCTCCAGATGCTGCTTCTGATCCTCGCCCACCGGCACATGTGTCGCGTGATAGACCAAAATATCCGCCGCCATCAGCGCAGGATAGGCAAACAAACCCAGACTGGCCGCTTCGGCGTTCTTGCCGGCTTTGTCTTTCCACTGGGTCATCCGCCCCATCCAACCCATGCGCGCGACACAGTTGAAGATCCACGCCAGCTGTGCATGTTCCGGCACGGCGGATTGGTTGATCAGGATGGACTTTTCCGGGTCGATACCTGACGCAATGAAACCCGCTGCCAATTCGCGCGTCGCGTGTTTAAGCTTGGCCGGGTCCTGCCAAACGGTGATCGCGTGCAGATCGACCATACAGTAAATCGTCTGGAAATCTTCCGCCTGCATCCGCACAAAACGCTGGATCGCGCCCAGATAGTTTCCCAGGTGCAGATCCCCCGACGGCTGGATTCCCGAAAAGACACGCGGGGTGAATTGGCTATCTGGCATCTGTCGCACCTCTAGGGCTGGATTTGGCTGCGCGCCCGGCTTACTCATGGCGCTGACCCCCGTCAAGGAGCGCCCATGCAAGACCCTGATTTCCAGCCCCCCGTCAACCCGATGCCGCCTTCCGTGCTGTTGCTGTTTCTTGCCATCGCAGAGACAGAGGCCGCGCTGTCGCTGGGCGAGGCGGGGATTGTGGGTGGACCTGGCGCAGTGGGATGGCGCCTGGCGCTGATCCGTGACTACGGCTTTTCGGGCGATATCTTTGACTGGATGGTGTCGGGCGGGCAATACTCGTTTCGGCAGGCCGCGCGGTTGGTGACCTACCCGTTCATCCATCTTGGGTTTTCCCATTCGATTTTTGCTGTTGTGCTGTTGCTGGCGCTTGGCAAGATGGTGGCAGAAGCGATGGGGCAGATTGCCTTTCTCGCGATTTTCTTTGGGGCCAGCATTTTTGGCGCGCTGGTCTACGGATTGCTGTTGAATGATCCAATGTGGCTTTCGGGGGCATATCCGGGGGTCTATGGGCTGATCGGCGGCTATTCATTTGTGACGTGGCGAAAGCTGGCGGGACGCGGGGCGGAGCAGTACCGCGCGTTTTCGTTGATTGCAGTGCTGATGGGGCTCCAGCTTGTTTGGGGCGTTTTCTTTGAAACCGGCATGCTTTGGGTGGCGGAACTTGCGGGATTTGTCGCCGGATTCGGGCTTAGCTATCTTTTTGCGCCGGGTGAATGGGCCCGACTGCGCGCGCGGCTTCAGCGGCGGTAATACGCACCATCAGCCACGGCGTATCGCGTTTTTGAATTCGGATAGCCGGAACGCACCAATCAATTGGCCAGTACCAAAATAGCTGACCGCCCCGATACAGATCAGCACCAGCAACGCGAGACCGCGCCACCACGGCAACCCGAGAAAAGGTTGCAGCGCTGCATTGCCGATCCACAGCGCGACCCCCATGACCGCCGATGCGGCAAGGATTCGCCAGATGCGTTTGTGAAACCGTGCGTCAAAGCGCGCGGCATCGCCGTAGCGGCGCGCACCGATGGCCAGCAGGGCAAACATGCCCCAGCCTGCCAGCGTCGTCGCCAGAGCCGCCGCGATCCAGCCGATAAAGGGTGAAAGCCCGATGGCGACCAGCGCATTGATGATCAGCGCAACAACGGCAAAATGGAATGGCCGCCGCGTGTCTTCACGCGCGAAATAGAGCGGTTGCAGAATTTTCTGCAGGACAAAAGCAGGCAGGCCAAGACCATAAACCGCAACGGCAAGCGCAATCGCTGCTGTGTCGTCTACGGTGGCCGCACCGCGTCCGAACAACACCGAAGACAGCGTGAAAGGCACGATCACCAGCGCCACGGCAGACGGGATTGTCAGCGCCAGCGACACTTCTGCTGCGCGGCTCAGGGTGGATTGCGCGCCCGCGTCGTCCCCGGCCTTTAGCCTGCGCGACAGGTCCGGCAGCAACACCACACCGATGGCGATCCCGACCACTCCCAGCGGCAGTTGATAAAGCCGGTCAGCATAGCTTAGCCAGGCCACCGCGCCATCGAAAAAGCTGGCGACCTGCCGGCCGATCAACAGATTGATCTGCACCACACCGCCCGCCATCGCAGCGGGGAAGGCAATGATTGCCAGGCGCTTGAGTTCAGGTGTCAGGCGGGGGCGGCGTGCGATCCGCAGGGTAAAGCCCGCTTTGCGCGCCGCCCACCACACCAGCGCCAACTGTGCGGCCCCGGCCAACGGCACCGAAAGGGCCAGCGTGTCGCCGACACGCAGCCCAAGGGCCTGGTCAATGCCGATACCCAGCGCAATTGATCCGGGCTGCCCCAACGCCGCCCCGATCAGAACCGCGCTGATAAAGATCACGTTCAGCACAACAGGTGCCGCCGCCGCTGCCATAAAGCGTCCGGTCGCGTTCAACACGCCAGAGACCAGCGCCGCCAGCGAAATGAACAGAATATAGGGAAAGGCCAGC
>JAGXHC010000123.1 GCA_024636405.1 Sulfitobacter sp. | reverse complement strand
TCTTCGACGACCTCTGCATCCCAAAGCTGGTCGAACATCTTGACCTTCAGTTTTGTGCCAACCTCTGCATGCTCCGGTTTTACATACCCCATGCCGATGCTTTTGCCGAAGGCCACCGAATAGCCCCCCGAAGTCAGCCGCCCGGTGCGCCCGTCCGCGTGATAGAGTACCTCGCGACCCCACGGGTCCGCATCCCCAGGCCCGTCGATCAGCACCGTCACGCACTTGGCGCGGATACCGTGGGCCTGCATCGCTTCCTTGCCATGAAAGTCCTTGGACAGGTCCACGAAACGCGGCAGATCAGCCTCAAGTGGGGTGGCATCACGGCCAAGTTCGGTGCCGAAGGCGCGATAGGATTTTTCCTGTCGCAGCCAATTCTGCGCCCGTGCGCCGACCAACTTCATACCGTGCTTTTCGCCCGCTGCTTCCAGCAGATCGAACAGATGGTTTTGCATCTCGATCGGATGGTGAAGCTCCCACCCCAACTCACCGGTATAGGCGACACGGATGGCGCGCAACGGCACCATGCCAAGTTCGATATTGCGCATGGTCAGCCAGGGAAACCGCTTGTTGCTCAGCACCGTGTCGGTGTCTGCGTCCTTGATGATCTCGCGCAATACGTCGCGTGACTTGGGCCCGGCGATGGCAAAGACGCCCCATTGTGTGGTCACGTCATGACATTCGATATAGCCAAACTCGGGCGCCTTGTCCTCGATTGCTTTGCGCAGATAATCGCTGTCGTAGGCTGTCCAGCCGCCCGCCGATACGAGGTAATAGGAATCTTCGGCCAGCCGCACGATGGTATATTCCGTGCGTGTGGTCCCCGCCCCCGTCAGCGCATAGGTCAGGTTGATGCGCCCCACCGACGGCAATTTGTTACAGGAGAACCAATCAAGGAACGCCGTGGCGCCGGGCCCTTTGACCACGTGTTTGGTAAAGGCCGTCGCGTCGATCAGGCCCACACCCTCGCGGATCGCCTTGGCTTCTTCTACCGCATATTGCCACCAGCCGCCGCGCCGGAATGAGCGTGCGTCGTGATCGTTGAAACCTGCGGGCGCGAAATAGTTGGGCCGTTCCCAGCCATTGACCCAGCCGAATTGGGCACCGCGCGCAGCCTGGCGATCATAGGCGGGCGATGTGCGCAGCGGACGGCACGCCGGGCGTTCTTCGTCAGGGTGGTGAAGGATATAGACGTGTTCGTAGGCTTCCTCGTTCTTGCGCGCGGCAAATTCGGTTGTCATCCAGTCGCCATAGCGTTTGGGATCAAGCGATGCCATGTCGATCTCGGCCTCGCCTTCGACCATAAGCTGCGCAAGGTAATACCCCGTGCCCCCCGCCGCCGTGATGCCAAAACTGAACCCTTCGGCCAGCCACATGTTGCGCAGTCCAGGCGCCGGACCTACCAGCGGATTACCGTCCGGCGTATAACAGATCGGGCCGTTGAAATCGTCTTTCAGGCCGCTGTTCTCGCACGAGGGAATGCGGTGGATCATCGCGGCGTACTGATCTTCGATCCGTTCCAGATCAAGCTGGAAAAGATCGGCGCGGAAACTGTCGGGCACGCCGTATTCAAACCGCGCGGGCGCGTGTTTCTCATAAACGCCCAGTATCCAGCCGCCGCGCTCCTCGCGCACATATGACTGTGCATCGGCATCGCGGATGACCGGGTGTTCGGCGTTTCCAGCTTCCTTGCGGAACTTCACCAATTCCGGGTCCTGGTCCATTACGATGAACTGATGCTCCACCGGGATCGCGGGCATTTTGATGCCCAGCATCTTCGCGGTGCGCTGCGCGTGGTTGCCCGACGCGGTAACGACATGCTCTGCCGTGATCATCACCTGTTCGTCGGACGGCACAAGATTGCCACCCTTTTCCACCATCTTGGTCGCGGTGACTTCCCAGTGGGTGCCATTCCAGTGAAACGCATCTGCCTGCCATTTACGCTCAATCGACACGCCGCGCTGCCGCGCGCCTTTGGCCATCGCCATGGTGACGTCGGCGGGGTTAATGTAGCCATCGGTCTGGTGGTACAGCGCACCTGCCAGATCATCGGTACGGATCAGCGGCCACTTCGCCTTTACCTCGTCGGGTGTCATAAATTCGTATGGCACCCCGCAGGTCTCGGCGGTTGACGCATAGAGCATATATTCGTCCATCCGCTCCTTTGTCTGGGCCATGCGCAGGTTGCCCACCACGGCGAACCCCGCGTTCAGGCCTGTCTCCTCTTCCAGCGTCTTGTAGAAGCGAATGGAATAGTCGTGGATATGGGTCGTCGCGAAGGACATGTTGAAATAGGGCAGCAGCCCCGCTGCATGCCAGGTAGAGCCGGAAGTGAGCTCATCGCGCTCCAGCAGCATCACGTCGTCCCAACCTGCACGCGCCAGATGATAGGCAATCGACGTGCCGACAGCGCCGCCGCCCACAACCACTGCTTTGACTTGCGTTTTCATGTCCCGATTCCCCTGAGAATGTCTTGTCTCGTTAATAGTCGCCCGCCATGGATTTCACAGGCAACACCCGACCCAACATGGCAAAAAACCGACTTTGCCGACCCGGCGCTGCTGTTTCACGGCAATGCCGGGCGACGCGGCGCAGGCCGAACACACGGTCAGGGGGCCGGTTCACAACGCTTCACGCCATGCCTTGGCGCGACAATCAGATCAGCTAACGCGCATCAATGGGATAAAATCTTGCCCGGATTAAGGATGTTGTCAGGGTCGAGCGCGCGTTTGATCGTGCTCATGACCTGCGCCGCACCTGGCAATTCCTTCAACAGATAGGGGCGCTTGCCCTGCCCGATGCCGTGCTCTCCGGTACAGGTGCCGTCCATGGAAATCGCCATGTCGGCAAGCCAGCTCACGAATTGCTCGGCGCGCCGGACTTCGTCGGCGTCGTCCATATCCAGCAGCAGCGAGGCGTGGAAATTGCCGTCGCCTGCATGGCCCACAATCGGCGCGAACAAATCAAGCTCTGCGGCCTTGGCCTGCGCCGCACCCACCGCATCGGCAAGCCGCGAAATTGGCACGCAGACATCGGTTGCAAGCGCCTGACACCCTGGTCGCATGGCCATCATCGCCCAATACCCGTCATGCCGCGCCTGCCACAGTTTGGTGCGTTCCTCCGCCGAAGTGGTCGCCTTGTAGCCGCTGCCACCGTGTTCGTCCGCCAGCATGCCAAAGGTCTCTGCCTGTTCGCGCACGCCCGCATCAGACCCATGGAATTCCAGCAATAACAGTGGCGTTTCCGGCAGTGTCAGTTTGGAATAGGCGTTCACGGCCTTGACCACCACCGCATCCAGAAGCTCGATCCGCGCCACCGGCAGGCCATATTGGATCACGTCCATCACCGCTTTGCAGGCCGCTTCGACGCTGGGGAAAGAACAGCTTGCCGATGACATTGCCTCGGGGATGCCCTGAAGACGAAGCGTGATTTCCGTTATGATGCCCAATGTCCCTTCGGAGCCAACCATAAGCCGTGTCAGATCATAGCCAGCCGAGGATTTGCGCGCCCGGCTTGCGGTGCGGATCACGCTGCCATCGGCCATGACGACCTCAAGGCTCAGAACATTGTCCTTCATCGTACCGTACCGCACGGCGTTGGTCCCCGATGCCCGTGTCGCCGTCATGCCACCAAGCGAGGCATTGGCCCCCGGATCGATGGGAAAGAACAAGCCCTGATCGCGCAGATGCGTGTTGAGCGCCTGTCGCGTCACGCCCGGCTGTACCCGGCAATCCAGATCGCCTGCATTGACGGCCAGCACCTTGTCCATCAGGCTCAGATCAAGCGATATGCCCCCCGCGGGCGCATTCACGTGCCCTTCCAGCGACGTGCCCGTGCCAAACGGTATTACCGGCACCTTGTGCGCGGCGCATACCTTGACGATCTGCGCCACTTCCTGCGTGTTGTGCGCAAACACCACACCGTCCGGCGCCTGTGTCCGGATCCAGGTGGTGGTATGCGCGTGCTGGTCACGAATTGCCTGCCCAGTCTGAAGCCGGTCTCCAAACTGCTGCTTGAGCACGCCCAATACCGTGGCAATGCCGTCCTCATTACGCGACATATCTGTTGGCTGAACCATTGCGTCATTCCCCCAATGCGATGCCTTCGCGGCGTGGGTCGGCTCCACCGCGCAGATCATCGCCGATAGCGATCATATGCAGCCCCGAAGTCAGCGCACGGGTGCCCACCTCGAAACCCATTCCCTCCAGCGCCGCCGCCAGATCTCCAGCCACAGTGCCTTCTTCCAAATCATAGGCACCAAATCGGTTGATTGCGTGCGCGGAACTGACCGCTTGCTGGACGTCCATGCCCCAATCAAGATGTGCGATGATCGCGCCCGCCACATAGCCGATAATGCGGCTGCCACCGGGACTGCCAAGCGCAAGGACTGGCGCGCCGTCCTTCATCACGATTGTTGGCGCCATGCTGGAACGGGGCCGCTTGCCCGGCTCAACCCGGTTGGCAATCGGCACGCCGTCCGCGTGACTGCGAAAGGAAAAATCAGTCAGCTCGTTATTCAACAGAAAGCCGCCAGCCATCACGCGGCTGCCAAAACCGTTTTCAATCGTTGTCGTCATGCTTGCGACATTGCCAAAACTGTCCACGATGCTGATATGCGACGTGGACGGCAGTTCAATTGCAATATCATCTGCAAGGTTGAACGCATGATCAAAGACCGGGTTGCCAGGGCCTACTTCGGTCAGCGCGACATCGCCTGACAACAGCTTGGCACGCTCCACCAGATAGGCTGGGTCAAGCAGCCCTTTTACCGGAACCGGCACATAATCGCTGTCCGCAAGGTAGCGCCCACGGTCCGCAAAAGCGAGCCGCGACGCATCACCGATAAGCCGCCGCACGTCGGCGTCCATCGGTCCTGCGCTCAGGTCGCGCGCCTCCAAAAGCCCCAGGATCTGCCCCACGGCCACAGCACCGGATGACGGCGGCCCCATGCTGCAAACGTCATGGCCGCGATAGGGCGCGCAGACCGCCGGGCGTTCCTTCACCCCGTAAATTGCAAGGTCTACCGCAGACAGCACACCGGGATTGCCTTTGGCGTTTTGCACTGCGGCAACAATACCGGGGGCAAGCGACCCGGTGTAAAACGCTGCGGCACCTTCTGCCGCCAGCGCCCGCAGGCTTTGCGCATAGGCGGCGTTGCGCAATGTGTCGCCTGCCTCAAGCGGTGTGCCGCCCGGCAGGAAATAGGCCGCCGTAACTGGCGATGTGGCCAACCGTTCCGCATCATCGACAACCAGCCCGGCAAGGCGTTCAGAAACGGCAAACCCGCTCTCCGCCATTGCAATGGCCGGGGCCAGCAGCGACGCCATCGGTTGGCTCCCCCAACGGCTGTGGATTTCTTCCAGCAATGCAGGCGTGCCCGGAACGCCAACAGACCGCCCACCCACGACCGCATCGAAAAGCTCCAGCGGCTCACCCTGGGCGTCCTGAAACAACTGCGGCGTGACATTGAGCGGGGCTGTCTCGCGCCCGTCAAGCGTGGTCAGGGCCCCGGTGGCCGCATCAAACCAGACAAGAAAAGCGCCACCGCCCAGACCGGAGCTTTGCGGTTCCACCAGGCCCAGCATGGCCTGCACCGCCACCAGCGCATCCGCCGCCGTGCCACCCGCCGCCAGCACATCCGCGCCGGCCTGCACCGCATGCGGGTTGGCCGCCACCACCATCCAGTCCTGCGCAATCACCGGTGTGCCCGCGCTCTTGGCTGCAAGTGCTGCATTGACTGCGGAACCCATCGCTTCGAAACCGCCGCTTGCCGCGCCTTCGGGGGCCACAGCGTCGGCCGCCTGCTGGGCCGCTACAGCGCCCGCAAAACAGATCATCCATACAGTCAGAACTAAACGCATCGAAAAATCTCCCATATTCTTCTGGCCATAAAATCCGGGGAGTTTGAGGGGCTACGCCCCTCATTCCTAAAATCGTATGCGGCGCAGCCGCTCCGATAACCACAGCGCACTCAAAGCATGGACGGCACGACCTGATCCGGCGGCCGGTGGCCGTCATCGAAGGTCTTGATGTTGATAATCACCTTCTCACCCATCTCGATCCGTCCCTCCAACGTGGCGGACCCCATATGCGGCAATAGCACTACGTTGTTCAGTTCGCGCAGACGCGGATTGATGTCGGTGCCGTGTTCATAGACGTCCAGACCCGCACCCTTGATGTCGCCCGCGCGCAGCATTCGCGTCAGCGCGTTTTCGTCAATCACTTCGCCCCGCGAAGTGTTGACGATCACCGCGTCCGACTTCATCAGCTTTAGTCGGCGGGCGTTCATCAGGTGAAAGGTGCTGGGGGTGTGCGGGCAATTGATGCTGATCACATCCATGCGCGCCACCATCTGGTCCAGGCTTTCCCAATAGGTTGCCTCATGCGCCTTCTCTGTCTCGGGGTGCAGGCGTCGGCGATTGTGATAGTGCACCTGCATGCCGAACGCTGCCGCACGTCGGGCCACGGCCTGCCCGATCCTGCCCATGCCAAGAATCCCCAGCCGTCGGCCTCCGACGCGCCCCCCCAACAGGGCCGTGGGCGCCCAGCCCTGCCAGTTTCCCTTTTGCATGACGGCCATGCCTTCGGGCATGCGCCGCGTCACGGCCAGTATCAGCGCCATCGTCATGTCTGCAGTGTCATCGGTCAGCACACCGGGGGTGTTGGATACCAGCACACCACGCTGTCGCGCCGTGGCCACATCTATATGATCAACCCCTGCACCGTAATTTGCGATCAGTTTCAACCGATCACCCGCCTGCCCGATCAGTGCCGCGTCGATTTCATCGGTGATGGTGGGGACCAGTACATCGGCCCCTTTCATCGCCTCGCCCAACTGGGTGCGGGTCATTGGCGTGTCGTCCTCCCGCAAGGTGACATCGAACAATTCCGATAGCCGCGTCTCTACCACATCGGGCAACCGTCGCGTGACTACAACACTCAGCCGCTTCTTTGACATCTCAACGCTCCGTACACTTGGCCTGTGGCCGATTGAGGGGCATGGTGTCCCAACCGGCGACGAGGCACAAGAACGCGCGCCGTAAAAGAGCAAACAAAAATAATATCGACAGTGCAGGCAGCACCCGAATGAACCAGTACATCCGCAGCATTCTTGCTGCAGCGATCATCACGATCTCACAGGTTTGCGCCCCGGCGCAGGCGCAAGAAGAACTGACCGGCTCGGTTACCAACCTGCCGGTCCCGCGTTTTGTTTCCATGAAGGCAGCAGAGGGCAACGTGCGGCGTGGTCCGTCGCTGACCCACCGCATCGACTGGGTCTTCAAACGCCGCGACATGCCGCTGCGGATCACAGCCGAACACGGCCACTGGCGCCGCGTCGAAGACCGCGACGGTATGGGCGGCTGGGTACATTATTCGCTGTTGTCCGGCACCCGCACCGTGCTGGTCGAACAGGACATGTTGAAACTGCGTGTCCGCCCTGACCCGGATGCGCCGATCACAGCCGCACTTGAGGCCGGGGTGGTCGCGCGATTGGGCGACTGCACGCCGGAATGGTGTGAACTGCGCTCTGGTGGGTTCAAGGGGTGGGCCCCCAAGGCGCGGCTTTGGGGCGTTGCACCGGGCGAATTGCGCGACTAATCGCCCACTGCGCGTTCGCGCTTACAGCATTCGGCAACGGCGCGGAACTGGACAGGCCACCCCGGCATTGGTTTGCCAGGCGGAGAAGCTCCGCCCTTCATAACCAGTGTTCAGGAGTCCCCAGTCATGAAAACCCTCGCCGAAGCCTTTCACCACACCCTCAAAGACATCTACTACGCCGAAAATGCGCTGACCAAGGCGTTGCCCAAAATGGCGGATGCAGCCACGTCCGCCGAATTGAAGAAGGCTTTCAATGACCATCTGGCCGAGACAAAGCAGCAGGTTACCCTGCTGAAGGACGTATTCAAATCCATCGACGAAAAAGCCGAAGGCGAGAAATGCGATGCCATTGAAGGGCTTATCAAAGAAGGCGAAGGCATTATGAAGGAAGCCTCCGGAAAAGCGCTTGGCGCGGCGCTGATCGGCATCGCGCAGGCGGTGGAGCATTATGAAATTGCCCGCTACGGCACCCTGCGCCAATGGGCCAAAGAGTTGAAGAACGACAAGGCGCACGACGTTCTGACCCAGATCCTTGATATGGAGAAGGCCGCGAATGCCAAGCTGACAGGCATTGCCGTCAACAGCTGACCGCAGCTTTGCCGCGCCCGGTCCTATCGCGGGCGCGGCAATTGCATGACCTCTCGCTTTGCGCCAGATTGGTATCAAGACACCAGTATTCGCAAGGAACCACATCATGCAGGCCATCATCTATCGCACGTTCGGCGCGGCCCGCGATGTGTTGACACTAGAACAAATTGACACCCCAGAGCCCGGCGCCGGTGACGTGCGCGTTCGGCTGGCCCTGTCAGGCGTGAACCCATCGGACGTCAAGGCGCGGGCGGGGTCGCGTCCGGGGGTGACCAAACCGCCCTTCCCGCAGGTCGTTCCGCACAGTGACGGCGCCGGCGTGATTGACGCCGTCGGACCCGGCGTCAATCACGACCGCGTCGGTCAGCGTGTTTGGATCTGGAATGGTCAGTGGCAACGCGCCCATGGCACCGCCGCCAGCCACGTCACCCTGCCCGCACATCAGGCCGTGCCCCTGCCCCACGGCGTCAGCCTTGAGACTGGCGCAAGCCTTGGGATTCCGGGGTTGACCGCCTGCCACGCTGTCTTTGGCGCGGGGGATGTGGCCGGCACATCGGTGCTGGTGCAGGGCGGCGCAGGCACCGTCGGCTATTTGGCAGTGCAACTGGCAAAATGGGGCGGTGCGCGGGTGATCGCCACGACCTCGGCCTCTGGCGCAGACCGCGCGACTGCCGCGGGTGCCGATGCGGTGCTGGATTACGCCGACCCCGATCTGGCCAACGCGATCGTAAAGGCCAACGATGGCAATCTGGTAGACACGATTGTCGAGGTCGAATTTGGCGCCAATATTGACACAGACACCGCCGTGATCGCGCCCAATGGCCGGATCGCCGCCTATGGCTCGGCGCGCGAGATGCAGCCGGTTCTGCCCTTCTATCCGCTGCTGTTCAAATCAGTGACGCTGGACATCATGTTGATCTATCTGCTGCCACCCGGCCGCCGCGACATGGCAATAACCCGGCTGCACGACGCGCTGATCGACGGCGCGCTGGACTGCCCCGTGCAACAAACCTTTGCGCTGAAAGACACTGCCGCAGCCCATGAGGCCGTCGAAGCAGGCGCACGCAGCGGCGCAATCCTGATTGATTGCCAGACATAGCGTGCCCTTGTATCTGCGGAATTGCCAAGCTGATCCGGGGACCTTACGCTATCTGATATTGATTATTGACCGGATTTCCTGATGCGATTTATTTTGTTTATTGTCTGCGTGTCGCTGTCGACGGCACTGCTTGCGCAAACCACGACGACACAGCCGGGTGGCACCATCGGCATCGCCGACAGCGCCGCCACCGATGCCGCAATCGCCAACCGCATCCGCGACATTCTGACGGAACTTGACGGTTATGAAGGGGTGACGGTCACCGTGTCGTCCGGAATCGTCACCCTGCGCGGCACCACTCCGGACACCGCCACTGCGGCGCGCCTGACCGAACTGACCAGCCGGATCGAAGGCGTGGTCGCGATCGAAAACGACGTCTTCGAGACCACCGATGTGGTGGAGCGGCTGAACCCCGCCGTAGCGCGTTTCAAGGCGCGCGGATATCAGTTGATTGCTTTTCTGCCGCTGGCGTTGAT
>JAGXHC010000122.1 GCA_024636405.1 Sulfitobacter sp. | reverse complement strand
GGCTTGACCAAGGATGACCGCGTCGCATTGCAACAGCGCCTGACCGCGCGCGGCTTTGACACCGACGGCACCGATGGCGTGATCGGCCCGAACTCCCGCAAGGCAATCAGCGCCTATCAGCAAACTCTGGGGTTGCCCGCAACAGGTGAGCCATCGCTTGATTTGCTTCGCCGGTTGGGGTGATGTTTCAGCTGAACGCCCGCAGCCGCGCCTGATCAATCAGGCCAAGCTGCCGGGTTTCAGGACTAAGCGGCACGAAAGACACCGACAGCCCCGATGCCCGCCAGTCGCAGATGGCAAATCCGGTGCCTTCGACAATCCGCAGATCGGCGGTTTCCAGCAGGTCAACAGTTGAATGTTGCCCGTTGGAAATCACGATCGGGATGCCGTGCCAGTGGCTGACCCGGTTGATGTGGATATGCCCCGATAAAATACCCGCAACACGCTGGTGGCGCAGCAGTTCAGCAAGCCGCTCGGTGCTTTGCATGTCCAGACTGCCCCAGGACAGCCCATCAGGATCAACGCGCGGCGGGTGGTGCATCACCAGCAATTTGGGCTTGCCTGCATGCCGCGCCAGGGCGTGCTCAAGATAGTCAAACTGGGCATCGTCGATGGCGCCCGCGATTTGCCCCGGCACGCCGGTATCCAGTGTGATCACATGCAGATCACCGTGTACCGCGTCGTGAAAATAGGGGGCGTCGCCCAGTATGGGCGCAGAACTGGAATCGCCCAGTATGGGCGCAGAACTGGAATCGCCCAGTATTGGCGCAGAACTGGAATCGCCCAATATGGGCGCAGAACTGGAATCGGCCAGTATGGGCGCGAATACCTCGTTAAAACCCGCCCGCGTGTCGTGATTGCCAAGCGCCAGCACCAGCGGTGCGTTCAGTGCCGCAAATGTTTCGCGCACCAATCCATAGCTTGCGACATCGCCCATATTCGTCAGATCGCCGCTGGCCACCACAAAATCGGGTTGCCGCACCATCGCATTGATCGTCTTCACAACCCGTTTCAGCGCCGCAGGGGTGTCCGATTGCAAATGTACGTCACCGGCTTCGGGGTGCGATACATGCAGATCGGTAAGATGGATGAAACGTGTCACAAAGGCATCCCGGCGGCTTTCAACAACGTCTGCGTATAGGCGTGTGCCGGGGACCGCAACACCTGCGCGGCCGGTCCTTGCTCCACTGTTCTGCCGTGCTGCATGACCAGCAAAAAATCACATATCGACGCCACCACGGCCAGATCATGACCGATGAACAGAATGCCCAGACCCAGCTCTTCCTGAAGGTCCATCAGCAGGTTCAGGATCTGCGCCTGCACCGAAACATCCAGCGCCGACACCGCCTCATCCGCAACCAACAGGGCAGGGCGGGTGACGATGGCCCGGGCGATTGCAATGCGCTGGCGTTGACCGCCAGAAAACTCATGGGGGTATTTTTCGGCGTCATGCGGGTGCAGGTCCACCTGCTCCAGCGTCTCGAACACCCGTGCATCGGTGTTGGTCTCTGCCCCGATGGCGCGCAGCGGCTCTGCGATGGACCAGCCGACGCGGCGGCGCGGGTCCAACGATCCGAAAGGGTCTTGAAACACCATCTGAAACCGCTGCCGCAGCTTGCGCAGATCGCGGGCAGGCAGGGCGTTGGGGTCTTGGCCCTCAAACAGGATGGTGCCTTCGTCGGGCGGCTCAAAGGCCATGACCATCCGCGCAAGTGTGGATTTGCCTGACCCGGATTCACCCACCACGCCCAGGGTTTCGCCCGCGCGCAGGGCAAAGGTCGCGCTGTCAACGGCTGTCAGAACCGGTGCCGGGCGCAACACCGATGTGCGCGGCAGGCGGTAGCGGCGCGTCAGGCCCCGCGCCTCCAGCAGCACAGCACCGTTCACGTCCCCTCCCCCGACAAAAGGTGACAGGCCGCGCGGCGCGGTCCGTCAAGCGTCAGCATCTTGGGGCGCTGCATGGCACAGCGCACGATCTCTTGGGGACATCGACCCGAAAAGCGGCAGCCCTGCGGCAATGCCGTCAAGGGTGGCACCGTGCCGGGAATGGTGGGCAACCGCCGACGCCTGCCAGCGGCATCACGGGGTGCTGCCTTGGGATCTGGCCGCGCGGACAGCAGGCCCTTGGTATAGGGATGCGCCGGCTGGGCCAACACCTGTGCTGTCGGCCCCTGTTCCACCATATCACCACCATACATCACCACAATGTCGCGCGTAGCGCGCGCGACGGCGGCCAGATCGTGACTGATAAAGACCAGCGCCATCTCGCGCTCTGTCGCCAGCCGCACCAGCAGATCGGTGATCCGCAGCGCCACATTGGCATCCAGTGCCGTCGTCGGTTCATCGGCAATCAGCAGCGCCGGATCGCAGGCCAGCGCCAATGCAATCAGCGCCCGCTGGCGTTGCCCACCCGATAATTCATGTGGAAACTGGCGCATCTTTGCGCCCGGATCGGGAATGCCGACTTCTTCGAACAGGGCGCGTGCACGCGCCTGTGCGTCGCGTGTGCTCAGACCTTCATGCACGATCATCGGCTCCATTACCGTGTCGCCGACCCGGCGCAGCGGGTTCAGCGCGGCCATCGGTTCCTGAAAGATCATCGCAACGCGCCGCGCGCGCAGACGCTGCCATGCGGCCTCGGAGGCCAAGGCCATGTCTTGCCCGTCAATGACCAGCGCCCCGTCAAGCTGTGCCGCATCGGGCGCCATGCCCATCAGGCACAGGGCCAGCATGGTTTTGCCTGATCCGCTTTCGCCCACGACGCCCAGACGGTCCCCCTTGCGAATGCTCAGGTTGGCACCGCGCAGGGCAATCGCGTGCCCGAACCGGGCCGAGAAGTTATCCAGCGTGATCATCTATCGCTCCCGCGCCAGACGGGGATCGGTAATGTCGCGCAGCCCGTCGCCCAGCAGGCCAAACCCCAGAACCGCCGCGACAATGCACAAGCCCGGATAGATCGCCAGATGCGGCGCCAGATACATCAGCGTCTGCGCCTCCGACAACATCCTGCCCCAGCTTGACGCGGGCGGCTGCGCGCCAAGACCCAGATAGCTCAGCGCCGCCTCAGCCAGAATTGCCACGGCAAATTCAATGGTGGCCTGAACGATGATCGCGGCGGCGATATTGGGCAGGATATGATCCCGGCTGATCGCAAACCTGTTCATCCCGGCAGCCCGCGCCGCCGAGACAAAGTCACGGGTCAAGATCTGATTGGCAGAGGCGCGCGTGACGCGGGCAAATATCGGGATGTTGATAAAGGCAATGGCCAGCACCGCATTGCTCAGCGACGGCCCGAACACCGCCGCCAGCATGATCGCAAACAACAGCGCCGGAAAGGCAAAACCCAGATCGGCCAGCCGCATCACTCCGTCCTCGACCCACCCTCCGATGGCCGACGCCAGCAGCCCCAACGACACCCCGACAGAGCCACCCAGCAACACCGCGATCAGCGCCACCGCCATCGAATTGCGCGCCCCCGCCATCAGTTGGCTCACCACATCGCGCCCAAGCTGGTCCGTGCCCAGCCAATGCTGCGGCGTCGGGTCCGCGAATTTGCCGCGAATGTTCATCAGCGTCGCATCATGCGGCGTCCAGATCAGCGACAGCGCCGCCGTGCCCACCACAAGGGCAACCAGCACCGCGCCAAGGACAAAGTTGGTGGGCAACTGCCGCCTCATGCGCGCGCTTTCAGACGGGGGTCAATGACGACATAAAGCAGATCAACCACGAAGTTGGCGGTCACGACAATGGCCGCGAACAGCATCACAAGCGCCTGCACCGTCGGCAGATCACGGTTGGCGATGGACTGAAAAATCAGCCGCCCCAGCCCCGGCAGATAAAATACGTTCTCGATCACGATGGTGCCTGTCACAAGGGCGGCAAACTGCATTCCCACGATGGTCACGATCGGCACCAGCGCATTGGGCAGCACATGCCGCCAAAGCACGCGCCGCCGCGACAGCCCGGACGCGCGCGCCGTGCGCACAAAATCCTGCCGCATCACCTCCAGCGCCGAAGACCGCGTGACCCGCGCCAGCACTGCCGATTGCACCAGCGCCAGCGCCGTCGTCGGCAGGATCAGCGACCGGATTGCCGCCACCGGATCGGACCAACCCGCAAAGCCACCCGGCGGCAGCCAACGCAGTTTGACCGCAAACAGCAGCACCAGCAGGATCGACAACCAAAAGGCCGGCACCGCAATGCCAAGCTGGCTCAGAAACATCACACCCCAGTCGCCAAATCGCCGATGCTGCGCTGCCGCCCCGATGCCCAGCGACAGCGCCAGAATCAGCGTCACGATCATGCCCGCAACCGCCAGCGAAACGGTCATCGGCAACCGCTCACCGATCAGCGTCGCGACCGGCACCCGGAACGAATGACTGATCCCGAAATCGCCGTGCAGCGCGTTCCAGACCCATGAGAAATACCGCGTCAGCAGCGGCTCGTTCAGCCCAAGCTGGTCTCTTAGCGCGGCCAGCGCATCGTCGGTCGCGTCCATGCCAAGGATGGTCAGCGCCGGATCACCCGGCAGCACATTCATCACCGCGAACACGACCACGGACACCGCCAGCAGTGTCAGCACGAAACCCGATGTGCGGCGAAAGAGAAAATAACCCATAGGAACCTGATCCGGCTACGGACGGCACCCCGCCCGCAGCCAAAACCTGTCAGCCGCCGTTGCTCACACCCTTGAGCGGCATATAGAGCACAGGCGATGAGGACCAGTAGCCTTCAACCTCCGTGCGGAACACACCCAGCAGCGGCAATTGGAACAAGAACGCATGCACCGACTGGTCGCTCAGGTACTGCTGCCCCTGCTTGAGCAGATCGTCGCGTTTGGCCGGGTCGGCTTCGGTCTGGATGCTGTCCCACAGGGCGGTAAACTCTGCATCGTCATATCCGTAAAAGTAGTCCGGGCCGCGCGCGAAATTGCCCATGTCATTGGGGCTGGTATGGGCGATGATCGTCATGTCGTAGTTCTTCTTCTTATAGACCTCGTCAATCCAGAAGCCCCATTCCACGTTCTCCACCTTGGCGTCGATCCCGGCGTCGGCCAGTTCCGCCTGGATGATCTCGGCTGATCGGGTCGCGTAAGGGAACGGTGGCACCCGCAGCGTCATCGTGGTGCCCGCAACGCCCGCTTCCTCGAACATCGCCTTGGCTTTTTCCGTGTCATGCGGATAGGCGCCCGTCAGATCGACATAAGCGGTGCCATGTGGCGGATAGAAACTGCCGATCGGCACAGCCTGGCCGTACATCGCGCCATCGATGATCTCATCGCGGTTGATCGCGGTGGCCACGGCGCGGCGCACCTCGATATTGTCGAACGGCGGCTTGGCGTTGTTCATCGCCAGAATAACCTCGCCCTCAGTGGAGCCGATGTTCACGCGAAACCGCGGATCGGCTTCGAACTGCGCCAGCAACTCCGGCGCGGGAAATCCGGGGAATGCGTCCAGTTCTTCGGCCATCATCGCCGCAGTGGCGGCCGCAGGGTCAGAGATAAAGCGAAACACCACCTTATCCAGCGCCACCTCCGCCGCATCCCGGTGATCGGAGTTCTTGACCAGCGTCAGCCGGTCCCCACGCGTCCAGCTGTCAAACTTGAACGGGCCGGTGCCGACGGGATTGGTATTGTTGGTCTCTGCCGATTCCTCGGCCACGATGGCGCTGTCGCCCTGGCCCATGTTGAACAGGAAAAACGCATCCTTCCCGGTCAGTTTGATCTGCACGGTCATCGGATCAATCGCGGTGACGCTCTCGATCGGCTTGAAGATGTCCTTGGACGGGTTCACGCTGCCCTCGACCATGGCGCGGTTGAACGCAAAAATCACGTCATCGGCGTCAAAATCGGTGCCGTCGTGATATTTCACCCCCTCCGCCAGATGAAAGGTATACGTCAGCCCATCGTCCGAGACTTCCCAACTTGTCGCAAGGTTCGGCTGCACTTCGCCGTTTTCGGCAACGATGGTCAGCGATTCGAACACGTTCTGCGTCAGCATCCCGTCGATGGACGCAGTAGCATCCCCCGTCGGATCCAGCGATGTAGGCTCTTGCTGAAGTCCGACAATAAGCTCGTCAGCCTGTGCTGCGCCGGCAGACAGGCTGAGGCCAAGGGCCAGCGCGAATGCGGTAAAGGCGGTGGGTTTGTGGATATGGGTCATCGGTCTTCTCCCTGACAAGGCGGAACGTCCCCAAGACAGGTGACTTGCCCCGCGTCCCTGCTCGCAGCCTGCGCGAGGCGGCGCGACGGGTCAACTACAGACACCGTGCTCGCATGTATTTTCATATAACCGCAATATTTCGTCCCCCACGGGCAGGGGCGGCGGGGATTATCCTGCGACCGCTTTGAGTGCGCGCGCCGGATTTGCCGACTTTCATCCGCGAATCCAAAAGACTACGGTGGCGTGAATTGGTATACAGGAGCCACGCCACGTGCGATTTCTTCACGCCGCAGACATCCACCTTGCCAAGCCCTTCGGGCGCTTCGACGAAGACACCCGTGCCGCTTTGCGCGCCGCACGGCTGGACGCCCTGCGCAAAATCGCAGAAGTGGCGCGTGCCCATGACGCAGGTTTCGTGCTGATCGCGGGCGATACCTTCGATGCCGAAGCACCGCCGTCAAAGGTGGTGCGCCGCGCACTTGATGTGATGGCCGGGTTTCCCGATCTGCTTTGGGTGCTGCTGCCGGGCAATCACGACAGCCTCGCCGCTGTGGACCTTTGGGAGCGGATCGAGGATGACAAGCCTGACAATGTCCTGCTTGCCCTTGCACCGCAGATCATCGAAATCGGCAATGATGTCGCCATCCTGCCGGCCCCGCCCAACGTGCGCAATCCCGGCGTTGACCTGACCGAATGGATGACCGGGGCCGACACCGCGGGGCGGTTCCGGATCGGTCTTGCCCACGGCGGTGTTCTTGATTTCGGCAGTGAAGAAGGAAACCCTGCCGTCATCCCGCCAAACCGGGCTGAAATGTCAGGCCTTGATTACCTTGCTCTTGGGGACTGGCACGGTCAAAGGTTTTTCCCTCCACGAACATGGTATGCAGGCAGCCCCGAAGCGGACGGCTTCAAAGG
>JAGXHC010000121.1 GCA_024636405.1 Sulfitobacter sp. | reverse complement strand
TCCTTATTCTGGCGGCGTTGCTTGCGGTTCTATCGCGTGCGGAATTGGGCGCAGGGTTAAGGGCCGCCGATTGGGCTGCGGTGCGGTTCACGGTGGTGCAGGCGGCGCTTTCGGCGGTGATCTCCGTTGCGCTGGCGGTGCCGCTGGCCCGCGCGCTGGCCCGGCGGCGGTTTTGGGGCCGGGGCATGTTGGTGACGCTGCTGGGTGCGCCGTTCATTTTGCCGGTAATCGTCGCGGTATTGGGGCTGCTGACCGTCTTCGGGCGGGCAGGGTGGCTGAATGTTGGTCTATCGCACTTTGGTTTGCCTCCGATGTCCATTTATGGACTGCACGGTGTGGTGTTGGCGCACGTCTTCTTTAATTTGCCGCTGGTCACGCGGCTGCTGCTGCAAGGCTGGCAGGCAATCCCGGCAGAACGGTTTCGCCTGGCCGCGCAATTGCGGCTGACACCCGGCGCGGTATTTCGGACGCTGGAGGCGCCGTTGCTCTGGCAGATATTGCCCGGCGCGCTGGCGCTGGTCTTTGTCATATGTCTGACCAGCTTTGCCGTGGCGCTGACCTTGGGGGGCGGGCCGCGCGCCACAACCATCGAACTGGCGATCTATCAGGCGTTTCTTTTCGATTTCGATCTTGGCCGCGCCGCACTTTTGTCGGTTGTTCAACTGGTGCTTGCGGGGGGTGCTGCGGTGACTGCCCTATGGCTGATTCCGCCGATCAGCCTTGGGGGTGGGCTGGACCGTGCGGTGCAGCGCTGGGATGCGCGCGGTGGGATTTCGCGCATGCTGGACAGCATGGTGATTGCGCTTGGCGCGGGATTTCTGTTGTTGCCGCTGACAGCGGTTGTGATGCGCGGCGTCGCGGGGCTGTCTGAGATGCCGGTTTCTGTCTGGCAGGCCGCTGGCGTTTCGCTGCTTGTTGCGGGTGCGAGCATTGCGGCAATGGCGGCACTGGCCTTGCCGATGGCGGGCTGGATCGCGACCCGTCCGCGCGGCGGGATTGAGGCGATTGGGCTGATGGGTCTGGCAGCATCGCCTTTGATGATCGGTACAGGCTGGTTCATTCTGATCAATCCGGTAATGCCTCCGTCTGATTTGGCATGGCAGGTGACCGCGTTGGTCAACGCACTGATGGCGCTGCCTTTTGCGCTGCGCATTCTGGTGCCACGGCTGCGCGCCACTGCACAGGATTTCGGGCGGCAGGCGCAGATGCTGGGCCTGCGTGGCTGGCCTCTTTGGCGGTTGGTGCTGCTGCCGCGTTTGCGCATTCAGATCGGTTTTGCAGCGGGGCTGACGGGCGCGCTATCGGTTGGCGATCTGGGCGTGATCACGCTGTTTGCCGATGCCGACCGTGCGACGTTGCCATTGCAGATGTACCGTTTGATGGGCGCTTACCGGATGGAAGCAGCGGCGGGGGCGGCGCTTGTGTTGCTGGTGGTTGCGTTGGGGGTTTTCTGGATTTGTGAAAGGGTGGGACGCTGGCATGCTGAGGCTTGAAAATGTGACAATCATCCAGGGGGATTTTACCCTGCGTGCCGAATTTGATCTGGAGAAGGGGCGCACCTATGCGGTGATCGGCCCGTCGGGGGCGGGCAAATCAACGCTGCTGTCGGCGATCTGCGGGTTCATACCACTGACCGCGGGGCGCATCCTGTGGGAGGGGAGGAATATCTCCGATACACCGCCGGGTGATCGGCCCATGACCATGCTTTTTCAGGACAACAACCTTTTCCCGCACCTGACGGTGGTCCAGAACGTGGGCCTTGGCCTGCGTCCCGATCTGCGCCTGTCAGAAGCCGAAAAAAACCGCGTCAAAACAGCGGTAGAACGTGTCGGGCTGGTTGATCATCTGGACAAGCGTCCGGGGGCATTGTCCGGCGGTCAGCAAAGCCGTGCCGCGCTGGCGCGGGTGCTGGTTCAGGCGCGGCCCTTGTTGCTGCTGGATGAACCTTTTGCCGCACTCGGACCTGCGCAGCGCAACGAAATGCTGGATCTGGTGCGCGACCTTGCAGCGGAAACCCAGGCAACGCTGATCATGGTCACCCATGCGCCCGCAGACGTTCGCCGTATCGCGCAATCCGCGATTTTTGTAGAAGGCGGACACGCCCACACCCCCCAACCCGCGGCGGAATTGCTGGAAAACCCGCCGCCTGCATTGCGTGAGTATCTGGGATAGGCTCAGGTTCAGTTTGAGGCGGCCAAGGTGCTGTGCACCGCGACGATGCTGAGGGCTGCTTGTGCGGCTTCGCGTCCTTTGCGAACAAAATGATCACGGTAGACGGCGTTGTGGTGATCCGTCTCCTGATACTGGTGCGGGGTCAGCGATACGGATAGCACAGGAACGCCACTGTCCAGTCCGGCGCGCATCAGCCCGTCAACGACCGCTGCGGCCACAAAATCATGGCGATAGATGCCGCCATCCACCACGAGTGCCGCGCAGATCACCGCATCATATTGTCCCGTATCCGCCAGCCTGCGCGCCAACAGCGGCATCTCAAATGCGCCGGGGACGTCGAAGACTTCAACGGTATCGGCGGAAATCACTTCGATGAAGCCATCCAGCGCGCGGTCCACGATATCGGCGTGCCAGCGTGCCTTGATAAAGGCAAAGCGGGCTGGGGCTGGGGCGGGGGTGTCTTTGGTCATTTTGATCTCCTTCAGGTTCAGACACGTCCACCCAAGGCGATCACACACCGGCCCGGCCCAAAGACCGTGCAAGCGCGCATTCTCTTTCATCCGGACTGTGACCGTCGGCTCTGGCATCGCACCAGATCTGCTGACCAAGCCCCCCGCAGATCAGGGAACGTGCGCTCGCGGGCTCATGGGTCGGACCCATATACCGCCGGTGGGGAATTTCGCCCCGCCCTGAGAATGGCGCGACGTTGCCAAGATGACGCAAAAGCTGCAAGAGCTAATCAACACCCGACGAAAGGCCGCGCAAATGCACCCTAATCCGATTTTTCATGATGCCGATGCCGCGCGCAATCTTGGCTTTGCGCGCGACCGGGCGTTTGGAGTTCTGAGCGTGAACGGCGCCGAGGGCCCGTTGGTGTCCCATGTGCCGTTTATTGTCAGCGAGGTCGGTGATGTCGTTGATCTGCATCTGGTGCGTTCCAACCCCATCGTGCGCGCGCTCAGCACGCCTGCGGCGGCCTGCCTGGCGGTGACCGGGGCAGACAGCTATGTTTCGCCGGACTGGTACGGTGTGCCTGATCAGGTGCCGACGTGGAACTACGTCGCGGTGCATTTGCGCGGTGTAGTCGAAACGCGTCTGGCGGAAGAACTGCTGGACACGCTTGACCGGCAGGCGGCGGTTTACGAGGCGCGGCTGGCACCAAAAGCGTCCTGGACCAGCGACAAGATGACGCGCGACGCGCTTGAGAAGATGCTGCGTATGATTGTCCCCTGCCGGATGCAGGTGAGACAGGTCGATGGCACGTGGAAACTGAGCCAGAACAAACCTGCGAAAGTGCGCATGGCGGCGGCAGATCACATGGAGGCCTATGGTTTTGGCGCCGAGCCTGCGGTGGTCGCGGCGTTGATGCGTGGGATTGTCGGCTAACCTGTCTGGGGCGGATTGCACGCAGGCGCGGCGCGGTGTCTACTGGTTCGAAACCCGCTGCAAAGGATGCCCGATATGAAACTGTTCTACTCCGCAACATCGCCCTATGTGCGCAAGGTAATGGTTGTGCTGCATGAAACCAAACAACTCGACGATGTTGCTTTGGAGGCCATGAAGACCACACCAATTGCGCCTGATGCCACGCTGCTGGCGAAAAACCCGCTGGCGAAAGTACCGGCATTGGAGCGGCCCGACGGACCCACACTTTATGACAGCCGGGTGATTTGTGCTTACCTGGATGATCGGGCGGGGGGCACGCTCTATCCTACTGGCGCGCGGCGCTGGGACGCGCTGACACTCGAGGCGACCGCGGACGGCATCCTCGATGCTGCCCTTGCGATGACCTATGAAGAACGGCTGCGCCCCGAAGACAAGCGTTGGCCTGAGTGGGTCGAAGGGCAATGGGATAAGATCGCACGCGCCTGTGCGGCGCTCAATACCCGGTGGATGAGCCACCTTTCGGGACCGCTGGACATTGGCCAGATCGCTGTTGGCTGCGCCCTTGGGTATGTCGATCTTCGCCATGACGCGCGCGGTTGGCGCACGGGAAATGACGCACTTGCCGCCTGGTACGCAAAATTCGATTCGCGCCCTGCGATGCAGGCGACGGTCCCGCCTGCGGGGTAAAGGCGCCAAATTGCGTTGATTTTTGCGCACACCCAAGCACCCTGCGACGGTTTGTACGGCTTTGACGTCTGGACTGGGGCGGTCTGGCCCGGTAGATACCGTTTTGAAGTCAGGCGGCGCCCCTTGTGCCGTCTCTATGTCTGATGGTCCAGATCGGGCCAAAAATTGGAGTAAACCCGTGTCTCACACCGAAGATCACGCAGGCACCCGCAGGGATTTCCTGTATTATGCCACGGCCGGTACAGGAGCCGTCGCCGTGGGCGCCGCCGTTTGGCCGCTGGTCAACCAGATGAACCCTTCTGCGGATGTGCAGGCGCTATCGTCGATCCGCGTGGATATTTCGGGCCTTGAGCAGGGTACGCAACTGACCGTGAAGTATCTGGGCAAACCGGTGTTCATCCGGCGTCGCACAGCGGCAGAGATCGAAGCGGGCCGTAGTGTGGACGTCGACAGCCTGATTGATCCTTCCGCGCAGAACCCGAACCTTTCCGGACAGCAGCCTGCCACCGACGAGAACCGTGCGCTGGATGAAAGCGGCGAATGGCTGGTACAGATCGGTGTCTGCACGCACTTGGGCTGTGTCCCGATCGGGGATGGCGCCGGGGATTTCGGTGGATGGTTCTGCCCCTGCCATGGTTCGCACTACGATACGGCGGGCCGCATCCGCAAAGGTCCTGCGCCGCAGAACCTTCATATTCCGGTCGCGGAATTCGTGGACGAGTCCACGATTAAACTGGGTTAAGGGAGCAAACAAATGGCTGGAATTCCTCACGACCATTACGAGCCGACAACAGGCGGAGAAAAGTGGCTTCACCGCCGTCTGCCAATCGTCGGACTGCTCTATGACACGCTGATGATCCCGACGCCCAAGAACCTCAACTGGATGTGGATCTGGGGTATCGTGCTGACATTCTGTCTGGCGCTTCAGATCGTTACCGGGATCGTTCTGGCGATGCATTACACGCCGCATGTCGACATGGCCTTTGCGTCGGTCGAACACATCATGCGCAACGTAAACGGCGGCTACATGCTGCGTTATCTGCACTCGAACGGCGCATCGCTGTTCTTTGTTGCGGTCTATGCGCATATCTTCCGGGGTCTTTATTACGGCTCCTACAAGGCCCCGCGTGAGATTACATGGATCATCGGCATGCTCATCTATCTGCTGATGATGGCGACCGGGTTCATGGGCTATGTGCTGCCTTGGGGGCAGATGTCCTTTTGGGGTGCGACCGTGATCACCGGGTTGTTCGGTGCTATTCCGTTTGTCGGGGAAAGCCTGCAAACCTTTTTGTTGGGCGGACCGGCGGTGGACAATGCCACGCTGAACCGATTCTTCAGCCTGCATTACCTGCTGCCGTTCGTTATTGCGGGTCTGGTGATCGTGCACATCTGGGCCTTCCACACGACTGGCAACAACAACCCTACCGGGGTTGAGGTCCGTCGCGGATCAAAGGCCGAGGCCGAGAAGGACACATTGCCGTTCTGGCCCTACTTCGTGATCAAAGATCTGTTCGCGCTGGCGGTTATCCTGGCGGTGTTCTTTGCCATCGTGGGCTTCATGCCCAACTATTTGGGCCACCCCGACAACTACATCGAGGCGAACCCGCTGGCAACACCTGCGCACATTGTGCCGGAATGGTACTTCCTGCCGTTCTACGCGATCCTGCGCGCCTTCACGTCCGAAGTGTGGGTGGTGCAGATCGCAGCCTTCGTGACCGGCGGTATCATCGACGCCAAGTTCTTTGGCGTGTTGGCAATGTTCGGCGCGATTGCGGTGATGGCGCTGGTGCCGTGGCTGGATACGTCCAGCGTGCGGTCTGGCCGGTATCGTCCAATGTTCAAATGGTGGTTTGCGCTGCTGGTGATTGATTTCTTTGCGCTGATGTGGCTGGGTGCCATGCCTGCCGAGGAACCCTATGCCAGTTTCTCGCTGATCGCATCGGCCTATTGGTTCGGTTATTTTCTTGTCATCCTGCCCCTGCTTGGCGTGATCGAGAAACCGTTGCCACAGCCTGAAACCATCGAGGCCGACTTTGACGCGCATTATGCGCCCAATGCCGGCGGCACCAAGACGATCGTGAATCCGGCGGAGTAAATGGACATGAATGACGTGAAACAACATCTCCTGTCGGTCGTGATTGCGTTCGGCCTGTTGGCACCTGGTGCGGCACTGGCGCAGTCAGCGGATACCACCGCCGATCCAGATACCGAAACACCCATGGTAGAAAGCCAATCGGACGTGACGCCAGAGGCAACACCGTCGGAAGCACCAGCCACTACTGCGGAAGACGCACCAGCCACTACTGCGGAAGACGCACCAGCCGCTGCTGCGGAAGAAGCACCAGCCGCTGCTGCGGAAGAAGCACCAGCCGCAACTGCGGAAGAGGCACCGGCCGCTGCTACGGAAGAGGCGCCAGCCACTGCTGCGGAAGAGGCACCAGCCACTACTGTGGACGAGGCACCAGCCGTTGCTGCGGACGAGGCCCCAGCCACTACTGCGGAAGAGGCTCCGACCGCGGCTGCGGAAGAGGCACCAGCCGAAGAATCGACAGCCGACACAGATGAACAGCCTGACGAAGCGATTGTCGAAGGCGCTGCCGATCCCGAAGTCGTCACCGAGCAGACCGAGAGCGGGCAGGCGCATTCTGCGGATCCCGAAGTTGGCGTGATGGATGCGGAAGACCACGGCGAGGACGCCGCTGCTGGCGGTGGCGATCACAGCACACCGCATATCGAAAACGTCGATTTCTCGTTTGACGGACCGTTCGGCACCTATGATGTGAACCAGCTTCAGCGCGGTTTGCAGATCTATACAGAGGTTTGTTCTGCCTGCCACGGCTTGCAGTATGTTGCTCTTCGGACGCTGAGTGACGAAGGCGGACCCGGTTTGCCTGAAGACCAGGTTATTGAGTACGCCAAGCAGTTTGATGTTTTTGACGCCGAACTGGACGATACCCGCGCAGCCACGCCGGTCGATCATTTTCCGAAGTCAGGTCTTCCCAACGCGCCGGATCTGTCGCTGATGGCGAAAAAGCGCGCAGCGTTTCATGGCCCTTACGGTTTGGGCATAAACCAGTTTTTCAAAGGCATCGGCGGGGCGGAATACATCACCGCGTTGCTGGCAGGTTATACTGGGGAAGAGATGGAACAGGCGGGCACCGTGCTTTATGGCAATACCGTCTTTCCCGGTGGTTGGATTGCAATGGCGCCGCCGCTGGGCGACGAACAGGTCGAATTTGCCGACGGACATGCCAATGATGTGCATCACATGGCCGAAGATGTCTCAGCGTTTCTGATGTGGACCGCGGAGCCAAAGCTGGGCGCGCGCAAACAGGCCGGATTTGTTGGCGTGATCTTGCTGACCTTGCTATCGGTTCTGCTTTACCTCACGAACAAGCGCCTTTGGGCGCGGGTAAAACATAAAGAAGCCTGAAGCGTTTGGCCAAGCTAGGACACCAAAACCCCCGCAGCACGCTGCGGGGGTTTTTTGTTCCTCAACACGCGGATCAATTGGGTGAGAGGGGGCTTGGCCCCCTGCGGCAGAGCGGTTAGATATCAGACATGAAATTGATACTTGTCCTTCTTCTGACGTTTCAGGCTGGTCTGGTGCACGCCCGTATGGCGCCGGACCAAAGCGCGACGGCGGACGCTTATGCGACGGTGATGGCTGAACAAATGGTGTGTTGCAATATCGCCAACAACGACCATGGCCCGGCGGCGTGTAGCGCCTGCGCCGTGTTCGTGCCGCTTGTTGTCGGTCAGGCCACCGGGACCGCAACGCAGCTTGAGCACCCAATGGTGGACCATTCGATGTCAGGATGGTGCGAAATACCAATCACCGGTCCGCCCCGTCAGACGTGAGCATCCGAAAGATACTCACGTTTTGAAATGATTGGACTTTACATGAAACTCTCTCTTTTTTCCGCCGCACTTGCGGCCGTCATTGCGCTGCCGATGGCACCCACGAGCGTGTTCGCAGACGAGCATGCACTGGCTATGACCGTCACAAAGACACCGGGTTGCGGTTGCTGCTCTGCTTGGGCAGATATAGCGGGCGCGGCGGGATATGATGTCGACGTCATTGAAAATGACGACTACGCCGCGACCAAGCTGGAACACGGCGTGCCCGATACGCTTAGGTCATGCCATTCCGCGCGGGTGGACGGCTATGTGATCGAAGGGCATGTGCCCATGGCCGCAATTGAAAAGCTGCTGAAAGAGCGGCCCGATGTCACCGGTATTTCCGTTCCGGGGATGCCTGTCGGCTCTCCTGGTATGGGCGATGATCCAACAGCACAATTCGATGTGATCGTTTTCGGCGGAACTGCCGGAAGCGGTGCCGTGTACCACAGGGCCGGGCAGTGAGACAGACGGCCATGATCATCGGCGCGGCGACCCTTCTGGGGGTCGCTGCTGCGGGTTGGTGGTTGTTGATGCCTCAGGGTGACGGCCCCGGCACCTTGCCCAGTGACGCGGACACCCTTGCACAGGGGGAAGCGGTCTATGCGCAGAATTGTGCGTCCTGTCACGGTGCCGCGTTGGAGGGTGCGCCGGATTGGCGTGTCAGGGATGCCGAGGGCATGTTGCCTGCGCCACCCCATGATGCAACCGGGCACACGTGGCATCACGACAGCGACGCGCTGTTTGGCATCGTGAAGCATGGCGTTGGCAAGATGATCGGAGATCCCGCATACAAAACGAACATGCCGGCATACGACGGCGTGCTTTCGGACAGTGAGATCATCGCAACGCTAAGCTACATCAGGTCAACCTGGCCGGATGAGGTCAGACAGGCCTACGACGCGCGCGAAAGCACGAAGTAGCGCGCGCGTTCAACGATCGCTCAGGCGCTGAGGTGTTTTTGCGTCGCTGCAACAATTCGGGCGGGGATGATCCGGCCCTCCGGTTGCGGTGCGCTGAAATGTACTTCGGCGAATTGTGCGGTTCGGCCCATCGTCGGACTTTCCATCAGCACGTCGTGGGTCAAACCGATCTGCGCCGCAAGGTGGCGCTGCACCTGCGCATCCCCGGCAGTCCGAAGGCGCGCGGCGCGATCCTTGATCAACTTGCCATTTACTGCGGGCATCCGCGCGGCGGGGGTGCCTTGGCGCGCAGAATAAGGAAAGACATGCAGCCAAGTCAGATCACATTCCTCAATCAACCGCAGTGAGTTGTTGAACATCTCTTCTGTTTCCGTCGGGAAACCGGCGATGATATCAGCGCCGAATGTCATGTCGGGGCGCAATTTCCGTGCTTCCTGAGCGAAACGGATGGCATCATCGCGCAGGTGGCGCCGCTTCATGCGTTTGAGAATCATGTCATCACCGTGCTGCAATGACAGGTGCAGGTGCGGCATCAACCGGGGCTCACTTGCGATGGCGGCCATCAGGTTATCGTCCACCTCAATCGAATCAATCGACGATATCCGCAGGCGCGGCAGATCGGGCACCAACCGCAGAATACGCATCACCAGATCGCCCAATCGCGGCGCGCCGGGCAGGTCTGCGCCCCATGACGTCAGGTCCACCCCTGTCAGCACAACCTCGTTAAAGCCTTTGTCCACCAAACGTTTAATCTGGTCCACCACGACACCGGCCGCAACCGAGCGCGAATTGCCGCGTCCGTAGGGAATAATGCAGAACGTACAACGATGGTCACAGCCATTCTGTACCTGGACATAGGCCCTGCTGCGCGTGCCGAAACCGTCGATCAGATGTCCGGCGGTTTCGGTCACCGACATGATGTCGTCAACCTGAAGCGCTTCTGTTTCGCCGATGAAATCAGCGGCGAGGCCCGCCCAGGTCGCACCCTGCATCTTTTCGGTGTTGCCGATCACGGCGTCCACCTCTGCCATGCGGGCGAAAGTGTCTGGTTCCGTCTGCGCCGCACAGCCCGTAACGATCAGGCGTGCGTCCGGGTGGGCCTTGCGCAGTTTGCGGATATCCTGCCGTGCTTTGCGCACAGCCTCTGCGGTGACCGCGCAGGTATTGACGACCACGGCGTTGCCCAACCCCGCCTGCGCCGCCAGATCCTTCAT
>JAGXHC010000120.1 GCA_024636405.1 Sulfitobacter sp. | reverse complement strand
GTGCGGGGCGGCCCTTGGGTGATTTCGGTGACATTCTCACCGGTTTCCAGCGCCTGCTGCCAGAACGCCATGCCGCCGGGTGACTGCTTGGCCACGCCCAGAACCCAGTCGCCGCCCAGCGATTCAAAAACCAGAAGTGCTGCCACCGTGCCGATGCCGCGATGTCGAAATGCAGGCTGGACCGTAAATTCCGTCAATTCATGTGTGCCATCGCGGTGGTTCCAAACCAACGCAAACCCGATGGAGACACCGTCCTGCGCAATCAAATAGGGGTGACGCCCTGCCTCAATCCAGTACCGGTCAAGCGCGGCAGGGAAAAAGGGCGGACCCTGCGGCAAAATCTCGCGGTAATAAGCCAGCGCCATGGCGTCCAGTTCAGCGCGGCGGGCCTCTGGCACAGTATGGATCGTGATGCGTTTCGTCACAGCGCGGCCTGCTGAATATCCGGCAATACCGGTGCGGCCGCGATAAGCGATTGGGTATAGGGATGCTGCGGCGCCTCGAAAACCGTCGCGGTCGGGCCCTGTTCGACGATCTTGCCGGATTTCATCACCAGCACCCTGTCGGTTATCGTGCGGACCACGGACAGGTCATGCGATATGAACAGATAGGTCAGATCATACGCTGTGCAAAGCTCCGCCAACAGATCAAGAATCTGCGCACGGACGGAAACGTCAAGCGCGCTCACCGCCTCGTCGAACAGGATCAGCTCGGGACGAATGATCAGGGCGCGGGCAATGGCGATGCGTTGGCGTTGCCCGCCGGAAAATTCGTGGATGTACTTCTGGGCATCATCTGCGGTCAGGCCCACAGCGGTCAGGGCATCGCCGATGGCGTCCCGGCGCGCCTTGCCCTGCGGCGGATCGGGCAGCAGATGAAACGGCTCGGTGATCAGGCGATCAACCCGGTGACGCGGGTTGAAGCTGCCGAATGGGTCCTGAAACACCACCTGCATCTTGCGCCGTACTCCCAGATTGGGCCGGTGGCCGCTGAATACGGGCGCACCGTCCAGCGTGATTGACCCGTCTTGCACCGGTTCCAACCCCAGTATCGCACGGGTCAACGTGGACTTGCCGCAGCCCGATTCCCCCACAAGCCCAAGCCGTTCTCCACGGTGAAGGGTGAATGAAACGTCATCCACCGCGCGGAATATACCGGGACGGCCAAACACGGTCGTGCGTGGCGTGCGGTAATCCCGTGACACACCTGACACCTCAAGCAGCGGTGTGGGTACGGGTGCCTTTGGCAACGTAACGCGGTGCCCGGATGCCGCAAAAAGCATACGCGTGTAGGGATGTCGCATGTTGCGCAACAGGTGCTGCGTCTCACCTTGCTCTACCACTTCGCCTTGGCGCATCACGACGATGCGGTCGGCCATATCCGCCACAACAGCAAGGTCATGGGTAATCATCAGCAGGCCCATGCCGTCCTGACGCGCCAGATCGCGCAACAAGGTCAGGATTTGCGCCTGTGTGGTGACATCCAGCGCGGTCGTCGGTTCATCCGCAATCAACAATCGGGGGTGACGGGCAATCGCCATCGCTATGACCACGCGCTGCCGCTGGCCGCCTGACAGCTCATGCGGATACCGCGACAGCGGAAAGCGGTCTTGCGGCAGGCCGACGCGCGTCAGCGTTGCGGCGGCGCGCGTTTGTGCGGCGCTGGCGGATATCGCGGGGTCATGGATGCGCAGCGTTTCTGACACTTGCCGCCCGATGGATTGTACAGGATTGAGCGCGGTCATCGGCTCCTGAAACACCATACCCATGTCATTCCCGCGCATGGTGCACAGTTCCGCCTCGGACATCTGTGTAAGATCGCGGTCGCCCACCATGATATGTCCGGAGGTCCGGCTTCCCTTTGGCAGCAGTTGCATCGCGGCGAGCGCGGTCATGGATTTTCCCGATCCGCTTTCACCGGTGATTGCCACGATCTCGCCGGGGGCGACGTTCAGCGTGATGTCGTGCAGAATCTTCAACCCGTGGATCGACAGCGACAGTTTGGTGATGTCGAGCAGGCTCATGCGCGTGCCACCCGTAACCGGGGATCAAGATAATCGCGCAGTCCATCGCCCATCAGGTTCAGTCCCAGCACCGTGAGAATGATCGCGAAACCCGGCATCAGCGCCATGTGGGGTGCAATGCTGACCATGGTCTGCGCATCCGCCAGCATCCGACCCCAGGATGGCGTCGGCGGCTGCGCCCCCAGCCCGACATAAGACAGCCCGGCCTCGGCAAGGATGCCAAGGCTGAACTGGATCGTGCCCTGAACAATGAGAAGGTTCGTGACATTGGGCAGGATATGCTCTGCCGATATGCGGGCGGCAGATTTGCCCGCCACGCGCGCAGCCAGGATGAATTCGCGCTGCCAAAGGCTGAGTGCCGCACCACGGGTGATGCGTGCAAAGACGGGAATGTTGAAGATGCCGATGGCGATGATCGCATTTACCGCACCGGCACCAAACACCGCGGTGATCAATATGGCAATGACGATGGCCGGGAAGGCAAAGACAAGGTCGTTGCCGCGCATGATCACCTCGTCGATCAGCGATCCGCGCTGCGCTGCTGCCCAAAGCCCCAGCGGTATACCAAGCCCCATGCCGATGCCCACAGCGACCAGCGCAACCGCAATCGAGGTGCGCGCGCCTACCATGATCATGCTCAGAATGTCGCGCCCGAAATGATCGGTGCCAAGAAGATGCGTGCCATTCGGCGCCTGTAGCTTGTTGGGAATATCAAGCGAGGTGTGATCAAACGGCGTCCACACAAAGCTGACCAGCGCCGCCGCGACAAACACCAACGACAACAGACTGCCAATGATCAGGTTGCGTCTCATGTTCGCGTCCGCAGTCGCGGATCGACAATCGCATAGGCCAGATCAACAAGGAAGTTGACCATGATCACGCTGAACACCAACAGCATTACCACCGATTCAACCACAATCAGATCGCGCGCAGAGATGGATTGAAACACCAGCCGACCCAGCCCCGGCAGATAGAAAACCTGTTCAATGATGATAGACCCGGCCAGCAGGAACGAGAACTGCAGCCCGATGATCGTCAACACCGGGATCAGCGCATTGCGGACCCCGTGCCGCCACAGTGCCTGCCGCGCCGTCAGCCCTTTCGCCCGCGCGGTGCGCATGTAATCTTCGCCCAGCACATCCAACAGCGCGGACCGCATCACCCGTGCGAGGATCGCGGCCTGCGGCAAAGCCAGCGCGACGGCGGGCAGCGTCAGCGCATGCAGCCCCGCCCACAACCCCTTGTCCCAACCGACAAAACCGCCTGCCGAAAACCAGCGCAGGTTGATGGCAAACACCAGCACCAACATCATGGCAAACCAGAAATTGGGCACGGCCACGCCCAGTTGCGTCGCACCCATGACGCCGATATCGCCGCTCTGGCCGCGCCGGGATGCGGCAAATATTCCAGCCGGAAAGGCGATGACCGTTGACAGCACCAATGCGTAAAGCGCCAGCGGCAAAGATACCCACATCCGGTCTTTGATCATGGAAATGACCGGGGTCCGGTAGGTATATGACGTTCCGAAATCCCCGACAGCCATGCCGCCGATCCAGTCCAGATATCGCGCACCCTTTGACATATCCAAACCCAGCTCTGCGCGCAGTGCGGCCAGCGTTTCTGGTTGGGCATTCATGCCCAGCATAAAGGACGCAGGATCCCCTGGTGCGACTTCGATCACCAAAAAGATGACAAAGGACGCAACGATCAGGCTGATCGTCAATGAGAGAAGGCGTTTGAGGGTATAGCGCAACATTACGCGAGATTAGGGGCGGAACCGAAGCGGGTCCAGTGGCGCGAAGCAGGTTTCACCACTTAGTTTGCACTGACACCGGGCAAGTGCTGCTTTTGCTGGCAAATAGTATTTCGCGATGCGATAACTTGATAACGTTATGTAAATGATAAGAAAAATCATCATTATAGAACGATAGAAATCAGCGATCCGAACTTTTTTTGAACTTTAATCAATTGGGAGGGTTAGTTCACCAATGAAAACTAGATTTGGAGATGCAGATATGAATACGACATTTAAAGCACTTGCGATTGCTGGCCTTATGGGCACATTTTCCACCACGGCGTTCGCCGCGGCTCACATGAGTACAACGATGACTTGTGAGGAGTATAATCAGCTCGGCGGTGCCGATCGAGACAAGATTGCGATGATGGCCATTACCGATCTGAATGACAATGCGGCACCCGGTGACGGAACACCGACCGCGACTGAATCTTCTGTCGGAACCACATCTGGCGAAAGCAACACACAAGCAAGCACTGAAGGCAGCGCAACCGCTACCTCTATTGCTGGTGCAGATGATGATATGACCCGCTACGCGGAAGAAATGGGTGTTCTGAACCGCATTTGTTCGCGGAATTGGGATGCCACTGTTCAAGAAGCGGCGGCAGGTCAGTTCGGAACGCGCTAAACCAAGGCACGCTGACTTTTACACTCACAGACTTTACGAACCGCAAACAACGGCGGGCACCCCCTCAGGTGCCCGTTTACGTTTGGCATTCACGTGTTTGTCATCGGGTGCAAAAGCGGTGCGATTCAATGGAACCATATGGAGTTCGCGGTGTTGTATCTGCGATGAACTTAGAAACTGCAAACACTGGAGCTACCAAATGAAAATGACTTTGAAAACACTTGCTATCGCTGGCCTGATGGGCACCGTTTCGGCACCAGCGTTTGCCGCTGCTCACATGAGCGCTTCGATGACATGCGCGGAATACAAAGCGCTGAGCGCCGAAGACCAGATGACAGTCGCGGCCATGGCGATTGCTGAAGTACATGCTGGTGCCGATGGCATGAGCTTGGAAGGTGATGCGAAAGCCGTAGAAGACACTGGCGGCACCACCACAACCGAAGAAGCGACAGATTCAACAGCTGTAGCTGGATCGGTCAGCGACGGTGAGCCGAAAGCAGTTGAAGCCACTGGCGGAAACGAAGCGGAATCCAACATGACAGCAGAGCCGATGGACGAAGCTGCAATGGAAGCGTTCATGGCGGTCTGCGATCAGAACCTGGACGCGATGGTATCCGAAGCGGCCGCAGGTCTTGACGGAACCAAGTGATCTTTCTGAACTAACTGCGGAAAGGGTGCCTTCGGGCGCCCTTTTTCGTTTCTGCGATATGAATTGTGCTTGGCGGGCGCAAAATCTGCGTTAGCTCTGTTGTATGCCGCAACCCTTGTTCATCGGACATGAGATTTACCGCGCCTCAAGTTACGGCAGATGGCATCCGCTTAGGGTGCCACGCGTATCGACGGTTACGGATCTTTGCCGTGCGATGGGATGGTTGCCCAATGCCCAATTCCGAACCTCTCCGCGCGCGAAACCTGCCGCTCTGACAAAATGGCACACTTCGGAATATATCGCCGCCTTGCAAAGGGTGGAGCGTGCGCAAGTGGCCAGTGCACTGGACCGTGCACGGCACGACATCGGCAGCGTGACAAACCCGGTGTTTCCCGAGATTTTTCGCCGACCTGCCACCGCCGCCGGTGGATCAATTCTGGCCGGAGAGCTTTTGCGGGATGGTGGCGTGATCTATAACCCGGCAGGGGGAACCCATCACGGGATGCCGGACCGCGCAAACGGCTTTTGCTATCTGAACGATCCTGTTCTGGCGATGCTAAGCCTGCGGACAAGCGGCGTGCGGCGGATCGCATATGTCGACATCGACGCGCACCACCCCGACGGCGTTGAAAAAGGTTTCGCCGGCGATCCCGAATGCCTGTTGATGTCGGTTCACGAGGATCGTCTTTGGCCGCGTACCGGGCCGATCGAAAACGATGGGGGCGGCAATGCGTTTAACATGCCGGTGCCGCGCGGATTCAACGATAGCGAAATGGCCTATGTCCGCGACGCATTGATCCTGCCGAAGGTTGCGGATTTTGCACCGGATGCCATCGTTTTCCTTTGCGGCGCAGATGGCGTGGAGGAAGACCCGCTTTCCCATCTGAGCCTGAGCAACAACGCGCATTGGGATATGCTGCGTGGGCTGATGGCGCTGGGTGTCCCGCGCCTTCTTGTGCTGGGCGGTGGCGGCTATAATCCGTGGTCGGTCGGACGGCTTTGGACTGGAATCTGGGCGGTGATGAATGGACACGCGATCCCCGAAACCTTGCCCAAGAACGCCGAAGCGGTGTTGAGGGGGCTGCGTTTTGACGGAAACCGGCGGGGCAAGAACCCGCCCGAGCACTGGTTTACCACTCTCCAGGATGGCGCACGCGCGGGCGTGGTGGCTGCTGAGGTAAAGGAGAATGCAGCGCGGCTTGCACGCCGACCATTACCGTCTTCGCGGTCGATTTAAGGGTTTGTAGCAGCAGAACCGCCGAATTCTTGCCCTGCCACTTCGGGAATGTGACGCAAGGACCCCGAAATTCGGGGTCCTTGTTTGATCATTTGGTGTCGCTATTCGGACCAGCTTACGCCGGTCAGGTCGTTTGCTTGGGTCGGCGCATTTGCCCAAAGACCCTGAACACCGGCGCGGGCGACCGTGGGATTTGCCAACTGGAACAGGTAAGCGTTGACGTAATCTTCTGCGATGATCCGCTGCGCGTCACCCAGCATCTGGCTGCGCATGCCTTCGTCGGTGGTGCTGCTCAGCTTTGTCATCAACTCCTGGAGGGCCGGGTTGTCATATTGAAAGTAATACTCCGGGTTGGCGTAGATGCCGACATCCATCGGTTCGGTATGGCTTACGATGGTCAGACCAAAGTTCTTGCCGTTAAACACGGTTTCCAGCCACTGCGCCCATTCGACATTGTTGATTTTTGCGGTAATGCCGACCTCTGCCAGTTGTGACGCGATGATTTCGCCGCCGCGGCGGGCATAGCTGGGCGGTGGCAGATCCAGAGTGGTCTCAAACCCGTCGGGCATTCCGGCTTCGGCCAGAAGCGCCTTGGACTTTTCAGGATCATAGGCGCTGCTGCCGGTCAGGTCGATATAGGCTGGGTTATGCGGTGCAAAGTGTGTGCCGATGGGCGTACCGAGACCAAACATTGCCCCGTCGATGATCGCCTGACGGTCAATGGCGTGGGCAACCGCTTCGCGCACCAGTTTGTTGTCAAACGGTGCCTGCTTGTTGTTCATCGCCAGAATTGTCTCACCTTCTGTAGAGCCGACAATGACCTGAAACCGCGCGTCTGCCTCAAATTGGGGCAGGTTTTCCGGGGCAGGAAAGCCGCTGAACACATCGACATCTTCGGCCATCATCGCAGCGAAGGCGGCGGTAGGATCGGAGATGAACTTGAACGTTGCCTTTTCCAGTTTGGCAGGCTCTCCCCAATAGTCGGCAAAGCGCGACAATTCGACCTTGTCGCCCTGCGTCCAGCTGTCAAACTTGAACGCACCGGTACCGATGGGTGTCTGTTTGATGTTGTCGATCGTTTCGGGTGCGACAATAACCGCGTCGCCCCAGGCCAGGTTGAACAACATGCTGCCGTTCGCCTCGGTCAGTTTGACTTCAACGGTAAGGGGGTCGATCACGTTGACCTCTGAGATCGCAGAGTAAAGCGCCTTTTGTGCGTTGGTGCTGTCGTCGGCATTTATCCGGTCCAAGCTGAACTTTACGTCTTCGGCGTCCATTGAGGAACCGTCATGAAAGACGACACCCTCATGCAGCTTGAATGTATACGTCAGCCCGTCGTCAGAAATCTCCCATGATTTGGCGAGGCCCGGAACGATCGATCCGTCCCCCATGAAACGGGTCAGCCCTTCAAAAACGTTTGAATAGAGCACGGAATCAATGGCACCGGCCGCAGCCGATGTAGGATCAAGATGCGGCGGCTCAAGCTGGATGGCGATGGACAGGTCGGTCTGCTGTGCGCTAACGGCCCCGGCAAACAGCGCCGCGGTGCCAACCCCCAACATTAGAGTGCGAAGATGCAACATGGGTCTCTCCCTTTTGTTATTCTGACAAAAGCGTAGCCAGTTCTATTTGCTTTGACCAGCGGCGCGTAAAGCTGCGGGCAATCTGCATTGTACTGCGCAGGCGCGCGGGGTAAGGCTCCGGTTTTTCGGGACGGGGCAAAGGTGTGGGATGGCAGGCGAAACAGCGACATTGGGCATTGATTTTGGCACCTCCAATTCCGCTGCTGGGTGGATGAACGACGGTGTCGCGCACCTGATCGAGATTGAGCCGGGCGAACAGACCCTGCCAACGGCAGTGTTTTTCGATTTTGACGAAAAGAAAACGGTCTTTGGCCGCCCGGCACAGCAAGCATTGGTCGGCGGCGATGAAGGCCGCTACATGCGCGCGCTCAAAAGTTTGCTGGGCACCGCGCTGATGCGCGAAAGCCGTGTTTTAATGGGCGAGCGAATGGACTTTGTCGCCATCGTGGGCCGGTTTCTGGGGGAATTGAAAACGCGGGCTGAAACGGCTACGGGACGACGCTTTGATCGCGCGCTTTCGGGTCGCCCGGTGATGTTTCACAGCGCAGACAAGGACCGCAATGCACAGGCGCTGATAGATCTGCGCGATTGCTACATTGCTGCGGGGTTCAAAGATGTGCGGTTCATGCCCGAGCCGGAGGCCGCCGCGCTGGCCAACCACGCGGCGCTGCATCCGGGCGATCTGGGACTGATCGTGGACATCGGTGGCGGCACGTCGGATTTTACGTTGTTTCTGCAGCAAGGCGATAGCGGTATCCACATCCTCAATAGCAATGGTTTGCGGCTTGGCGGTACGGATTTTGATCGTGAGATCAGCCTCGGCCAGGTAATGCCGTTGTTGGGGATGGGCAGCGACATCAAACACATGTTCGGCGATGAAACGCATGCAGCCCCGAACGCAATTTTCGCCGATCTGGCGACGTGGCAAAAGATACCGTTCCTCTATTCCCGCGATACCCGCCGCGCCGCTGAAGATCTTGCGCGGCATGCGGTCCATCCCGAACTGCTGGCGCGGCTGGTGACGGTGCTGGAGGAAGAACTGGGTCATGATCTGGCCTTTGCCGTAGAGGCGGGCAAGATCGCGGCAAATAATCCGCTCGCCACCGCGCCGCCCGAAATCCGGTTGGATATGCTGGAACGCGGTCTGCGTCTGCCGTTGCCGGCCGCCCTTTTGGCCGCGACGCTGGCAACAATGGCCCAGAATATTGCCGATGCCGCGCTTTTGACGGTGGCGCAGGCAGATACCCAGCCCCAAGATGTCACAAAGCTAATCTATGTCGGTGGGTCCAGTCTGATGGGTGTTGTCGATACCGCGATGCGCCGCGCATTTCCGCAAGCCGAAGTTCATCACGGTGCCGCCCTGACAGCGGTGGTAAGCGGGCTGGCGTGCGCGTCTGAACGGGCCTTTGGCTAACGCCTGACGCTAGGGTTTCAACAGCAGCATTTCCAGCGCCGCGCCCATGACACTGGCGCTTTCCACCATGTCATCAATGCCGATATATTCGTCGGGCTTATGCGCCAGCTCAAGGATGCCCGGCCCGTAGGCAATGCAGTTTTTCAGCTTGCCGATGCGGTCAATGTGCTTTTGGTCGTAGGTGCCGGGGGATGCCACATATTGCGGCATTATCCCCATCACGTCCTGAATGGCGCGCGTCACGGTCTGCACCACAGGTGCATCGCGATCGGTCATTGACGGTAGCACGCTGTTCAATTCCGTCAGTTCGTATTCGAAATCAACCCGCGTTGCGCGCAGACCTTCAAGCAGGGCCGTCACTTCGTCCCGGACCTGGTCCAGCGGTTCTTCTACCAGAAAACGTCGGTCGATCACGATACGGCAGGAATCCGGCACGCAATGTGCAGGCAGACCGGTAAAATCGTCGTCCTGTTCGCGCTGCCCGCCATGGATCGAATTTATGTTCATCGTCGAAGACCGCGCGCCTTCGGGGACGACAGGCATATCAGTGTACCGCGCGGCCATGGCGGGAAACAGTTTGGTCTCAAACTCTGACAGGACGGCCCCCATGTGGCGCACGGCACAGTCGCCCAGAAATGGCATTGAGCCGTGTGCAATCTCGCCTTTGGTTTCGATTTCTGCCCACCAGCCACCGCGATGGCCAAGACAGATCCGATCCTTGTTCAGCGGTTCGGGAATAATGACATGCTGCACCCGTGCGGGATCAAAGAAACCCTTCTCTGCCAAATACGCCACACCGCCATAGCCGCCAGATTCTTCGTCTGCGGTGCCCGAAATCTCTATCGCGCCGGTGAAATTGGGATGCGTTTCGATAAACGCCTCTGCCGCGATGATCGACGCGGCAAGCCCGCCTTTCATGTCGCAGGTGCCGCGCCCGTAGATCTTGCCATCCGACACCTCTGCGCCAAACGGATCAAAGGTCCAGCCTGCGCCGACCTCCACCACGTCGGTATGGCTGTTGAAGTGTACGCAGTCACCGGCACGCTGTCCGTCGCGACGGGCAATGATGTTCCACCGCGGATATTTTTCGCTGTCGCCGGGCGTGCCGTTGGCACGTATCAGTTGCGTCTCGAACCCGTGCCGCGAGAGGCGACGATCAAGGTATTCGCAAATTGCGCGGTAATCCTGGCCCGGCGGATTAAGCGTGGGAATGCGCACAAGATCCTGGGTCAGTGCGATCAGGTCGTCGCGTTTGGCGGTGATGGCTTTTGTGAGGATACTGGACATGACGGTATCTAGGGACGGACGCGGGACTTTGGCAAGGGGTCAGCAGCACATCAAATGGGCAACACAGAACGCGAGACTGCGTGTCTTGGGCATTTGCACTATGCTGAACAGCAAAACGGGCTAGTTAGTTCCCATCAATCAAGGATGTGAAAATTGGCACCACTGATACAGACCCAACGCGCCAAGGTGTTGGCCGAGGCCGAACGCGATGAACAATCCGTCAGCCAGGCCGCGGCGTTGTCGCCAAAGCTGATCTACGAGGTCATAAGGCGGGACGGCGAAGAAGAATTGGCACGCTCCAAGCGGTCGCTGATCTGGTCCGGTGTAGCCGCCGGGATGATGATCAGCCTTTCGGTCTTGGGCGAGGCAATTTTCCGCACTTACCTGCCGGACACGCCTAACCGGTTTCTGCTTGAGAATCTGGGTTATTCGCTGGGGTTCCTGGCTGTGATCATGGGGCGAATGCAACTGTTCACTGAAAACACCATCACCACCGTATTGCCGATCATGCAGGCGCGCACGTGGCACGCTTTTGGCTGCATGATGCGGCTTTGGGGGATCGTGCTGTGTGCAAATGTGGTTGGTGCCTTTACGGTTGCCGCGCTTTTTGTGTTCACTCCGGCGATCGAGCCCGAGGTGATGTCTGCGATTGGGGATTTGTCACGCCATGCCACGGGGATGACGGCGCAGGCCGGGTTCTGGCGGGCCATACCGGCCGGCGTGATCATTGCGTTGATCGTGTGGATGCTGCCCCAGGCGGACGCGTCCGCGTTTTTCCTGATCATGACCTTTACCTGGATTATCGCAGCGGGGGATTTTACCCATATCATCGCGGGGTCCGTCGAAATGGCAGTGCTGATCTGGCAGGGCGATCTTGCCTATGGGCAGGCGATATTCGGGTTCTTCCTACCGGTGCTGACGGGCAACATCATTGGTGGAACCGTAATTTTCACACTGGTTGCCTGGGGTCAGGTGCGCGACGAAGTCAAGAAGGATTGAAAAAGGAGAAGGATCAAATCATGACATGCCATCCAAAAGCAGAGCAATTGCGCAGTCATGTCTGATGCGTCCGGGCAAAAACTTTCATTTCTGGCGCTGCACTGGGCTGCCCTGAAGGCCAGCTTTGCCCATGTCGCGGAAAACAACCTGAGCCTGATCGCGGCCGGCGTCGCGTTTTTTGCCATGTTGTCGCTGTTCCCGGCACTGGCTGCGCTGATCGCGCTTTT
Source organism: Sulfitobacter sp. (assembly GCA_024636405.1). The sequence goes on along the minus strand of JAGXHC010000120.1, from coordinate 9,273 downwards.
GGGTCTCATCTCTGATCCGGCGGTGGTTGTGTCGCAACTCGAAGAGGTGCGGGGCATCTTGCCAAACGATGTCTATGAAATCGTGAACTCGCAGGTTGTGACATTGGTGACCGCACGCGCGGACACGCTGGGCTGGGCCGGTGTTGTTTCTCTTTTGGTGGCGCTGTGGTCTGCGCGGGCAGGGGTCGGGGCGATGATGATCGGTCTGAACAATGTCTACGGCGAACGGAATCGCAATGCAGCACGGCATTATGCGCGCGCGTTGATGTTGACTATCATGTTGATGGGTGTGGGCGTTATCGCGCTTTTGACCGTGGTGATCGCACCATTGGTGCTGGCGTTCCTTCCGCTGGGTCCATTTGGTATCCTGCTGGCCGATCTGACCAGATGGACCATCGCGATCATCGTGCTGTTCGCAGGTGTCGGTGTGCTGTATCGCTACGGGCCCAACCGAAAATCCGCGCGCGTACAGTGGCTGACATCCGGCGCAGTTCTGTCAGTGTTTTCATGGGCAATCGTGTCCATCGGCTTTTCCTACTACGTTGCGAACTTCGGAAATTACAATCAGGTCTATGGCTCCATCGGGGCCGTTATCGCCATGCTCATCTGGTTATGGATCAGCAGCTTCGTGGTGCTTTTTGGTGCGTCGCTGAATGCCCAGATCGAACTTCGGACAAAGTCCGATACAACCACAGGTCTGTCCAAGCCCATGGGAAAACGCGGGGCGTATGTGGCTGACAATCTGATCCCCACGGAGACCGATTAGCGTCAGAGCAGCGGACGTGGCTGAACACCGTCCAGCGACATGACTGCAATCTTCGCCAAAGCCTCCAGATCGTTGATTTGCAAAACCTTGTCGGACCAGGAGGCAAGTTGCCGGTCCTTGAGTTTGCCCAGCGTCTTGTTGGTATGCACCAGCGAAAGACCCAGCGCGTCTGCCAGATCACGCTGCGTATAGGGCAATTCCATCTGATTGTTCGTCACCATACCCAAAGAAGAGCCACGTTGAAAAAGTTTGACCAGCGCCCAACCAACAGCCTGTATCGCGGTTCGTTGTCCGACGGAGGCAAGGGTTTCGCCCATGAAATGTTCTTCGATCGCGGCCAGCCATGTGATGTCAAAGGCGCGCGACGGGTGGGTTTTGAAAAAATGCCAGAATTCCGAACGGTTGAAAACGCACAGTCGCATGTGGGTGCGCGCTTCGACAGAGTGTCCCATGCTGCCCATGATGCCAGCCTGCAACCCGATGAAATCACCGGGGAAAACAAAATTGATGACTTGCCGCTCGCCGTTCTCCAGCTTTTTGTCGCGGATACCCATGCCAGACAAGGCCGTGAACAATTGCGGCGCGTTAGAGCCTTCCATCAATATCGGTGTGCCCGGTTCGACCGTAAGCTCACCTGACTTGAACTTTTGCATGAACACGATCTCTTCTTTCGTGAGGCGAATGAACGCTTCTTTACGCTGAAGAGGGCAATATCGGCATTGAGTGGTCATGAATTTGAACTTCCTGCCTATGTGTCACAGTTTAATGCCACCGGGTCAGTAGTGGGGTATCTCTGAGTTCAGTATCAGTAGGATAGCCAATGACATTCCTTGTCTATGATAAAGACCCGTTTGTTCAAGCGGATATTCTGGAAACGCTTGCAGCCGCGTTTCCGAACTGCAGTGTGTCATTGTTGTCAGAGATCGGGCTTTTGGGCGCAGTTGCAAAGGCGTCAGCTCAGCCGACTGTTGCGGTGATCTCCGCCAGTTGGGCGGATGTAAAGACGCAGATCGCGGATCTGGGTCAGCGCGCCCACGATCTTTGTCTTGTCTTGATCGGAGATGAAGCGGCAGGCGACGCCGAAGGGATACTTGCAACATCTGTACAGCGTCCGTTCAGTAGCGACTCGTTGCTGCAAGCCGTCAGAAGCGTGCTTTCTGCCCGGCCGTCATCCCCGAAATAAACGCCAGAACCAAACCCGTCAAACCGCTTGCGCCTGTGGCTATCGGTGCTGCGGCGGCTGCCGCAGCAATGGCGGCTGCGCGTTTTCTGTCTCGTGCACGTTTTGCGATCACGGCCCACAGGATCAGGCCAGCGCCGATAAAGATCAGTCCAAGGATCAAGGATGCCACGCCTGGTGTCGTTACTGAGACCAAAAATAGCCAAGTCGCCAATGTCAGAAAGGCGACGCCGACATAAATCGCAAAAAGCGCGCCAAACGCCAGAGCAGCGCCGCGCGCTGATCTGGCGGCCGACGCCTGAAAACTTTCAATAATGTGCGACAGCATATCAGCGGCGCGACATCACGACACCGACAAGAAAGCCGATACCGGCAGCAAGACCTAGCGCAGTTCCCGGCTGGGTGCGGACAAATTCTTCTGCCTGTGACTGGGCTTCAAGCGCGCGCGCGCGGCCCGCTTCCGATAGATCGGAAACAGTTTCTTTGGCTGTCTTCGTCATCTCTTGCGATTTTTCCCGGCCATACGTGCTTAAGGTCGAGGTCAACGAAGCGATGTCATTCTTCAAAACGCTGATCTGGTCTGAGAGATCGTCAATCGAGACGTCTTTGTTATTTCCGTTGGCTGCCGAGGGTGTTGCAGATTTTGCCATCACCGGTCTCCTTCACATAAAATTCATTCGTATCGTAGTCTCAACACCACACTCGCACAATTGTTCCGACAAAACGCAGAGAGACGGGAACCCCATTGCGTGGTCAGGCGTTTTCAACTCTTTTAAAACGCCACCCACGCAGGACAATCACCGCAGGGCCAATGCGGACGTAAAACAGCCCCGCCGATGGGGCAAGGCCGTTTGACGTAAACGATCAGGTGTTAAGTGTCTCGGTGGACGAAAAGAACATCGCCTGTGACACCGCCGACATCACTTGATCAACCGAATACGGCTTGGAAATCAGGAACGCCGGTTCCGGCTTGTCCCCTGTCAGCAGACGTTCGGGAAATGCGGTGATAAAGATAACCGGCCGCATACCCAGATCCCGCAGCAGGTCGTTCACGGCATCGATGCCCGAAGAATTATCCGCAAGCTGGATGTCGGCAAGAATAAGATCCGGCACATCAGCCTTGCCCAGTTTGACGGCTTCGTCGCGGGTCCGCGCAATACCTGTGACGCGATGCCCCATTTCGGCAACGATGGATTCGATGTCCATCGCGATGATCGCTTCATCTTCGATGATCATGACAGAACCTGCCGCGCTGTCCGCCATCTCGCGGCGGGCAATCTGTACCAATTCTTCCGCTTCATCGGTGTCAACGCCAATGATCTGCGAAATCTCGGCATAGCTGAACCCCTCAATCGTGTGGAGCAACAGCGCCTCGCGGCTGTTATTGGTCAATGACGCAAGACGCTTTTGCGCCTTTGCCCGCGGACCGCTTTCGCCCTCTTCCACAGGCGCACCGGCACTGGCCCAGATCCCATAAAGCACCTTGAACAGGCCGGTCTTTGTCTCCAGACCATCAAGTACGGAACGATCTGCCAGAATGGCCTCAAGCGAAGCAGCAGCGAATGTGTCACCGCTTGTCTGACTGCCTGTCATGGCACGTGCAAATCGGCGGAGGAAGGGGATGCTGGTTCCCAATTCATCGCTGATGCTGCGGGTCTGTGGAGCATCGTTCATTAACATAGGTCCTTTATTTGAATTTTCTGGGAACCTAACCGCTAGGAAGTGTGTTTGGTTCCGGTATGCGTACTTTATTTCTCAAGAGGCGGCGAAGCTAGAGGTCATGTTTGTGCAAGCAGTTGAAAAGGATGAGCGGGAACGTGTCATCGACGAAAATTTGAAGCGGGTGTTTGATCAGACGCTGGATGAAGGTATTCCAGACCGTTTCAAAGATCTGTTGAATCAGTTGAAACAACAGGAATCGGACGAAGGTCCCCAGAAATGAGCGGGGCAGATCCACGCGACGAGCTGGTAGAGCATCTGCCGGCCATGCGGGCGTTCGCCATAAGCCTTACGCGCAATGGCGCGATTGCCGACGACATGGTTCAGGATACGCTTGTCAAAGCCTGGACCAACATCGAGAAATTCGAAGTCGGCACCAATATGCGCGCCTGGCTTTTTACGATTCTTCGCAACACTTATTATTCGTCCCGTCGCAAGGCGAACCGCGAAGTTGCCGATATTGATGGCGTCTTTACCGATAGTCTCGCCGAAAAACCCGCGCACGACGGTCACATGCAGATGACGGATTTCCGCAAGGCCTTGGCGCAACTCAAAGATGAACAGCGCGAAGCTTTGCTCTTGGTAGGTGCTTCGGGTTTCTCCTATGAGGAAGCAGCCGCGATGTGCGGCGTGGCTGTCGGCACGATCAAAAGCCGGACCAACCGCGCACGTGCCAGATTGGCCGAACTTATGGGTCTGAAAGATGATGAGGCGCTGGAAATGACGGATGACGCGACGATGTCGGTTCTGTCGGCATCAAAAGTTTCGTCATTTTGACATGACGTCCGGGTTCTTCAACCGGGATGTCATGCGGGGCCTCACAATAAGGGTCCTGCTGTTTTTGTCGCTTGCGCTGCTGCCCATCGGCCTCATTGCAGTCGTTCAAACCAGACAGATCGCCGAGCAGAGCCGTCTTAGTTCTGAATTGTCCCTGTTGGCCGTGACTGAACAGGCATCGTCCGCAGAACGACGGGTCATTCAGGAAGGCTTTGGCGCGGCTGAAGCATTGGCGTCTATTGTCCGCCTGTGGCGCAGCGACACCGACCTCTGTTCTGCCTTCTTGCGCGAATATCAGAAAAATTCCGGCGCCTATTCGCTGGTCGGGTTCGTAGAAGCCGACGGCGACATGAAATGCAGTTCCGCCGACCAGCCGCTGAACTTCTCAGAAGATGAAGCGTTCAAGTCGCTTCAGGCCGATCCTGTGCGCCGTGCTACTGCCGGGCGCGACGCGGCAGTCAACCAAAAGCCTGCAACGGTCATCAACATTCCCGTTTTCGATGAAAAAGTATTGATCGGGTTTATGATACTTTCCATCCCGCATGCCACAGTCGACCGGATGGAAGAGGCGCCCCTGACCCTGACACCCGCCGCGCTGGTCACGATCAACAAGAATGGCGATGTCCTGACGACCGAAAAAGGGCTTGAAATCGCCGAAGCCGAATATCCGGTCAATACCGCAATGTCGCTGTTCACAAGCAAGGAATCACACGTCTTCAGGGCAAAGAACGTGTCCGGCACTGAGCGTATTTATGCCGTGCTGCCGATCGTTCCGAACACTGTCTATGCAATGAGCGTCTGGCCCAGCGATACGCCATTCGTGCAGTCAGACCTTTCAACAAGGCTCAGCGCGCTGTTGCCGATTGCCATGTGGCTGGCAAGTCTGATCGTGGCGTTCTGGGCGCTGAACAGATTGGCGATCACCCATATTCGTAAACTTGGTCGACAGATGCGGCGTTTTGCGCTTAACCGAACCCTCCCGACCAACACATTGGGAAGCTCGGTTCCCACTGAACTGGTTGAGATGGAATCTGCCTTTATCGGTATGGCTGAATCTATCCTGCGCGATGAAGCGACGCTAGAAGATGGTCTGCGCCAGAAAAACATCCTGCTTAAGGAGGTGCATCACCGAGTCAAAAACAACCTCCAACTTATTTCTTCGATCATGAATATGCAGATCAGGCAGGCCTCTACCGAAGACGCGCGGCAGGTGCTGCGCCGGTTGCAGGAACGCATCCTGTCGCTCGCAACGGTGCATAAGAACCTGTACCAGAATGATGATCTGGTCAGCGTCGATGCAAGCGGCCTGCTGCGTGAAATCGTGAACCAAATTCTTTCTGTCGGGCTTGCGCCGGGGTCTGACGTCAAGGTGGAGCAGCACTACGAGAACATTCTGCTCGACGCGGATGATGCTGCGCCGATCACCCTTCTGGTATCGGAGGCTGTGACCAACGCGTTGAAACATCTTCCTAACGCAGACGGAGAGGAGGCGAAGATATCGGTAGACCTGAGATATGACGGCAAGGATCGGGCAAAGTTGGTGATATCAAATACAGTCGGGGATCGGCCTGCTGTCAAAGGAACCGGTCTTGGATCGCGGTTGATCCTTGCCTTTGCGCGCCAGCTTAATGGACAGATTGATGTCGTCGAAACTGAGCGCTCCCACATTCTGACAGTCCAATTTCCAGTCCCTCTGCGTATTAAAGAAGTCTACGATTACTGATCGCGTGAAATTACTTTCTTTATATTAGAACCTGCATTCGACAAGCCGATCCACTGATCTGCCGACGGTACTGGCCACCGGTCATCGGTCGTTTGTCCCTGCTCCAGCACCCGAAAAGAAGTCTTCGATGTGGATGGTTCACAGTTCAATTTCGCTGCGGAACGATCTCTTTGGTAGGCGTTTACTCCGGATTTCCCAATCTTGCCCGATCCTGACCTTTAGCGACACAAGAGCGATCAGGTCACTGGACAACAATCTTCTGGCGCATCGTCGCTATGTTTTTGACATCTTGCCCTGTGCTTTTGATGTCGCGGCGTGTGGCTGCGACAGATTGGCACTGAAAATTTCGGGAACTTGCGGCCGATTGCGCGGTTGGGACAGTGAACCGAGCAATTATGAGCATTCAGAAGGAGGCAACATGACCACAGATCTTTTCCTTGGCGGCATGACCATCCTGACGATGGCCGCAATCATCATAATTGCTATGACGTCGACGCGCCGTGACCACAGGTCCGGCTCAAATGAGCATTTTCGCACCATGGCTTCGCGCGGCAAAGGTTTTCATACCGTTTCATCGCGCACCAAAGATCGCGGCAACAAGCTTTGATCCTTAACGTCTAAGAGACGAAAATAACGAATGGCAGCCGCCGCGTCAAAAGCTCGGCGGTGTACATGCGCTTACGATTTCGCATTCTTCGGTGCCTAGGTTGCGAAATCTGTGTGGCAATCGGCTGTCGAACAAATAACCGTCACCGGGACCAAGAACCGCAATCTGTTCTTCTACGGTGACCTCGACGTGGCCGCGCACGACCATACCAACTTCCTCCCCTATATGTGTCAAAAGCTCCGGCCCGGTGTCTGCACCCGAAGGATAGATTTCATGCAACATCTGAAGCGCGTGATGCTCTGCGTTGCCAATCTGGCGCAATGACACCTGTCCGGCGACATCGGGTGAAACTTTCGTAAATTCCTGAGCCTTGAAGAAAACTTTTGGCGTATCGGTGTCTTCCAGTGTGGAGAAAAATTCCGCCATGCTGATCGGTATCGCGTCCAACAAGCTTTTAAGTGAAGCAACCGACGGACTGGTTTTGTTCTTCTCAATCAATGAGATCGTGCCATTTGTCAGCCCCGCACGCGATGCGAGTTCACGCTGGGACAATCCGCGTTGCTTTCTGATTGTCCTGAGCTTGTGACCAATGTCCAAAATCAGTATCCTTGTACCTGTCTGCCATTGTCTAGCGGTACGGTCGGCGGTTGTCACAGGCAAATTCCAGCCCAATGCGTACGGCCGATGTGCGCGGCGCTGAATCTCCGTTGACAATTATATTAAACATCATAAGAGGATTTTAAACGCAACATCGACCCGTTCAGCAAAGGAATTCAGAGATGTCCAGCACGGTCAAGAAGCAGCCCCGCAAGACCCCCACGAAAAAGAGCGCACAGTTCGCCATTGTCGAATCCACGGCACCCGCAAAGCAGCTGACCAATGCCGAGCTGATCGCGCGCCGCGAAGCGGCAGTACCGCGCGGTGTGGCATCTGCTGCTCCGATCTATGCCCAGTTCGCCGAGAACGCAGAGCTTTGGGACGTCGAAGGCAACCGCTACATCGATTTTGTCGGGGGTATTGGCGTGTTGAATACTGGTCACCGTCACCCGCGCGTGATAGAGGCGGCAAAGGCGCAGGAAAACCATTATACGCACACCAGCTTTCAGGTTGTGCCCTATGCACCCTATGTTGAACTGGCCGAACTGCTGAACGCCTTGGCGCCGGGTGACGCGCCGAAAAAGACGCTGCTTGTTACGACAGGCGCAGAAGCTGTGGAAAATGCGGTCAAGATCGCGCGCGCAGCGACGGGCCGTCCCGGCGTCATTGCCTTTACCGGTGCTTACCACGGTCGGACCCTTTTGACGCTGGGCATGACCGGCAAGGTGTCCCCGTATAAAAAGGACATCGGGCCGTTCCCGGCGGATATTTTCCGCGCGCCGTTCCCGTCTGTCCGTGATGGCATCACTGTCGACGATGCGATCATTGGTCTCAAGAACCTGTTCCTGACCGATGCGCAGCCCGAACGCATTGCCGCGATCATAATCGAGCCGGTTCTGGGCGAAGGTGGCTATACACCTGTACCGTTTGAGATGATGAAGCAACTGCGCGAGATTTGCGACCAGCACGGCATCTTGCTGATTGCGGACGAAGTGCAGGCCGGTTTCGGCCGTACAGGCACTTGGTTTGCAATAGAACATTCCGGCGTCGTACCTGATCTGATCACCGTGGCAAAATCCATGGCAGGTGGTTATCCGCTGGCCGGTGTGATCGGGCGTGCCGATGTGATGGACGTGATGGCGCCCGGTGGTCTGGGTGGCACCTATGGCGGCAATCCGGTGGCCTGTGCTGCGGCGCTGGCAGCCATTGATGCGATCGAAGACGAAGGCTTGTTGGCCCGCTCCACTGCTATGGGCGAAACCCTCAAGACGCGCTTTGCAGAAATCGGCGCACGTACGGCACCGTTCCGTTTTTGGGACATTCGCGGACTTGGCGCGATGGTTGCCGTTGAATTCGTTACCGATTTTGACAGCGCAAAACCCGACGCGAACTTCACCAAAAGCGTGATCGCACATGCGCTCAAGCGTGGGTTGCTGCTGTTGAGCTGTGGCATGCACGGCAATGCGGTACGCGTGATGGTGCCGTTGACAGCGTCGGACGAGATTGTCGAAGAGGGCCTTGCGATCTTCGAAGCCTCCGTTGCTGCGGCAGTGGCTGACGAAGCACACTGACATCTGGCTGGCACCTGCGAAACGAAAAGGCCGTCCGGGGAACCGGGCGGCTTTTTGCTTTGTGGGGTTCACGCGCTGAAAGGTGCTGCTACTCTGCGACCAGCCACTTCCAAGGAGGATGTCATGATTGAAATTGATGAACTTGCTGCGCGCACCTATGAAAGGCGGCTTTCAGCCAAGATCACGGCATCCGATCTTGAGAAGATCGAAGCCGTTTTGGCGCCTTTTGTCGCGGATGAAGGTTCGGTTGACGTGCTGCTGGACATGCGCGCCATGCAGGAAACAACATGGTCAGGCCTGTTGGAGGATGCCACATTGGAAGCGCGGCTGTTC
>JAGXHC010000119.1 GCA_024636405.1 Sulfitobacter sp. | reverse complement strand
GGGATCACGATCAGATTATCACCAAAATTGTTCCCGCCCTTACAAACACTGCTAACAGTATTTTATCACCCTCTCGGGCTGGCTATACTAATAGGGAGTCTAAGCTCAGGAATAACTTCCCTGAATAGGGCAGGCTCCCGAACGGAGTCCGCCGATATTCTGCACGGGCTAGTCGATCGGATCACAGAGCCACCGATCTGGAAACCGGAGTATAAGACAAACCATGCTGGACTAGTTATTTTTGATGAGCCGGGACAACAAGCGGCTGACCCAGTCAATCTAACGAGTTTGTTTCAAGAATCGGCGGGTCCGCGATTTAGTCGACACCAGATACTGATAGCAACATCCGAAAAGGAACTTGCTATCAAACAGGGATTGGGGGAACGCCCCTACAACCTCATAACATTTGACGGCTACATCTTAAAACCAATGGGTCGAGCGTAGAACAACGAATTTGAATGACATGTGATCTCTAGCTTATCAGAAGCATATGCTAAGTTGCACCCAATCGGCACCCACGCAACCAATCCACATCAATCTTTCTTAGCGCTAACGCCAATTAGTCATTAAAGTACATAGAGTTAAATGGTGCCCGGGGGCGGAATTGAACCACCGACACGAGGATTTTCAATCCACTGCTCTACCCCTGAGCTACCCGGGCACGGGAGGCCCCCTAAGGGGTCGGGTGAGCGGGTTCTAGGGCGTTGGGGCTTGGGTGTCCAGTGTCTTTTTATCTAGCGCAGCGGTCAAATGCGATTGGCTGTTTCAGTGCGGCTTTTGCGGGGTTTGCAGCGCTGCCTCGGCGGCCTGAGCGGCGGCTTCGATGTCTTCGGGATCGTGCGACGGCGCGGCGTAGGCACCGTTCAGCCACTTCGCCAGATCAACGTCGGCACAGCGGCGCGAACAAAAAGGACGGTACTTGGCATGCGCTGCATCGCCGCAAATCGGACAGTTCATCGCGGCACCTCCGTCAGCGGCATTCTTGCGCGCTTGCGTTGCAACTCATAGTGGCCAAGCGGTGTCCAACCCACCAGCGTTGTCTCCACCTCATCGGCACGGAACGCTTGCCGCAGCGCGTTCTCAAACGCGCGGCGATCCTTTTTGGGCATCGGCGCGAGGTCCAGCGTGATCTGTCCGCCAAGGCCGCGCAATCGCAGCGCGCGCGGCAGCGCGCGGGCGCAGGCCATGTTCGCCTTTAGCCCGGCAGCAAGTGATGCGTCGGTGCCGGTGTTCACGTCCACCGCCACCAGGGCGCGCGTCGGCTCCACATACATCGAAGCGCCGCTGCCCAACGTCACCAGCGCCTCCCGTAAAGCGTCCAGCGCATCCAACACCCCATGATCAGAAAAGCTGTCAGGCCGGGTCACCACCTCGGCAGGGGTGACCCAATCCCGCCACGCCAACAGATGCGGGCCGTCGCCGTCGGCCAGCATCTCCATCTGCGTGCCCGCGTCGTCCATCACATTGCCCGCGAGTGTCAGCATGGCGGCAATGTCATCCGCAATCTCATCCGCGTCCACCCCCGCGCAGGACGACCGCAGGATCAGCCCATGACCAGCCGCATCCGCCGCGTCATGGGCGATCTCCAGCAGGCGGTCACGCTCTGCCTCGTCACGCATCCGGCGCGAAATGTTCAGCCCCGGCGCATCCGGGGTCACGATGGCATAGCGCGATTTGAACAGCAGTTTCTGCGTCACCGGGATCGCTTTGCCCGGCTCTGCAAAGCCGGACACCTGCACCAGAATCGTCTGACCGGGGGCCAGCCCTTTGATCTGGCGCAAGAACGCCGCGCCATCGGGCGTCTTAAGAAACATGCCCCCCTGCCCCTTGACCGGCCTGTCAGCCACCGCGCGGTAAATGGTGCCTACACGCGGCGCGGCGCTGTCGATCAACATATCGTCAAGCTGTCCGTCCACCATCAGGGCCGCGGCCTCAACCTCGCCCAGATGGTCCAGAATTATGGTGCGGCCTTTCATGGGGCATCTCCGTAAAGGGGGTAACCTGCGGCTTGCAGCAGTGTTGCCGTTTCTGCCAGCGGCAATCCGACAATACCGGTGAACGAGCCCGAAATCCAAGGGATCAGCACCGCCGCAGGGCCTTGAATGGCATAGCCACCCGCCTTGCCCTGCCAATCGCCGGTGTCAAGGTATGCGCGAATGTCCTCGTCCGACAGCGATTTCATTTTCACAAGGCTCTGTACGTCACGCTGCCAAATCTTGTCACCCCGTTTTACCGCAACTGCCGTGACGACTTTGTGCCGTCGACCTGACATCAGTCGCAGGAACGATGCCGCTTCATCTGCGTCCGCAGGTTTGCCAAGGATGCGACGCCCCAGCGCCACGGTGGTATCGGCACATAGAACGATGTCATCGACACCTGCCGCCACTGCTGCTGCCTTTTCGCGCGCCATGCGGGCACAATAGGGGCGCGGCAGTTCTGCTTTTTGAGGGGTTTCGTCGATATCGGGCGCGCGAATGGCATCAGGGACCACGCCGATCTGCGCCAAAAGTTCAAGCCGACGCGGCGATCCTGATCCTAAGATAAATTGCATGGAACAGTTCCCCGCTTACCCGCCGGTGTCTCAGGCACTAACTGTGCCCGACCGCGCCACAGACAGGCGCGCAGCACCGCGCACCGTCAAACGCAGACCCTGCCAACGTTTGCCCGCCAAAGCGATGCGGGCCTATTTAAATCTGTAGTTGATCCGGCCCTTGGTCAGGTCATAGGGCGTCATTTCGACCTGCACCTTGTCGCCTGCCAGAACACGGATGCGGTTCTTGCGCATCTTGCCTGCCGTGTGCGCGATGATCTCATGGCCGTTTTCAAGCTCGACCCGAAATGTCGCGTTAGGCAGGAGTTCCTTCACGATACCGGGGAATTCGAGCGTGTCTTCCTTGGCCATGGTCTCTCCTTGAACACAAAACCCTCCAACCTGAGGGCGCAGGCTTAAATGGGCGCATTTGCGCGTTATTTCAAGGGCTATTCAGCGCAAACGTACGTTTATCGCCGTGCCGTCCCGTCCGGTCTGGTCTTGCCAGTGGTCGCGGTTGAGTACGACACCGTCGCGGCGCACATGCGCAACCTGCGCCAGATCAACCTCCGCATAGGTCCAGCCCGGCACGTTCACGTCCGCCGCCGCCAATACCCCGGTCGGCGGAAAACCGGTATCGGGCGGGCAGAATACCCCGCCTGCGCCAAACGAAGTGCCCATAGCGGGCGACCAGTCGGCCGGACCCACCACCGATGACATGGCCGTGATGCACTGATTCTCCAGCGCACGGGCCATCGACCCGATGCGCACCCGCCAGTATCCGGCAAGCGCCTCAGTCACGCTGGGTACGGCGATGATATCACAGTCCGACAGGGCACGCCCCAGCAACGGAAACTCGCTGTCATAACAGATCAGGATGCCGATGCGGCCCAAAGCTGTGTCGAATACCTGCAATCCGTTGCCGCCGATCACGTCCCATTCTTCCCGCTCGAACCGGGTCATGATTTGCTTGTCCTGAATACCGATCTGGCCTGTCGGCGTGATCAGGCGCGCGCGGTTTACCGGCCGTGTCGCGGTTGCGGCAGGGCCAGATGCCGCGACAATATGCACGCCGTGCGCTGCCGCCAGGCGAAGATGCAGCGCATCCGCGTCTCCTAGCAGGTCCGACACCGCATAAAGCGATCGCTCCAGATCCGCCGCCACATCCGCTCCGGCTAGCGTCGCCAATTCCATCGCGCCGTACTCGGGAAACACCAGCAAATCGGCGCCATTGCCCGCAGCCTGCCCCACCCAGTCGGCAATCTTGTCCTCGTACTGCGCCCATGAACTAAGCACATCAAGCGGATAGGCGGCGCTGGCAATCTTCATGGTTAACTCCGATCAGGTCGCGGCCATCCTGATGCGCAATGCGGGCCGCTTCAAGAACGGATTTATTCCGATGACACATTCGCGTTTTCGACATATATTGGCGAAACATTACCAGTGAATGCGCGGTCGTGTCGTCGGCCACCTTTGGAAACCTAGAAACTACAGGATGTTGATCGAATGCTGAAAAAGGGTGTGACCCTGCGCGGGATCGAGATTTTCGAGTCTCTGGCCCAAACCGGATCAGTCGCCCAGACGGCGCAATCCACTGGGTTAAGCCAGCCCGCGGTCAGCCAGCAGATGCGAAACCTTGAGACCGCCCTCGGGGCCGATCTGATCGACCACACCCGCCGCCCCATGCGCCTGACCGCGGCGGGGCATCTGTTCCTGCGCCGCACTGTCGCGGCGCTGAGCGAACTGCGGCAGGCGCAAAGCGATGTGACGGTGATGGATCTTGCGCATCTGGATGAACTCAGCCTTGGCGTGATCGACGATTTCGATAATGACCTGACGCCGCGCCTGGCCACGATCCTGGGTGACAGCCTGACAGGATGCCGTTTTCGCCTGATCACCGCAGGCTCCAATGAGTTGACCCGCGCGGTGCGCGACCAGTCGCTGCATATGGCAATCTCTGCGCTGACGGAACCTTCGGGGGATGGTGTGATAGACTATCCGCTGGCGCGCGATCCGTTCATCGTCGTGGCCCCCGCAGGCCAGACCGCCACCGCCGACGCATTGCTGGCCGGCGATCATCCCCTGCCCTTCCTGCGGTATGAAGAAGATCAGATGATCGCCCGCCAAATCGACGCGCACCTGCAGAGCCAGGGTATCGCCCTGCCAGCGCGATTTGAGATCGGCAGTCACCTTGCCTTGATGGCGATGGTCGCCCGCGGCATCGGCTGGACCATCACAACGCCAATGGGTTTCATGCGCGCCGTGCGGTTTCATGACACGCTTGATGCATTCGCGCTGCCCACGGACGATATCGCGCGCCAGATCGCTTTGATCGCCGGGTCCGATTGGTCCGGGCCGGTGCCGCGCGACATTGCCCAGACAATGCGCCGCCTGATCGACACCCATATGATCACGCCCGCCGTCGCGCGCCTGCCCTGGTTGGCGGAACGTTTCGTGCTGATTGGCGACTGAAGACTTGCGGTGCCGCCGCGCGGCTGGTTCAATCGCGCGACACCCTAAAAACGGACACCCCATGACCAAGATCGTGATCCTGACCGGCGCCGGCATTTCCGCAGAAAGCGGGCTTGAGACCTTCCGCGCCGAAGACGGCCTTTGGGCGCAACACAAGGTCGAAGATGTCGCCACCCCCGAAGGCTTCGCGCGCGATCCCAAACTGGTGGTCGATTTCTATAACGCGCGGCGCAAGCAGGCCGCTGCAGCATCACCCAACCCGGCCCACAAGGCACTGGCGCGCCTGCAGGAAAAACATGACGGTGAGGTGGTTATCGTGACGCAGAATGTCGATGACCTGCACGAACGCGGCGGCGCAGGCGTGGTCATGCATATGCACGGCGCCGTCAACAGCGCACTCTGCGCCACCTGTGATCACCGCTGGCCCGCCCCGATGGTCATGGCACCGGGCGATCCCTGCCCTGCCTGCGGCGATCCGGCAGCACGGCCCGATATCGTCTGGTTTGGGGAAATGCCCTACGACATGGACACGATCTTCGATCATCTGGCAGAGGCCGAAATCTTTGCCGCCATCGGCACCTCCGGCAATGTCTATCCCGCTGCCGGTTTCGTCGCCGAAGCCCGCCGTGCCGGCGCGCATACGATTGAATTCAATCTTGAACGCTCCGCCGTCGGCAACCAGTTTGCCGAACACCGCATCGGTCCGGCAGGCACCACAGTTCCTGACTGGGTGGACGAGGTGCTGGCAGGTGGGGTACGGCGCCAGATCTTCTGACGCCGTACCGTTTTGTCAGTGTTTGGCACCCTGGTCGGGTTTGCGTGCGTGATCCACCGGGATCATCACCTGCACGTCACCCGCCTTCTCAAAGGTCAGGGTCACGGCAATCTGTTCGCCCTGCACCAGCGGCGCGGTCAGACCCATGAACATCACGTGATCGCCACCCCGTGCAAACGCGTGCATGTCCCCCGCAGCCACAGGCACCCCGCCGTCAATCTCGCCCATGCGCATCACGCCATTGGCGTCCTCGGTATGAGAGTGCATTTCAACCCGCTCTGCCACGTCCGACGCGGCACCGATCAGGCGGTCGTCGCTGTCGGTGTTGTTCATCAGCACGAAAAACGCGGCACCCGTAGGTGAATTGGGCGTTGAGCTGCGAACATAGCTGTCCTTGATCATCATTTCACCGGCCAGCACGGGTGCCGTGGTCATCAAAAGCACAGCCAGGGCCGTGCCAAAAAGGCGTGTCAGTGTCATCTAGGTATTCCTTGCGAATCTGTTCAGTGTTGAGAAGTATTTCAAACAGACAAGGGCGGTGCCCGCGATGGCGGAACAAGCCGTGGTAACGTCGGCGCATGTGCCACGCTGAAAACCACATAAGGCCCGAGCCGAGCCATGACAAAGGGCGCATCCAGCAACCGGGCCGAACCGCCAAGTACCGCGTTCAGCGCACAGTCAGGACAGAAATGCGGCGCGCCGGTCGGCTGGCCCTGCGCATCGGTATAGACTGAAACCGTCCCGGTTCCCGTACACAGCACCATCTGCCCCGTCGCCGCAGAGGCACCGCGCGCCACGGCCATGGTCTGACTGGTAAAAGCCAGAATAATGGCCAAAATCAAGGGAATTAGGGGACTGCGGATCATGCAGTCAAGCTTATCTGATCACCCTGCCGGGAGCGAGGCGCGAAAACGACGCAGCCCCGGACCTTTCGGACCGGGGCGCAATTTCATTCTGCAAAAGCAGGATTGGTTCAGCTCAGCGCATCCGCAGTTGCGCTTGACTTGGCAATCGCCTTTTTGATCTTCATCGCGTTGACGGACAGTTCAGTATCCTTGGCTTTCGCCAGGAACTTGTCCAGACCACCACGGTGATCGACGCTGCGCAGGGCCGCGGCAGAGATGCGCAACTTGAACGAACGACCCAGCGCTTCGGACTGAAGCGTGGTATCATTCAGGTTAGGCAGGAACCGGCGCCGCGTGCGGTTGTTGGCGTGGCTTACGTTGTTGCCCGACATCGGGCCTTTTCCGGTCAATTCGCAAACGCGCGACATGGGGTTCATCCTTTTACTGTCGTGTCTCCCGGCGATCCGGTACAACACCCGTTGGGGCCGCACGACATGGCGACCCGGAAATTCGTCTGCTGGCTTTAGGGTGAATCGGCGGCACCGTCAACCCGGACTGCGCGGCGCCTTGCGCTTTTCGCGCAGACGCAAGGTGCGCAGTTGTCCCGGAACTGTACGGATACCATCAAACCCCGCCCGGCGTTACGACGTTATTGCAATTTTCCGCTACTTTGGCGTCGCGCCGCAAAACCTTCGCAGATGGGCGCTGACCACTGGCGAGGATTCCCAACGGCGCGCGCAGCGGCGCGAACTAACGCTGACAGGACGCGGCGAAGCGTATTTCCTTTTGCATCCCCGCGCTGTTTTTGCGATGGATTGCACATGACCGTTCAAAAACGTGCCCTTTTCGTCCATCTCTTCACTGCCACCGGTGCAGTGTTCGCCATGCTGGCCATGCTGGCCGCCGTGCAAGAGGAATGGGACCTGATGTTTCTGTGGCTTGTCGTCGCCTTCCTCGTGGACGGAATCGACGGCCCGCTGGCGCGAAAATACGACGTGAAGAACAACGCGCCTGAATTTGACGGCGTGTTGCTTGATCTGATCATCGATTACCTGACTTATGTGTTTATCCCCACCTTTGCCCTTTTTCAGTCCGGCCTGATGGACGGATGGAGCGGGTGGGCCATGTTGATCATCGTCACTTTTGCCTCTGCGATGTATTTCGCCGACACCCGCATGAAGACCAAGGACAACTCCTTCTCCGGCTTTCCGGGCTGCTGGAATATGCTGGTGCTGGTGCTGTTTGCACTTCAACCCGTCTGGTGGGTCAGCTTGATCGTCGTGACCATCCTTGCCGTGACCATGTTCGCCCCGATCAAATTCGTGCACCCCGTGCGCACCGAACGCTGGCGCAGCGTGACCCTGCCAATGGCGTTGGCCTGGACCTTCTTTGCCGGCTGGGCCGCTTGGGTCGATTTCCACCCCCAAAGCTGGGCACACTGGGGGCTTGTGATCACCAGCATTTATCTGATCAGCGCCGGCGCTGCGCAGCAGTT
>JAGXHC010000118.1 GCA_024636405.1 Sulfitobacter sp. | reverse complement strand
CAACGCATCGTTTTCCAGATCATCCGTGGCAAGCGTCTGCGCCGCCTCGGCCGCGTCCATCCCGGCCAGAACCTTGGCGGCCACCGCACGGTAAAGCAGACCTGTGTCCAGATGCGCGAAACCGAAATGCGCGGCCACCGCCTTGGACAGCGTGCCTTTGCCCGCTGCTGCTGGTCCGTCGATCGCCACTGTGAAAATCTGAACTGTCATTGCTTTGCCCTTTTTGTCTTAGGTGCGATGCGCCATGTCCCCAGCGCGGCAAGCCCG
Organism: Sulfitobacter sp.; assembly: GCA_024636405.1. Next base: position 6,276 of record JAGXHC010000118.1, on the reverse strand, counting down.
CTAAGCCCCAAAAGCGCCCATTTCGCCGTTGTGAACTGGCTCGCGCGCAGCACGGTGTGTTCCACCGCGCCGACCCCGCGCCAGATGATATCGGCCAGCAGGGCATTTTCAGCGTAATCCATCATCAGATAGCTGGCCGGCAGCACCAGCATCCCCAACCGCGCCACCGTATGCAGCCCCGCTGACTGACGCCAGATCACCGCGCCCAATGCCAGCGCGGCAAGGGCGGGAAACACGGTATCCAACACCCGGAACGGTCCCAGATAGATCTCGCGCCCCTCCGGGCTTAGCGCCAGCAGAAAAGCATCCACCGCCGCCACGTCATAGCCAAACAGCCGCGCATCGAAAATTGCCTGACCGGGCGGCTCAATCCACAGCTTGCTCATCACCGCGAGGCCCGCAAAACACAGCCCGGCCAGCACGCCGATGGCAAGGATCGCGCGCGCGGCCATGCTCATGCCGGATCGCACCGCGTGACCTGTGCGCCAAGGCCCGCCATCAGCGGCTCGAATATCGGAAAGGACGTGGCAATCGGCCCGCCGTCATCCACCCGCACCGGGGCCTGCGCCGCCATGCCAAGGATCAGGAACGACATCGCAATCCGGTGATCAAGATGGCTTTTGCATTCGGCCCCGCCCGGCACTTTGCCGTGACCCAACCCGGTGACGATCCACCAATCCGGGCCGTCCTGCACCGTCACGCCGTTGGCGCGCAGGCCGGTGGCCATGGCGTCAATCCTGTCGCTTTCCTTGACGCGCAACTCTTTCACGCCCCGCATTACCGTCTGGCCACTGGCGAATGCCGCCACCACCGACAACACCGGATATTCATCAATCATCGACGCGGCCCGCTCGGGCGGCACCTCGATGCCCCGCAGATCGGGCGAAAATCGCGCCCGCAGATCCGCGACAGGCTCTCCGCCCTCCTCACGCTCATTCTCATAGCTCAGGTCCGCACCCATCTCGCGCAGGGTGGTGAACAGCCCCGCCCGCGTCGGGTTCAGCCCGATACCGGGCACCAGCACGTCAGAGCCGGGCACAATCAGCGCCGCACAGACCGCAAAAGCCGCCGAGGACGGATCACGCGGAACCTCGATATGCTGCGCCTGCAATTCCGGCTGACCGGTCAGGGTAATGACCCGCCCCTCGTCGGTCTGCTCAACGGTAATTTCCGCGCCAAAGCCAACCAGCATCCGCTCGGTGTGATCGCGGGTCGCCTCCGCCTCGATGACAACGGTTTGACCGCGCACGTTCAACCCCGCCAGCAGCACCGCCGATTTCACCTGCGCCGACGGCACCGGCACCACATAGCGCACCGGCACCGGATCCGCCGCACCCACAATCGTCATCGGCAACCGCCCGCCAGCACGCCCAACGGCCTGCGCGCCAAACAGCGCCAGCGGGTCCGTGACCCGTGCCATGGGCCGTCCGTTCAGGCTGGCATCGCCGGTAAACGTCGCGCTGATCGGCGAGGTCGCCATTGCCCCCATGATCAGCCGCACACCGGTGCCGGAGTTGCCGCAATCTATCACGCCCAGCGGTTCGGCAAACCCGCCCACGCCGACACCGAAGACCGACCACGCGCCGCCGCCATGATCCGTGACCTCTGCCCCAAAGGCGCGCATTGCCTTGCCGGTGTCCAGCACGTCCTGGCCCTCCAGCAACCCGGTAATCGTGGTTTCCCCCACGCTCAGCGCGCCTAGGATCAGCGCGCGATGCGAGATCGATTTGTCGCCCGGCACATGCGCGGTCCCGGTCAGCGGGCCGCATGCGCGGGAGATCATCGGGATGGGGTCACCGTGGCTCGACATATTGGGTCCTCGACATATTGGGTCCGCCGCAAATTCTGCGCCCGTCTTAGCCCAGCGATCACGTCTCGTCCATCATACGGAACACGGCGCGCGCGGACACGTTGATCCCGGAACCTTAATGGAGAAACCACATGTCAAAGTCATTCGACACCACCAACCCTGCCACCGGCCAAAAGATCGCAACCCACAGCTATCTCAGCGATGCCCAGCTTGAGGACCGCATCCAGGCCTGCCACGACGCCTTTCGCGACTGGCGCCTGAAATCCCACAAAGAGCGCGGCAAGGTGATCAAAGCCATCGGGGAAGGATTGCGCGCCCGCAAGGATGAACTGGCAGCGCTGATGACTGACGAGATGGGCAAACTGCTAAGCCAGTGCGGACAGGAGATCGACCTTTGCGCAGGGATCTGCGACTACACCGCCGATCAGGGCCCCACCGTGCTGGCCTCTGAGGATCGTGAGATCCAGAACGGCAAGCGGGGCCGCGTCGTGCATGCCCCAATCGGCGTTATATACGGCATCCAGCCCTGGAACTTTCCCGCCTATCAGGTGGTCCGCTATTCCATCGCCAATCTGATGGCAGGAAACGGTGTATTGCTGAAACACGCGTCCAACGTTGCCGGATCGGGCCAGATGCTGGAAGAGATTTACCGCGATGCGGGCCTGCCCGAGGGGCTGTTTTTCGCGCTGATCATCAGCCACGATCAATCCGATGCCGTCATCGACCATGAACTTGTGCGCGGTGTGACTATAACCGGCAGCCCCGCCGCGGGCCGCGACATTGCGCAGAAGGCTGGCAAGGCGTTGAAAAAGACCGTGCTGGAGCTGGGCTCGAATGACGCCTACCTAGTGCTGTCTGACGCTGATATCGAAAAGGCCGCGAAAATCTGCGTTATGGGGCGGATTTATAACAACGGTGAAACCTGTGTTGCTGCGAAACGCTTTATCGTGGCCGATGCCGTCTATGAGGATTTCAAAGCCGCGTTTGTAAAGGGCATGCAGGCCATCAAACACGGCGACCCCACCAGCAAGGATTCCGATCTTGGCCCGATGGCGCGCAAGGACCTGCGCGACGATCTGCACAAGCAGGTTGAACAAAGCGTCGCCAAAGGCGCCGAGATCCTGTGCGGCGGCGAGATGGTGTCGGGCGACGGGTATTATTACCCCGCGACCGTACTTGGGAATGTGAAACCGGGCCAGCCCGCGTACGATGATGAATTGTTCGGCCCGGTCGCGTCGCTGATCCATGCCAAGGATGATGCGGATTGCATGCGGATTGCCAATGACAGCAAATTCGGCCTTGGCGGCGGCATCATCTCACGCGATGTGAAACGCGCCGTGGAGATGGCAGAGGAGGAATTTGACACCGGCATGATCTTTATCAACGGCTTTGGTCTGGCCACGCCCAACATGCCCTTCGGCGGCGTCAAGGACAGCGGCTATGGCCGCGAACATGGCGGCTTTGGCATGCTGGAGTTTACCAATACCAAGGCGGTTCTGGTGATGGCGGAATAAATTACGCCGCTTCGATAAAAACATGCAGGCCCCGGCAAACGTGCGGGGCCTGCTTTCGTTTGGGTCAGCGCGCGTAACGCGCAGCCGTTAACCCGTCCATCGAAATCTCCGGCGGCTTGCCCAGCACGATATCGGCCACCGCGCGCCCAGACCCGCAGGCCATGGTCCAGCCCAAAGTCCCGTGGCCCGTGTTCACGAACAAATTATCATATTGCGTCGGCCCCAGAACCGGCGTGCCGTCCGGCGTCATCGGGCGCAGACCGGTCCAGCCTTCAGCGCGCGAAATATCGCCGCCTTTGGGAAAAAGATCACCAATCACATGTTTCACCGTGTCCGTGGCATGCGGGCCAAGACGGTTGGAATATCCCGCAATCTCGGCCTGTCCTGCCACCCGGATGCGGTCCCCCAGACGGGTAATTGCAACTTTGTGCGTCTCGTCCATGATCGTGGATTGCGGTGCAAAACGGTCGTCGGTCACCGGCAACGTGACCGAATAGCCTTTGACCGGATAGATCGGCAATTTGATCCCGATTGGGTTCAGCACGTTCACCGCATAACTGCCCATCGCACACACATAGGCATCCCCGGTGATGCGCCCGGCAATTTCTGTATCAACGCCGGCAATTCTGCCGTCTTCCACCGCGATGGAACGAATCGACTGGCCATAGTGGAACTGCACCCCCATCTGCACACATTTTTCGGTCAATGCGATCGTGAACAGGCGGCAGTCTCCGGTGCGGTCGGCGGTCAGGCGCAGACCGCCCACAAATTTGCCCCGCACCTCGGACAGCGCCGGCTCAACTTCGATACAGGCATCGCGGCCCAGCACCTCATAGGGGGAATCGTACTCGGCCAGAATTTCCTGATCGGCCTTGGATGCCTTCATTTGCTTAGCGGTGCGGAACAGCTGCAAAGTGCCCTGTGCGCGCCCGTCATATTGAATGCCGGTTTCCTCAATCAGCTCCGGCATCACATCGCGCGAATAGCTCGACACCCGCACCATGCGCCCCTTGTTGACGCGATAGCTTTCTTCGTTGCAGTTGCGCACCATCTGCACGCACCACTTCCACATGGTCGGGCTGATCAGCGGCCAGATAAACAGCGGCCGCCGTTTCATGAACATCCATTTTACGGCCTTCACCGGGATGCCTGGCGCGGCCCAGGGCGACGTCATGCCATAGCTCAACTGCCCGGCATTGGCATAGCTTGTCTCCAGCCCCGGACCGGACTGACGGTCGATGACCACCACGTCGGCGCCTTGTTTGGCCAGATAATACGCGGTGGTTACGCCAATGACGCCCGCCCCCATTACGACAACCTTCATGCCCTGCGCCTTTCGTTAAAGTTCCGGCCAAGATGCGCCGCCACGCGTGGGGGTGCAAGGTGATGTCACAAGCAGATCCGCATCGGCCTGTTGCCGGGGTCCGCTCAGGTCTTGCGGAATGTCAGGTAATGCGGCACCCGGCCTTCGCGGAGCGCCTTTTGTTCGTACCGCGTGGACAGCCAGTCATCCCAAGGGTCTTGCCAGTCCTGCGCCCGCTCGGCCAGCCATTCAAACCCGTGGCGCGGCACCTGTTCCAGCGTCTGGCGCACATAATCCTCGATATCCGTTGCCACACGCAAGATCGCACCGGGTTTCAGCACGCGCGCCAGCGGCTCCAGATGTTCCGGCGTCACAAAGCGGCGGCGGTGGTGGCGCGTCTTGGGCCATGGATCAGGGTACAGCAGAAACGCCCGGTCAATGCTGGCTTCGGGCAGCACATCGAACATGTCACGCACATCGCCCGGATATATCGCCAGATTATCTACGCCTGCGCGCCGTATCTTGCCCAGCAACATGGCCACCCCGTTAAGATAGGGTTCGCACCCGATGATGCCGACGTCGCGGTTGGCGGCGGCCTGATGCACCAGATGCTCCCCCCCGCCAAAGCCGATCTCAAGCCAGACCGGCCTGCCCCCGAACAGCCCCTGCAGATCCAGCGGCGCGCGCCCCGGATTGACGTCCCAGTCCACGGCACCGGGCGATAGCGCGTCCAGATCCTCCTCAAGATACCCCCTCTGGGATTTCTTGAGGGTTTTGCCTTTCAGGCGGCCATAGAAGTTGCGGCGGGGGCGGGTTGGATCAGTCATGCGGCTGGCTTTAACGCGCCACGCCGCGCCCTGCAACGGGGGCTTTAACCCGTAGTTAAGCCCGGCGCGGCTAGAGTGCCCGAACACCGCCCCCAAAGGACGCCACGCGCGCAGGATGCCATGACGGATCAGCCAAAGACCGCGATCAGATTGCCAACCAGTGTGGCAATATTGATCCTGGACGATGAACGCTTTGACCGGCACCGGCTGGCGCGGCTGTGTTCGGGGCTGGAGATGCAAACCACCGTCACCTATGCCACGTGTCTGGCGCAATTGGACGACTGTCTGTCGCGCACGGCCTTCAACCTGATCTTCATTGATCATAACTTGCCCGACGGCACCGGGATTGACGCGCTGAGCGCGATCCGCCTGTCGCCACGCAACTGCAACAGCGCCGTGATCATGGTCACCGGACAAGGTCAGGATGACACCGCACTTGCCGCGATCAAGGGCGGGTGCAGCGACTATATCACCAAGGATGAATTGAACGCCGCCTCCTTCAGCCGCTCGGTCACCAACGCCTTGCAGAAATCCGTGCTGTCACGGCAGATCGCCACGCAGACGTTTCGCCGGTCGGAAGTCGAAGCAGTGCTTGCCAGCTTTGCCACGGAATGCGCGCGCGACATCAAACCGACGGTAAGCCGCATGATGCGCCAATTGCGCGACTTGCGCGATGCGCCCGGCGACGAAGGACAGAACCTCGCCGGGCGGTGCGAAACGTTGGAGGAATCCTGCATGCACCTGTGGGAGTTTCTGATCAATCTGGAACGGCACCAGTCAGGCAATCTTATTGACGAAACCATGGCAAAGACCGCTGCCGAT